>NZ_JBKDZH010000001.1:0-34382 GCF_047971185.1 Kluyvera sp.
CCCTCAGCTTATCCCTTACGGCTTTCGGGTCGGGCGCGAGGTAACATCCCTGTAAAGCCGCGCCCTCAGCCCACATCCCTGTGGGCTGCCCCGGCCTTCAGGGAACGCTTCGGCGATTTAGACGCCACCAACACCAGTGCGGTCTTTTAATTAACAGCAAAAACCAGAGCCACTGAAACCGATGAGTCCCCGCTGGAAATCGGCGAACCGGAGAATGGAAGACAAGGTCAGGACGCCATGGATGGCGTCCTGAGGCGAACCGAGACAGGGACAAAATTGCCGGGAGCAATTTTGAACAACGCTTGCGTTGGCCCGAAGGGCGAGTCCCAGGGATGGGACGAGTAATCTCGAGTTTCGCCGTGCCGCAGGCTGGAGTTCGTTGGTGAGCGTAGTGCGAAGCACCGATTTCCCCGCGGGGCCGCGGGGATTGTCAAGGGGGGCGCGGCCGCCCCCCCTTGACCCGTTCACCGGTGATAGAACGTCATATTCCACCCAACGTAAAGTGAACGGAACCTTGCACCTTACTAACAGATATCAGGTCTTGTCTCTTGAATTTGTGTATAAGAGACAGCCCCACAAAGGATGACGGAACTACTCGAAACGCTACTCCACATCCAGCAACCACTTCTGCGCGGGCGTCAAGCGGCTGGCGGTTTCCGGGGTGAGCCAACGGCGCTGATCCTGCTGCGCGGCGTCTGCCCGGTCGATGTACAGGCCGTGTAGCACGCGACGACGCGAGCCTTCGCGGTTAGTCGTGCCGCCGTGCCAGGCATGGGCGTTGTAAATCATCACGCTACCCGCCGGGGCTGCAAAAATCACCTCATCCGGATGCGGCGCTTCCACATCGTCCAGCACCTCCTCCGGCAGCTCGGGGCGCAGGTGGGTCGCGGGGATAATACGCGGTGCGCCGTTCGCGGCGGAGAGATCGTCAATTGCCCAGATGGTGTTCACCAGATGCACTTTCGGGAAGTCCGGACGCGGCTTTTTCCAGTCGGCGTGCAGCGGCTGATGGCCGCCGTTGTACAGCGCCTCGCGGGCGTTGAGGCTGGAGACTTTAAACGCGCCGTCAAAGACATAGCGGCAGGCTGACAGGATCAGCGGGTGCGCCCACACCTTCTCCCACACCACGCCTTTGTTCACCAGGTTCGCCACCCGCGTCGCCGTCTCCTCCTGATGGTGCTCCACCGCCAGATTCTCACCTTCTTTCTCCACCAGAAAATCGATCCGCTCGCGCATCGCGGTCAGCCAGTCGGCATCCGCCACGCCGTGCACAATCGTATAGCCCTGGGTATCCAGCTCGTGTTTCATCGTGGCCGACAGTTCGCCGTTGGCGCCCAGTGCCTCCAGCCAGAATGCCGCTTGCTTGTCCATATCGCCTCTCTTTTGTTAACCATTTCACAACATGTATCAAAAGTTACTGCACGCGGCGGCGCCATTCTGTATGAGATAGCTACACAACACTGGATTTTTGTGTACAGCAAAATAAAGTGTGATGAGATTCAAAATCCAGAATAACAACAGGACATGAGCATGTCAGAGCCAACCCTCGTCCCCGTGCTGGAGCAGCTGCTGGCCCGGCAGGGCGACCTTGTCGTCCGTTTTCCGCAAGCCTCCCTGCCCGCGCCGGAGCTGGCGATGAGCGTGTCGTTTCCGCGTATTGAGATCGTGCTGGAAGGCGAGCTGGCGGATGACTGTCTGGACGCACCGCTCGGCCCGCTGCAGGCGCTGTATATCCCCAGCGGCCGCTGGAATGCGCCGCAGTGGCGCGGGCCAGCCACCTCGCTGAGCATTCTGTTCAGCAAGCAAAAGCTCGGCTTCAGCCTTCAGCGCTTTGACGGTAAAACCTTCGTCGAGATCCGCAAACAGCACGTGGCGCGGCTCGGCCCACGGGTAGGCTCGTACCTGCTGCTGGCCATGAACGAGCTGGCGATTCGCCCGGTAATACCCACCGCGCAGATTGTGCTCAGCGGCCTGCTCAGCCACTGCATCGACCAGCTGACCCATCTGGCGGATACGGTCAGCAAAAGCAAAGCGCTGTTTCTGGCGATTCAGGAGTATATCGACGAGCATGCCGCCGAGGCGATCAGCCGCGAGACGGTGGCGAAGAAGTTCCACATTACGCCGAACTATCTGTCGCACCTGTTTCAGAAGTCCAGCACCGTGGGCTTCAACGAATATCTCACCGCCGTGCGCCTGGAGCGGGCGAAGAAATTACTGCGCGGGTATGAACTGAAAATTAAAGAGATTGCCCACCACTGCGGTTTTGAGGACAGCAACTACTTTTGCCGTATCTTTCGCAAGCACACGGCGCGCTCGCCGTCGGAGTATCGCCGCCACTGCCGCACCATGTAAGGCTACTTTTTCGGGCGATATTTCTCCGGCAGCGCCGGAACCGGGCGCCGGTCATCAATCAGATGCAGGATGGTCAGAATCGGGTGACGCCAGAGCATCCGCGGCCCCGCCCAGCGCATAATCTGTTTCATCTCTTCACGCTTCGCGGGCTGATAGCAGTGCACCGGGCACTGCTTGCAGGCGGGCTTTTCTTCGCCAAACACGCATTTATCCAGCCGCTTGTCGGCATAGCCGTTGAGCGCCTGGTAGTGTTCCGCATCGTCCAGCGCCTGCGGGCAGCGGCGCTGATAGAGCGCAATCATGCTGCTGATAGTCCGTTTTTCGCGTTCGATGCGTTTGCCCGCCATAGCCCATTCCTCATCAATAAAGATGCATTAATAATACACGTTTAATGAGGCGTTCGCAGCCGCTTTATCCGCCGGTTTTGTCCACGTGGCCCAGCGGTTTTTCCGGGAAGCAGACGTCGCGCACCCGGCGCTTTAGCTCGGCGGCGTCCGGGAAACCGTCGTCACGCTTACGCTCCCACACCAGTTCATCCCCGACGGTAATGGTAAAGATCCCACCGGTTCCCGGCACCAGCGTGACAGAGGCGATATCGGTGCTAAAGGTGTGCAGCAGTTCCTGCGCCATCCAGCTGGCGCGCAGCATCCAGTTGCATTGAGAACAGTAGGTGATGGTAACGGCGGCTTTCTGCGTCATGGCGATCTCGTGAGGGGGAAAGGACAAATTGTAAACAAATAAATGGTTGCATGAGAACAGAATTATCTCCAAATCTTATTGCAAATGACAACTCCTATCATTACCATTCGCAAAATAAAAATTGGATAACTTCAAGACGCTTAAGGAAAAGCCGTTTCTGGAAGTAACGCGTGAGCCCATTCTAATAACGATGAAGGCATGGCAACTATGTACAAATCCATTCAATCAGAGGCGTGGGGCAAGAAAAGCCTACTGGTGACCTCTTTGCTCGCAGCAATCTATCAGACTTCCGCGGGCGCGGCCGAAACACAGGATAAAACCACGGTCGACAGCGTGGAACAGATGACCGTCACCGCGCCCGCGCCGGTACTGAAACCGGGCAACCAGCACGCGATTAGCGCGCAGGAGCTTCAGGATAAAGGGGCCAACGATTTTGGTTCCATCATGCGTTACGAACCTCTGATCGGCGCGACCGGCGCCAGCGGCGGTTCCGGCAACGGTAAAAGCGGCTTTGACCGCGGTGGCTACACCGGCTACAACATTCGCGGCCTCGAGAGCAACCGCGTCGGCATCGACGTCGACGGCATTGCCCAGCCGAACGCCACCGGCCGCAGCTACGTCAGCCGCGCCGGGCTTAATACCTTCGGCATTGGCCGCGACTATATCGACCCGTACATGTACGGCAGCGTGGATATTCAGTCTGGCGCGACCGATACCGAGACCGCCAATACCTCCATCGGCGGCAACGTCTCCTTCCAGCCGAAATCGGCGGACGACTATCTGCATCCGGGCAAAACCAGCGCTTTTAGCTACCGCAGCGAGTACGACTCGTCTGACCGCAGCTGGCACAATGGCCTGACGGCCGCCGGCGGCGATGAAACCCTGCGCGGCATTTTTGTCTACAGCCGCCGCGATGGCCAGGAGACCACCACCAACAGCTCAAGCGTGGACGCGTTCCCCGCCAACTGGCACTCTGATGCCTTTATGGCCTCCGGCATCTGGCAGCCAAACGATCTGCATAAGCTGACCACCACCCTCGACTACTACCACAAAACCAACCACACCCATTACGACGTGTGGGATAACGCCGGTGACAGCACCATCGGTAACGCGCAGCAGACCAGCCAGACTCGCCGCTGGGGGCTGAGCCTGAAAGACGACTGGACGCCGATGAATGACTTCATCGATAGCGCGTCGACCAAAGTGTACTACCAGCACACCGAAGCACACGACCGAACCTATATGCCGGACAGCACCAGCGGCAGCATGGAGACGGTGTACTCGAACTATGATACCGACACCTGGGGCATGCAGACCGCGCTGGCGAAAACCCTGGGCCGCCATGATCTGAGCGCGGGCTTTAACGCCAGCACCACCAAAACCCAGCGTCCGTTTAGCCAGTCGCCGATCCCCAGCGTTTACAGCGAGATCATGCAGCCGGAAGCCGACAGCCGTGAATACACGATCGGCGGCTTCCTGCAGGATCAGATCAACTTCGATCTCGACGGCCATAACTTTGCGGTGATCCCGGGCGTTCGCGTGGTGCATCAGTCGACGAAGCCGGAGAATCTTTCCAGCCTGACTACCAACAGCACGGTGCTGACCGAATCCTCGGTGTCGACGCTGTACGGGAAAAACTCGGACACCCAGGCGCTGCCGTCGCTGACCTTCCAGTACGACATTACGCCGCGCATGATGACCTACCTGCAGTACAAGCGCGGCGCGGAGTTCCCGAACACCAGCCAGCTGTACGGTTCCTGGAACCTCGGCTCCAGCTACGCGGGCCGCGGACAGTACGCGCTGATCGGCAATACCGATCTGAAAACCGAAACCAGCGATAACTTCGAGTGGGGCATGAAGGGAGAGGTAACCGACGGGGTAACCCTGCGCACCGCGCTGTTCTACAACAGCTATAAAAACTTTATCGCCTACACTCGCTACACCCGAGCGAACAACCCCACCCAGTTCGCCAACGTGCCGTCGAACATCTACACCATTTATCAGGCGGAAAACCGCGATAAAGCCTATATCTACGGCGGTGAGATTAGCGCGAAGTTTAACTTCGGCACCTGGTTTGAGCAGGTCGACGGCCTGAGCGCCACGCTGGCCTACGGCTATAGCGAAGGGCAGTCGAAATCGAGCTACTACGGCGACAAGTACGTCGACCTGGATAGCGTCGCGCCGATGAAAGCCATCGTCGGCGTCGCGTGGGACGATCCGTCCAAAGTGTACGGTACCGCGCTGACCGCTACCTTCGTGAAAGGCAAACGCGCCACCACCACCAGCCGTGAGAGCTACACCAACACCGGCAGCGCGATCGCGGACTCCACCAGCGAATACATGCGCGTACCGGGTTACGGCATGCTCGACTGGACGGCCTACTGGCGCGTGGCGAAGAACGTCCGTATCAACGGCGGCGTGTATAACCTGACCGACCGTAAATACTGGGACTACCTGAGCAGCCGCAACATTGAAACGTCCACCAATCAGGACGCCAATGATAAATCGCTGGCGGTGATGCCGGGCCGTACCTGGCAGCTGGGCGTCAACATCGACTTCTGATCATCCCCTCAATAACACCTGCCCCCGGCCGCTGGCCGGGGTAATTATAAGGAAGAGAGCTATGCAAAACGCACCAACCGAACTGTGGCAGCGCTATCAGGAGGTTAAAGCCAGCGGTACGGCGAAGTACGCCCGCGACATCGCCGCCGTGATGGGCATTAGCGAAGCCGAGCTGACCGCTGCTCGCGTCGGCCACGACGCCGTACGCCTGCAGGATAATGCACGCGCGATCCTCTCCGCGCTTGAAAACGTGGGCGAAACCAAATGCATCTGCCGCAACGAATATGCGGTACACGAGCAGGTGGGCGCCTTTACCCACCAGCACCTCGACGGCCATGCAGGCCTGGTGCTGAACCCGCGCGCCCTCGACCTGCGTCTGTTCCTGAGCCAGTGGGCCAGCGCGTTTTACCTCAACGATGAGGGGCGTGAGAGCATCCAGTTCTTCGACCCGCACGGCGACGCGGTGCTGAAGGTCTACACCACCGACGCCACGGACAGCGCGGCCTGGCAGGCGCTGATTGCCGAACATACCCAATCCGACCCAACGCCGCTGGCTATCCGCCCGGCGGAGCGCGCCCGCTACGCCGATACGGCCGACGGCGCGGCGCTGGAAAAAGAGTGGCGAGCGATGACCGACGTGCACCAGTTCTTTACGCTGCTGCGCAAGTACCACCTCTCGCGCCAGCAGGCTTTCCGTCTGGTAAGCGATGACCTGGCCTGCCGTGTCGATAACAATGCCCTGCCCCGCCTGCTGGAAACCCTTCAGCAGGACGGCAATGAATTTATGATTTTCGTCGGCAACCGCGGCTGCGTGCAGATCTTCACCGGCACGCTGGAGAAGCTGACGCCGATGCGCGGCTGGATCAACATCTTCAACCGCACCTTCACCCTGCATCTGCGCGAAGAGACCATTGACGAAGTGTGGGTGACGCGTAAACCCACCGTTGACGGCCACGTCACCAGCGTGGAGCTGTTTGCCAAAGACGGCACCCAGATTGCCCAGCTGTACGGCCAGCGCAGCGAAGGTCATCCGGAGCAAACCCTGTGGCGCACTCAGGTCGACAGCCTGACGGCGGAAGGCCAGACCGTATGAAGCGGCTGCTGATTCTGCTGGCGGCGCTGCCGCTGTTCGCGAGCGCCGCCGAGCGCATTATCACCCTTGGCGGCGACGTGACGGAGATTGTCTATGCGCTGGACGCCCAGCCGCAGCTGGTGGCGCGCGACAGCACCAGCACCTGGCCTGCGGCATCTCAGTCGCTGCCGGACGTCGGCTATCTGCGCCAGCTGAACGCGGAAGGCATTCTCTCCCTGCGCCCCACGCTGGTGCTGGCAAGCAGCCAGGCGCAGCCGTCGCTGGTGCTGCAAAAGGTGGAAGGCAGCAAGGTGAAGGTGGTTAACGTGCCGGGCGGCTACGATGCGGCGGCGATGGACAACAAAGTCCGGGTGATTGCCGACGCGCTGGGCAAACAATCCCAGGGCGACGCGCTGCGCCAAACGCTGCATGACGAGATGGCGAAGATCCCGGCGCAGCCTCTGAACAAGCGCGTGCTGTTTATCCTCAGCCACGGCGGCTCCGGGGCGCTGGTGGCCGGCCAGCAAACGGCGGCGGACGGCGCGCTTAAGCTTGCCGGTTTGCAAAACGCGATGCAGGGCTTTGACCACTATCGCACCATGTCGCAGGAAGGGGTGATTGCCAGCGCGCCGGATCTGGTGGTGATCTCCGCCGACGGCCTGAAAGGGATGGGCGGTGAAGTCTCGCTGTGGAAGCTGCCAGGTCTGGCGCAAACGCCCGCTGGGCGCAACAAGCAGGTGCTGGTGATTGACGATATGGCGCTTCTCGGCTTTGGCCCGCGCACGCCGCAGGCGCTGATGGCGCTGCGCCAGAAAGCGGAGCAGACGCCCTGATGAACACAACCGCCTCACGCCCACTGTGGCTGATGGTGCTGCTGCTCGTGGCCCTGACGCTGTTTGCTACCACGCTCGGCGCGATGCGCCTGCCGCTGGCGAGCATCTGGCCGTCGGGGGATGAGGTGCTGCGCCATATCTGGCTCACTATCCGATTGCCGCGCGTACTGCTGGCACTGCTGGTGGGCAGCGCGCTGGCGCTCTCCGGCTGCGTAATGCAGGGGCTGTTCCGCAATCCGCTGGCCGACCCGGGGCTGCTCGGTATCAGCAGCGGCGCGGCGCTGGCGGTGGCATTCTGGCTGGTGCTGCCGCTTTCTGTACCGGTGCTGGTGGCGCTGTACGCGCCGATGCTGGCGGCGTTTATCGGTAGCCTGGCGGTGATGGCGGTGATTTTTGTGCTCAGCAAAGCCGGCGACGGTTCGCTCTCTCGCCTGCTGCTGGTCGGGATTGCGATTAACGCGCTGTGCGGCGCGCTGGTGGGGATGCTGTCGTGGATCAGCAACGACGCGCAGCTGCGCCAGCTGTCGCTGTGGGGCATGGGCAGCCTCGGACAGGCCGAGTGGCCGACGCTGCTGGTGGCCGCCACGCTGATTATCCCGTCATCGCTGGCGGTGTGGTGGATGGCCGCGCGCCTCAATCTGCTCCAGCTGGGCGATGAAGAGGCGCACTATCTTGGCGTGAACGTTCGGGTGCTGCAACGCGTACTGCTGCTGTGCAGCGCGGTGCTGGTGGCGGCGTCGGTGGCGATAAGCGGTGTGATTGGCTTTATCGGGCTGGTCGTCCCGCATCTGATGCGCATGTGGCTGGGGCCAGATCACCGCGGGCTGATTCCCGGCTCGCTGCTCGCGGGCGCCATTCTGCTGCTCATTGCCGACACGCTCGCCCGCACGGTTGCCGCACCGGCCGAAATGCCGGTGGGGCTGCTGACCAGCCTGCTCGGCGCGCCGTGGTTCCTGTGGCTTATTTTCCGTCAGGAGAGATCCCCCCATGGATAAACACTATTCTGCCCGCGCGCTGTCGCTGCGGCTGGGCAAGCGCCGGGTGATTGATGGCGTATCGCTGGCGCTGCGGCGCGGAGAAGTCACCGCGCTGATTGGCCCCAACGGCGCGGGAAAATCGACCCTGCTGCGGCTGTTGACCGGTTTTCTGACCGCCGACAGCGGCGAGCAGCACATCGAAGGCAAGCCGCTCGCCGAGTGGTCCGCCTCCGCCCTCTCCCGCCGCCGGGCGGTGATGCTGCAACGCACGCAGCTGAACGCCAGTTGGCCGGTAGAGACGGTGATCGCCATGGGGCGCGCGCCGTGGGGTGCAGAAGTGGACCCGGCGCTGATCCAGCAAGTGATGGCCGAAACCGGCTGTACCCACCTGGCGGGCCGTCGCTATCCAACGCTCTCCGGCGGTGAACAGCAGCGCGTACAGCTGGCGCGCTGCCTGGCGCAGCTATGGTGCGACGATGGCCCGAAGGGCTGGCTGTTTCTTGACGAACCGACCTCCGCGCTGGACCTGTTCTATCAGCAGCACCTGCTGCGGCTGCTGAAGAAGCTGACCCGCCGCGGTGAGCTGCACGTCTGCATTGTACTGCACGACCTTAATCTCGCCGCCCTGTGGGCCGACACCATTCTGCTGCTGCATCAGGGCAAGCTGGTGGCCCAGGGCACGCCGCAGGAGGTGATTCAGCAGTCGGTGATTCACCGCTGGTACGGCGCCGACATCAGTATGAGCCAGCATCCTGACGCCGCGGTACCGCAGGTCTACCTGGCCCCTTAATCGCGCGGGCCTGTGCCCGCGCCGACCGTCTCGTTTCCCAGGTGATTATTCTGCTATCTATTAAACCCGTACAACATAACCCTGCGTTAATACGTAGATATAATCAATCGTGACCAGATTCACAATTGAATGCACAGTTAATAGACAAATAAATTTATTAGAATAATGTATGAGCGTGTCTGATGGAGAACATACATTATGAACATCCTGAATAGAACGTATAAAATTTCAAAATGGTTTAATATTGACAACGTCATTGTCAATCATCGTCCTTAACTCCTCGTACGACTCCACGCTTATATCATTGTAAGTAGCGTTAATGACGCTATTTCTGATATCCCATACCGATCTCATGACTTTCTGTTTTATTGCAGCGGCACACGCTTGCCTTTTTAAAAGGTGACGTTAATGGCATCTGTAATATAACAAAAGGCAGGGACACGTATTCGTATTGCGCCAAAAGTGGTTACTCATCGCTTATGAATAACCAGCGGAATTCCGCGCGCCAAAAAAAGATTTAAGGATGACACCATGAATAACTTTAAACATCTGCCAGAACCTTTCCGTATTCGCGTTATTGAGCCAGTCAAGCGTACAACCCGCGAGCACCGCGATAACGCCATTCTTCAGGCCGGGATGAACCCCTTCCTGCTCGATAGTGAAGACGTGTTTATTGACCTGCTCACCGACAGCGGCACCGGCGCGGTAACGCAAAATATGCAGGCGGCGATGCTGCGTGGCGATGAAGCCTACAGCGGCAGCCGTAGCTACTATGCGTTATGCAACGCGGTGAAGGATATTTTTGGCTATCAGCACACCATTCCGACCCACCAGGGGCGCGGCGCCGAGCAAATTTATATTCCGGTGCTGATCAAAAAGCGCGAGCAGGAGAAAGGCCTCGACCGCAGCAAAATGGTGGCGTTCTCCAACTATTTCTTTGACACCACCCAGGGCCATAGCCAGATTAACGGCTGTACCGTGCGCAACGTTTATATTAAAGAGGCGTTCGACACCGCCGCGCGTAACGATTTTAAAGGTGATTTCGACCTGCAGGGTTTAGAGCACGGCATTGAAACCGTTGGCCCGAATAACGTTCCATATATTGTCGCAACCATTACCTGTAACTCGGCGGGCGGCCAGCCGGTTTCGCTGGCGAACCTGAAGGCGATGTACGCGATTGCGAAGAAATACGATATTCCGGTTGTGATGGACTCGGCGCGCTTTGCGGAAAACGCCTACTTTATTCAGCAGCGCGAACCGGGCTATCAGGACTGGAGCATCGAAGACATTACCCGCGAAACCTATAAGTACGCGGATATGCTCGCGATGTCGGCGAAAAAAGATGCGATGGTGCCTATGGGTGGCCTGCTGTGCATCAAGGACGACAGCTTCTTCGACGTGTACACCGAATGCCGTACCCTCTGCGTCGTGCAGGAAGGATTCCCGACCTACGGCGGGCTGGAAGGCGGCGCGATGGAGCGTCTGGCCGTGGGCCTGTATGACGGGATGAATCAGGACTGGTTAGCCTACCGCATCACCCAGATTCAATACCTGGTCGACGGGCTGGAAGCCATTGGCGTGACCTGTCAGCAGGCGGGCGGGCACGCGGCGTTTGTCGATGCCGGTAAGCTGCTGCCGCATATTCCGGCCGACCAGTTCCCGGCTCAGGCGCTGGCCTGCGAACTGTATAAAGTGGCGGGGATCCGCGCGGTCGAGATAGGTTCATTCCTGCTGGGCCGCGACCCGAAAACCGGCAAGCAGCTGCCGTGTCCGGCGGAACTGCTGCGCTTAACCATTCCGCGCGCCACCTACACGCAAACGCATATGGACTTTATTATTGAGGCCTTCGAACACGTGAAAGAGAATGCCCACAATATTAAAGGATTAACCTTTACCTACGAGCCTAAAGTGCTGCGCCACTTTACCGCCAAACTGACTGAAGTGTAATTAACCTTAACGCCAGTGGTTATATCCCGGATATAGCCACTGGCTTATTCACGCCTGGCATTACGATATTCCTGACAACAACAACGCATTCGCCGTTATCAATAAGGGAAAGCCATGGAAGAAGATTCAAATACAAAACATTCCTCATTCTGGGGAATTATGGTCATTGCCGGCACGGTCATCGGTGGCGGGATGTTTGCTTTACCGGTTGATCTTGCCGGGGCCTGGTTTTTTTGGGGGGCTTTTATTCTTATTATTGCCTGGTTTTCCATGCTGCACTCCGGGCTATTATTACTGGAAGCCAATCTGAATTACCCCGTCGGATCCAGCTTTAACACGATTACAAAAGACTTAATTGGCGCAAAATGGAACGTCATTAGCGGTATTACTGTCGCCTTCGTGCTGTATATTCTGACCTACGCGTATATATCGGCAAACGGCGCGATTATTAGCGAAACCATCGCGATCAACAGCGGAACACACGTCAATCCGCGCATCGTCGGTATCGGCAGCGCGGTGTTTGTTGCGAGCATCCTGTGGCTCAGTTCCCTCGCCGCCAGCCGTATTACCTCTTTCTTTCTCGGCATCAAGATCATCGCCTTTGTGGTGGTGTTTGGATCGTTTTTCTTTCAGGTGGATTACACCATCCTGCGCGATCTCGCCGCACCGGAAGCGAACAAAACCTACCTCCCCTATATTCTGATGGCCGTGCCGGTTTGCCTGGCCTCGTTCGGTTTCCACGGCAATATTCCGAGCCTGATTATCTGTTACGGGAAGCGCAAAGATAAACTGATTAAAAGCATCGTCTTCGGTTCACTGCTGGCGCTGGTCATCTATCTGTTCTGGCTGTACTGCACGATGGGCAATATCCATCGCAGCAACTTTAAAGAGATCATCGCCTCGGGCGGGAACGTCGATTCGCTGGTGAAATCATTTTTGGGCACCAACCAGCACGGGGTGATTGAGTTTTTCCTGCTGATCTTCTCCAACCTGGCGGTCGCCAGCTCCTTCTTTGGCGTTACTCTAGGGCTGTTCGACTATCTGGCGGATTTATTCAAAATGGATAATTCGCCTTCCGGGCGCTTTAAAACGCTGCTGCTGACCTTTTTACCGCCGGCGGCGCTGTACCTGATTTTCCCGAACGGCTTTATCTACGCCATCGGCGGCGCGGGCCTCTGCGCCACCATCTGGGCGGTAATCGTACCGGCATTCCTGGCGCTAAAATCGCGCGAACGCTTCCCGGACAAAATGTTCACCGTCTGGGGTGGCAAAGCTATTCCCGCCGTGGTGATTCTGTTTGGGGTGATGGTGATTCTGTGCTGGTTCGGCAGCACCTTTAACCTGCTGCCGCGCTTCGGTTAAAACTAAACAGCGT
This sequence comes from Kluyvera sp., assembly GCF_047971185.1. GTDB lineage: Bacteria > Pseudomonadota > Gammaproteobacteria > Enterobacterales > Enterobacteriaceae > Kluyvera. The sequence goes on from NZ_JBKDZH010000001.1 coordinate 12,608, forward strand.
AGAAGATAGCCCCCGTCTTCTACGCTGCCGTTTAATACGATTAGCCCAGCACAATCTGGTTCTTGCCCGCCTTCTTGGCCAGATAGAGCAGTTTGTCTGCGGCGGTGATAACGTCCGTGACCGTGCTGGCTGACATATCGCAGAGCCCGGCGCTAAAGGTCACGCCGGACGGCATCTCGCGAAACTCGCGGGTTGCCACGTTAATCCGCCAGTCGTCCAACAGCGTGCGCGCTTCGGCTTTTGCCATACCCTTAAACAGCACGGCAATCTCCTCACCGCCGTAGCGATAGATGGCGATATTTCCCGCATGCATCTGCCCTTCGCCCAGTGAGGCCACCACTTTAAGCACCAGGTCGCCAACGGCATGCCCGTAGGTATCGTTGATCAATTTAAAGTTATCAATATCAATAAGGGCAATCAGGTTCTGCGCCTGGCCAACCATCGTCGGCATAACCTCATCGAAGGCTCGACGATTCTTCAGACCGGTTAATGAATCCGTACGGCTGTCATTGACCAGCTGCTGTTTACTGTCGTTAACGGAATTAATTTCATTGAGCAGCAGCTCCGACTCGCTCTTGGTATCGAAAGTGCCCTGCCTGATCCCCATGGCAATTCTCATACTCAGGGCGTTTAGCTTGCCATTCATTCCCCACCAGAAGCAGGCAAGAATCAGCAGCAGCATAATTAAGGTGACAAAGCTGATGATAAAAAAGAACGTATCATAAATATAATTATTCAGGTCGCGACTCTCTATTTTAAAGACCACCGTCCAGCTTGGATGCTGTATTTTCTTAAAATAGTAGTAGGCGTCATATTTTTCCAGATAGATGACTCCCTTACGGGCTTTAGCCACTCTCTGCAGTTCAGTGACCTCTTCTTCATCAATGTGCGAGTGACCGCCAAAGGCCGTAGAGTACTCATCATCTACGACAATCACATTGCCGATAACCGCGGTACGGAAGGAGTTCAGGCTACTACGTAAAGTATCAAGGTCGATATCAAACGAGATGACTCCGGTCTGACTGGAGTCACTGCGCAGGATTGCCTGAGAAATGGTGACGACGTCGCGTTTAGTGACATAGTCTTTGTAAGGTGCGGTATAGAAGACATCATCCGTATCATTCGCCGCGTGCTTAAACCAGGGACGCGTTCGCGGATCGAAGCCTTTTAGCCTTTCACTGGTCGCTGGAATATAGGGAATACAGATATAGTGACCGTCCATATCGGCTTCCGCAACGGTAGTAACATCCGGCATAACGCTAATGATTTCAGTAAGATGATTACGCAAGGTAATATTTTCACCAATATTACCATCCACTTTATTGGTATTTAGCGGTAGCCTGGCGAGTCGATTCAATGCCGATTCAATATTATCAAAGCGCTCTTCTATAAACCCGGTAACATTCTCAACAAAATATAAATTTTGTTTATGTAAATTCTCTTTAAGATTAAATCTCAGGATGCCTAACGAAAGCGTACAGACAATAATAATGCCTACCGCCAGATACAAAAAGTACCGATTCATCTGACGAGTGATATTCAGGTTATGCTGGGCGTTGGAGAGGTCTTTTTTCATTGCACGATCGTTTCACTAGGCTGTATAGATATTGTAAGAGCACTGAGGCGTTTTGTTAATTTAATGATAAGTAATTTATTAATAAAATTCAGAGATAAAAGAACAGATATCACAATGATAACACTACGTTATTTTGATGAGAAGTTGTGATATTTTTAAGCACCGTTCTCTGAGTGATGTGTTTCAATCTCAATACCTTACTACACGCTTTCCTCCTTCAATCAACCGCTCACAGGCACAGACATAATGCAATGAATTATATCGCTTTTATAAAAACAAACATTCATTAACCATAGAAAAGTCATGGTTAATAACATGGGTAAACAATCGACATAATTCACCACGACAAAGCCTATATATCGTACAGACCAAAGAGATAAAATCTCTCCACTAAAGACCAGGTCAGGCATTCCACTACAATATCGAACAAAATAAAATATTAATTAATTCGACCACTACAACACTTCGCCAATTAATTTCCGGAAATATCCATTCCGGCCACGGAAAATAACCTTCCACACATTGTTAAGGTAATGTATATACAAAAATAGTTCGATTACCCTTTCTCACCCCCCGCATGCGCCAACATCCACTTTATGAGCCAGAGCCCGCGCCTTTTGTTTTCCTGACCTACAGAGTCCGTTATCATGCACCTATAGATGACGACTCAAACAAACATCAGTGGCGCCAGCAGGGCGTCATCGATAACGAATGATTAGATTTGCTGCGTTCACAGGGAACACCAGGCACATTGTCAAGAATGCAGAATCTCGCTAACTCATTAAGATAAAAGAGAATTGGAAAGCTAAACCAATGAGTATTAATGCCAATTTAGATGCCCACACCCCCATGATGCAGCAGTATCTGAAGCTCAAAGCACAGCATCCGGAAATCCTGCTGTTTTACCGCATGGGCGACTTCTACGAAATGTTTTATGACGACGCGAAGCGCGCGTCGCAGCTGCTGGACATCTCGCTGACCAAGCGCGGCGCTTCTGCCGGTGAACCGATTCCGATGGCGGGCATCCCGCATCACGCGGTAGAAAACTACCTCGCTAAGCTGGTCAATCAGGGGGAGTCGGTTGCCATTTGCGAACAGATTGGCGATCCGGCCACCAGCAAAGGGCCGGTTGAGCGTAAAGTGGTACGCATCGTTACGCCCGGCACCATCAGCGATGAAGCGCTGCTTCAGGAGCGCCAGGATAACCTGCTGGCGGCCATCTGGCAGGACAGCAAAGGCTACGGCTATGCGACGCTCGACATCAGCTCCGGCCGTTTCCGCCTGAGCGAACCCACCGACCGCGAAACGATGGCGGCGGAGCTGCAGCGCACTAACCCTGCCGAGCTGCTGTACGCCGAAGACTTTGCCGAGATGGCGCTGATTGAAGGCCGTCGCGGCCTGCGTCGTCGCCCGCTTTGGGAATTTGAAATCGATACCGCGCGTCAGCAGCTGAACCTGCAGTTCGGCACCCGCGATCTCGTCGGCTTCGGCGTCGAAGGCGCGGCGCGCGGGCTGTGCGCCGCTGGCTGCCTGTTACAGTACGTCAAAGATACCCAGCGCACCTCGCTGCCGCACATTCGCTCGATCACCATGGAGCGTCAGCAGGACAGCATCATTATGGACGCCGCGACGCGCCGCAATCTGGAAATCACCCAGAACCTGGCGGGCGGCTTTGAAAACACGTTGGCTTCGGTGCTCGACTGCACGGTCACGCCGATGGGCAGCCGCATGCTTAAACGCTGGCTGCATATGCCGGTGCGCGACACCAAAACCCTCACCGAACGTCAGCAGACCATCGGCGCCTTGCAGGATGCCACCGGCGAACTGCAGCCGGTGCTGCGTCAGGTTGGCGATCTGGAACGTATCCTCGCGCGCCTGGCGCTGCGCACCGCCCGCCCGCGCGACCTCGCCCGGATGCGCCACGCTTTCCAGCAGCTGCCGGAACTGCGTGCGCAGCTGGAAACCGTCGACAGCGTGCCGGTACAAATGCTGCGCGAAAAAATGGGTGAGTTTACCGAGCTGCGCGAGCTGCTGGAGCGCGCCATTATCGACGCGCCGCCGGTGCTGGTGCGCGACGGCGGGGTGATCGCCCCCGGCTATAACGACGAGCTGGACGAGTGGCGCGCGCTGGCCGACGGCGCGACCGACTACCTCGACCGCCTGGAGATCCGCGAGCGCGAGCGCACCGGGCTGGATACCCTGAAAGTCGGCTATAACGCGGTCCACGGCTATTACATTCAAATCAGCCGCGGTCAGAGCCACCTGGCGCCGATTAACTACGTGCGCCGCCAGACGCTGAAAAACGCCGAACGCTACATTATTCCCGAACTGAAAGAGTACGAAGACAAAGTCCTGACCTCGAAAGGCAAGGCGCTGGCGCTGGAAAAGCAGCTGTACGACGAGCTGTTTGAACTGCTGCTGCCGCACCTGGCCGACCTTCAGCAGAGCGCCAGCGCGCTGGCCGAGCTGGACGTGTTGATTAACCTGGCGGAACGCGCCTATACGCTGAACTACACCTGCCCCACCTTTAGCGATAAGCCCGGCATTCGGATCACCGAAGGCCGCCACCCGGTGGTGGAGCAGGTGCTCAACGAGCCGTTTATCGCCAACCCGCTGAGCCTGTCGCCGCAGCGTCGGATGCTAATCATTACCGGGCCGAACATGGGCGGTAAAAGTACCTATATGCGCCAGACGGCGCTGATTGCGCTGCTGGCCTACATTGGCAGCTACGTTCCAGCGCAGAGCGTGGAGATTGGCCCTATCGACCGCATCTTCACCCGCGTCGGGGCGGCGGATGACCTGGCCTCCGGCCGCTCCACCTTTATGGTAGAGATGACCGAGACCGCCAACATTCTGCACAACGCCACCGAGCACAGTCTGGTACTGATGGATGAAATCGGCCGCGGCACGTCCACCTACGACGGTCTGTCGCTGGCGTGGGCCTGCGCGGAAAATCTGGCCAATAAGATCAAAGCGCTGACGCTGTTCGCCACCCACTACTTCGAGCTGACCCAGTTGCCGGAGAAAATGGAAGGCGTCGCCAACGTGCATCTGGACGCGCTGGAGCACGGCGACACCATCGCCTTTATGCACAGCGTGCAGGACGGTGCGGCCAGCAAGAGCTACGGCCTGGCAGTGGCCCAGCTGGCGGGCGTGCCGAAAGAAGTGATCAAACGTGCGCGCCAGAAGCTGCGCGAGCTGGAAAGCCTTTCGCCGAATGCGGCGGCCACGCAGATAGACGGCACGCAAATGTCGCTGCTGTCGGCACCGGAAGAGGTGTCACCGGCGGTGGAGGCTCTGGAAGGTCTGGATCCGGACTCGTTAACGCCGCGCCAGGCGCTGGAGTGGATTTATCGTCTGAAAGGCATGGTGTAGCCGCGCTCGGCCGGGCTACGTGAGTAGCCCGGCAGGTGAAAAATGGGTGCTGGAGGACAAATCCGTACAGCCAATACGCGGGGTTTCCCCCGCGTCGTCGCTACTTCTTCGGTTCGTAAGCGAGAATAGCTTTAAACTCCATACCACGCTCACGGATGCTCAATTCACACAGCGAATCGCGCACCATTAACGTGAATCCTAATGCTGTTATACACAGCACAACGATCGCCACCAGGGCGTACTTTGTCAGCATATCTTGCCTCCCTGCAAAGAAGAGACTACCATCTGAACTGTTCGGGTTCGATGCTAGCCTCAGGTTGATAGAAATATCGCCTGGGGCTTTCACCTTTCTGGAACCCTGAAAATGCTCAAAGCCCAGAAAGCCTCAAGCACCCGCCGCTATTCTATTCCCGCTTGCGGCATCGCAAATAAATTCAATCCGTTGCTACGAGCCTGCTCGCAAAATAAAAAAAGCCCGGATTATCCGGGCTACACAGAAACAGCATCAAAATCAGCGCTTATCTTCCGCCAGCAACGGCGGAATGCTCGGCACCATCGGCGCGTCGTCGATATCTTTCTGCGTCATGCGAAACGCTTCCGGGTAGTGATCGCGGCTGGTGCGGCGTAGCGGTTCGGTATCGCGCCAGGTGTACAGGCAGTGCTGGCACTGGTATACGGTCCAGACATCTTTTACCGGTGATTTCGCCATCACTTCAATATGTTCATCGGCGCAACGTGGACAAATCATCATCTTCTCCTTACTTACGGTTAGCCAGCATAGCGGTCAGTTTTTCAGCCCACGCTTTGGTTTCAGGCAGATCCTGTACGGGCTGGCTATAGTGACCGCGGTTGTCCGGCGCAACCGGGGTGGTGGCGTCGATAATCAGTTTGTCGGTGATGCCCGCCGGGCTTGAGCCAGGATCCAGCTCCAGCACCGACATGTTCGGCAGCTGCACCAGGTCACCCGCCGGGTTAACCTTCGAGGACAGCGCCCACATCACCTGCGGCAGGTTGAACGGGTCAACGTCTTCATCAACCATAATCACCATCTTCACGTAGCCCAGGCCGTGCGGCGTGGTCATGGCGCGCAGGCCGACCGCGCGGGCAAAGCCGCCGTAGCGTTTTTTGGTGGAAATGATCGCCAGCAGGCCGTGGGTGTACATGGCGTTCACCGCCTGCACTTCCGGGAACTCGGCCTTCAGCTGCTGATAGAGCGGAACGCAGGTTGCCGGCCCCATCAGGTAGTCGATTTCGGTCCACGGCATGCCGAGGTACAGCGATTCAAAAATTGGTTTCGTGCGGTAAGAGACTTTATCGATGCGCACCACCGTCATATTGCGACCGCCGGAGTAGTGGCCGGTGAACTCGCCGAACGGCCCTTCAATTTCACGCTTACGACCTTCGATGACCCCTTCGATAATCACTTCAGAGCCCCACGGCACGTCGAAACCGGTCAGCGGCGCGGTGGCAATCGGATACGGGCTTTCACGCAGCGCGCCGGCCATTTCATATTCCGACTGATCGTATTTCAGCGGCGTAGCCCCCATCAGGGTAATGATAGGATCGTTGCCGAGCGTAATAGCGATCGGCAAATCTTCGCCGCGCTCTTCCGCTTTGTGCAGGTGTAGCGCGATATCGTGCATCGGTACCGGCTGCAGGCCCAGCTTGCGCTTGCCCTTCACTTCCATGCGGTAGATACCGACGTTCTGCTTGCCGAAGTTGTCCGGGTCCAGCGGATCGCGTGACACTACGCACGCTTTATCGAGGTAGAAACCGCCGTCGCCGTCGTTCAGGCGGAACAGCGGCAGAATGTCGAACAGGTTAATGTCTTCGCCATCCACGGTGTTCTCGGCCCACGCCGGGTTAGCGCGGCGCTCCGGCGCAATCGGGAAGTTGTCCCAGCGGCGAATAAATTCATCAATCTGTTTCTTCACCGGCGTGTTGATCGGCAGCCCCATCGAGATGGCATGGTTCTGCCAGGAGCCGATGGTGTTCATCACCACACGGGCATCGGTAAAGCCGCGAATGTTATCGAACCACACGGCGGGCGCACCGTCGCCAATACGGCCTGTCGCATTGGCCGCGGCCGCCAGATCCGGCTCGGCATTTACCTCTTCGCTGATTTTCAGCAGCTGGCCCTGGTCTTCCAGCGCCTGCAAGAAACCGCGTAAATCATCAAAAGCCATTATGCATTCTCCTGTGAAAAATGGTTCGCCGCCGGTAAACCCTGCCAGCGACGCGCTTTGTCATGTTTGAGGCCGAACTGGTCGAGGACGCGGGTCACCACGTGCTGCACGATGTCGTCCACCGTTTCCGGATGGTTGTAGAACGCGGGCATCGGCGGCACCATCGCCACGCCCATGCGCGAGAGCACCAGCATATTTTCCAGATGAATGGTGCTGAGCGGCATTTCGCGCGGCACCAGCACCAGCTTACGCCCCTCTTTCAGCACCACGTCCGCCGCACGGCCCACCAGGCCATCGGCGTAACCGGCGCGAATACCGGCCAGCGTTTTCATGCTGCACGGGATAATAATCATGCCGTCGGTCTGGAAAGAGCCGGATGAGATCGTGGCGGCCTGATCGGCAGGGCTGTGGCTGAAGTCGGCCATTGCCGCCACTTCACGCGCGCTCCACGGGGTTTCCAGTTCGATGGTGGTTTTAGCCCACTTCGACATCACCAGATGCGTTTCCACCTCCGGCATCTCCCGTAGCGCCTGTAGCAGCGCAACCCCCAACGGCGCACCGGTAGCTCCCGTCATGCCAATAATCAATCTCATCGTTCACCTCAATTTCGTTCGCGTACGAACAATGTGGTTAAACTACTCCTGTCAGACGAGTCTGGCAAGGCGGATCCGCCATGCTCGCATTTTTTGTTCAATAGGACGTGAGCGGCTATCATAAGCACAGGTTTATTTCCGGAGAGCGATCATGGAGATCAAAAACGAAGCGTTTCACCTGCTTCGCCATCTTTTTCAGCAGCATACGTCACGCTGGCAGCACGAATTACCGGAGCTGACCAAGCCGCAGTATGCGGTGATGCGATCGATCGCCGAGTCCCCGGGCATAGAACAGGTGGCGCTTACCAGCGTGGCGGTGAGTACGAAAGCGACGCTGGCGGAGATGCTCAGCCGAATGGAAGCTCGCGGATGGGTCAAGCGTGAGCATGATCCCGACGATAAGCGTCGGCGGTTTGTGTTTTTAACCGCGGAAGGCGAAGCGCTGCTGGCGGCCAGTCAGCCGGTGGGAAACCACGTGGATAACGAATTTTTACAGCGCCTGACGCCGCAGGAGCGCGAGCAGTTCACGCAGCTAATCCGTAAGATGATGGAATAACGCCGAAAAAAGCAAAGAAAAAGGCCAGCCTTGCGGCTGACCTCTTTGAACAAAACGGGCTTATTCGCGGAACAGCGCTTCGATATTCAGCCCCTGCGTCTGCAGAATTTCGCGCAGACGACGCAGACCTTCAACCTGAATCTGACGCACGCGTTCGCGGGTCAGGCCAATCTCGCGGCCGACATCTTCCAGCGTAGCTGCTTCATACCCCAACAGACCAAAACGACGCGCCAGCACTTCTCGTTGTTTGGCGTTCAGTTCGAACAGCCATTTCACGATGCTTTGCTTCATGTCATCGTCCTGCGTGGTGTCTTCCGGGCCGTTTTCATTTTCATCGGCCAGGATGTCCAGCAGCGCTTTCTCAGAATCTCCGCCCAGCGGCGTATCAACTGAGGTGATGCGTTCATTGAGACGCAGCATACGGCTTACGTCATCAACCGGCTTATCCAACTGCTCAGCTATCTCTTCAGCGCTCGGTTCATGGTCCAGCTTATGGGACAATTCGCGCGCGGTACGCAGATAGACGTTCAGCTCTTTTACAATGTGGATAGGCAGACGAATAGTACGGGTTTGGTTCATGATCGCCCGTTCAATAGTCTGTCGAATCCACCAGGTGGCGTAGGTTGAAAAACGGAACCCACGCTCTGGGTCGAACTTCTCTACGGCGCGAATCAGCCCCAGGTTGCCCTCTTCAATCAGATCCAGCAGCGCCAGACCACGATTGCCATAACGGCGGGCAATTTTCACCACCAGACGGAGGTTGCTTTCAATCATCCGACGGCGTGAGGCAACGTCGCCACGTAGAGCACGACGAGCAAAATAAACTTCTTCTTCAGCGGTCAATAACGGAGAATAACCGATCTCGCCTAAATAAAGCTGAGTCGCATCGAGTACACGTTGAGTGGCACCCTGCGATAAGAGCTCTTCTTCTGCGAGTTCGTTGTCACTGGGTTCCTCTTCATTTAAGGCCTTCTCATCGAAAACCTCTACTCCATTCTCATCAAATTCCGCGTCTTCATTTAAATCATGAACTTTCAGCGTATTCTGACTCTTTTTAAGGTGGCTCCTACCCGTGATCCCCAGGCAATGCACCTTATCATGTCACTTTTCAGGCGACCTCCGCGGTCGCCGACGTCGCCTGAAAGCGTTCATGTGAAGTACTTTGCCGACTTATCGCTGCGGTAAATACTGCAGCGGGTTGACGGATTTCCCCTTGTAACGAATTTCAAAATGCAAACGTGTTGAACTGGTTCCGGTGCTACCCATGGTAGCGATTTTCTGCCCCGCCTTGACGTCCTGTTGTTCCCGGACCAGCATTGTATCGTTATGAGCGTAGGCACTCAGGTAATCATCGTTGTGTTTGATGATAATAAGATTACCGTAACCGCGCAGTGCGTTACCGGCATAGACGACGCGCCCATCGGCGGTTGCGACGATTGCCTGTCCTTTACTGCCCGCAATATCGATACCTTTGTTGCCACCGTCGGTGCCGCTAAAGTTCTCGATTACCTTGCCGTCAGTTGGCCAGCGCCACGTAGAGATTGGCGAACTGGTTGAAGTACTGCTGGCATTCGGTACGGTTGTGCTCGCAGTTGGTGCCGTTACAGGCGCTGTGACGGTTGTCGCAGGCTTGTTGTTAGGCAACATTTTGTTAGCACTTTGTTCACCTGAATCCTCAGAATACGTAATTGTCGGAGTCGACGCAACAACCGCGGTTGAATTTTGTGCAGGTTTTGAGACTAATCCGGAATTTCCGCTGCTGGCCTGCGCACTGGCCACGGCGACCGGGTTATTGCCGGTAATCGGCTGGCCGGACGCGTTACCGACCTGTAGAACCTGGCCGACGTTCAGAGCGTACGGCGCCGCTACGTTGTTGCGCTGCGCCAGGTCACGGAAATCATTCCCGGTCACCCACGCGATATAGAACAGCGTATCGCCGTGCTTCACCGTGTAGGTGCTGCCGCCGGTATAGCTGCCTTTAGGAATGTCGCCATATTTACGGTTATAGACGATATGACCGTTCTGCATCTGCACCGGTTGTTCGGCAACAGGCTGCGCGATTTGCGGCTGCGCCTGCACTGGCTGGGTCTGAACCGGCTGTACCGGTTGAATCTGAGGCGTAGACTGCGCCGTGCTGCCCATTTTCGGCGGCGGCGTAATCAGCATGCCGGAGTTAGTGCTGCTGGAGCCACCGCTGTTCACGGAGCTGACTGGCGCTGGTGTGTTATTTGAAGAAGTACAACCGGCCAGCCAAAGTGAAACCAGTGATAATGCCACAACACGATTGACGGTAAATTTAGGGCTTCCCGCGCTCATTAATCCCCCAGGAATAGGTTAACTGCCAGTGACTTAATACCGTGCAACGCAGGTGATGAACACTGGAAAATGTGTTCACCATACGCTGAATTGAGCCGAATACCTTCAGAAAAATCCGGTACTCAGGCCAGCTCCCCTTTTACCAGGGGAACGAAGCGAACGGCCTCTACGGTATCAATAATGAATTCGTCTCCCCGCCGATGAACGCGTTTGAGATACTGCTGATCATCGCCCACGGGCAAAACGAGAATCCCGCCTTCGTCCAGCTGCGACATTAACGCAACCGGGATTTCCAGCGGAGCCGCCGTAACGATAATGGCGTCGAACGGGGCGCGAGCCTGCCACCCCAGCCAGCCATCGCCGTGGCGGGTAGATACATTGTGTAAATCAAGCTGCTTCAGGCGACGCCGGGCGTGCCATTGCAGGCTTTTGATGCGCTCAACCGAGCAGACATGATGCACCAGATGCGCCAGAATCGCCGTCTGGTAGCCCGACCCGGTGCCAATCTCCAGCACGCGGGACTCCGGCGACAGCTCCAGCAGCTCGGTCATGCGCGCCACCATATAGGGCTGCGAAATCGTCTGCCCCTGGCCAATCGGCAGCGCTACGTTCTCCCACGCATTGTGTTCAAACGCTTCATCAATAAATTTTTCGCGCGGAACCTGCGCCATCGCGTCGAGCACGCGCTCATCGCGGATGCCCAGCTGACGTAGCTGATTGAGCAGGCTCTGGATACGTTGACTGACTACCATTGCGCGTCGACCCTCGCCTGCTCCAGCCAACCGCTCACCACCTCATGCGCGCTGTGCGCGGTGAGATCCACATGCAGCGGCGTCACCGACACGTAGCCCGCGTCAACCGCGGCGAAATCGGTATCCGGCCCGGCGTCACATTTGTCGCCCGGCGGCCCAATCCAGTACAGCGTATTGCCGCGCGGGTCCTGCTGCGGGATCACCTGATCCGCCGGATGACGGCTTCCGCAGCGGGTGACGCGAATGCCTTTGATTTGCTCAAGCGGCAGGTCGGGCACGTTGACGTTGAGGATACGCCCGGTGCGCAGCGGTTCGCGGGCGAGCGCGCGCAGTAGCGAGCAGGCCACGGCGGCGGCAGTCTCATAGTGCTGATGGCCGTTGAGCGATACCGCCAGCGCGGGGAAACCTAAGTGGCGGCCCTCCATGGCGGCGGCAACCGTGCCAGAGTAGATCACGTCATCGCCCAGATTGGGGCCGGCATTAATGCCTGAAACCACGATATCCGGGCGCGGACGCATCAGCGCATTGACGCCCAGATAGACGCAGTCGGTTGGCGTGCCCATCTGCACGGCAATGTCGCCGTTATCGAAAGTGAAGGTACGAAGCGAGGATTCCAGCGTCAACGAGTTCGACGCGCCGCTGCGGTTACGATCGGGTGCAACTACCTGAACCTCGGCAAATTCCCGCAAGGCTCTGGCCAGCGTCTGAATGCCTGGCGCATGGATCCCGTCATCGTTACTCAGCAATATTCGCATAATCACCTGTTGTATTGATAAGTTCCCTTACCACGCTGGTCGCGAAACTGCCCGCCGGCAGCCAGAAGCGCAGTTCGACGGTGACGTCGTCCCACCAGTTCCAGCTCAGCTGCTGCGGATAGAGCAGCATGGCGCGGCGCGCGGCTTCGACTTTTTCACGCTGCAGCAGCGACTGCAGCGCCGTCTCTTCGGCCAGCACGGTCTGTTCAAATTCCAGGGCGGTACGCTGTGTTCCCCAGTCGCCGCTTCCGGGCAGCGCTGCGGTAATCATTAATTCACGCGCGTCGACGCGAGCCTGTAATTCGGCCCGCTCTTCTTCGCTGGCGACAAACCAGCTGCCGCGTCCCGCTAATTGTAGCGCATCGCCGTCAACAACTTGATTAAAGTCCGTTTTTTTTAGGCGTTCGCTCACCAGCTGATTAAACAACGCGCTGCGGGCCGCCGACAACCAAAAACTGCGTCTATTCCGATCCCGCACCGGCGCGCCGCTTTCCGCCCAGCGCAGCGCGCCAAGCAGGTTGCTGCCGCCAATGCCAAAACGCTGAGCGCCAAAATAGTTCGGCACGCCGCGCTCGGCAATCGCCTGCAATCGCGCTTCAACATCCTCGCGACCGCTCACCTCACGCAGCACCAGCGTGAACTGGTTGCCTTTTAACGCGCCTAAACGCAGCTTACGCTTATGACGCGCATATTCCAGCACCTGACAGCCTTCCAGCTGAAACTGGCTTAAATCCGGCATCGTATTGCCCGGCACGCGCGCACACAGCCACTGTTCGGTGACCGCATGTTTATCTTTCTGCCCGGCAAAGCTCACTTCGCGGGCGTGAATTTTGAGAAACTTCGCCAGCGCGTCGGCGACAAAGCGGGTGTTGCAGCCGTTTTTCAGGATGCGCACCAGAATGTGTTCACCCTCGCCGTCCGGCTCAAACCCTAAATCTTCCACCACCAGGAAATCTTCCGGGCTGGCCTTTAACAGCCCCGTCTCCTGCGGCTTACCGTGCAGGTAGGTGAGTGCATCGAACTGAATCATGACGTGGCCTTATTCAGCAACGCGACCGCTTCGCAGGCAATGCCTTCCCCGCGTCCGGTAAAGCCGAGCTTCTCGGTGGTGGTCGCTTTAACGTTGACATCATCCATATGGCAGCCGAGGTCTTCGGCAATAAACACGCGCATCTGCGGAATATGCGGCAGCATTTTCGGCGCCTGGGCAATAATGGTGACGTCGACGTTGCTAAGGGTGTAGCCCTTGGCCTGTACGCGTTTCCAGGCTTCGCGCAGCAGCGCGCGGCTGTCGGCGCCCTTGAACGCCGGATCGGTGTCCGGGAACAGCTTGCCGATATCGCCCAGCGCCGCCGCGCCCAGCAGGGCGTCGGTCAACGCGTGCAGCGCCACGTCGCCATCGGAGTGCGCCAGCAGCCCTTTTTCGTACGGGATGCGCACGCCGCCAATGATAATCGGGCCTTCGCCGCCAAAGGCGTGTACGTCAAAACCGTGTCCAATTCGCATTATGCATTCTCCGGGTTACCCGAGCGGGTGAGGTAAAATTCAGCGAGCGCCAGGTCTTCCGGGCGGGTCACCTTAATATTATCAGCACGTCCGGCAATCAACTCGGGATGAAAGCCGCAATATTCTAATGCCGACGCTTCGTCGGTAACCGACGCGCCTTCGTTCAGCGCGCGGGTTAAGCACTCCAGCAGCAGCTCGCGCGGGAAGAACTGCGGCGTCAGCGCATGCCACAGATCGTTACGATCGACCGTGTGCGCAATGGCCGCTTTGCCCGGCTCGGCCCGCTTCATGGTGTCGCGCACCGGCGCAGCCAGAATCCCCCCGACGCGGCTGGTTTCGCTTAAGCTAAGCAGCCGCGACAGATCGTCCTGGTGCAAACACGGGCGCGCCGCGTCGTGCACCAGCACCCATTGCGCATCATCAATGGCGCGCAGGCCCGCCAGCACGGAGTCCGCGCGTTCGGCGCCGCCTTCAACGACGGTAATCTGGGGATGTTGCGCAAGCGGAAGCTCGGCGAAGCGTTCGTCTCCGGCAGAGACGGCGATAATCACCCGCTGAACGCGCGCGTTAGCCAGCAGCGCGTCCACCGAATGTTCAAGAATCGTTTTGTTACCGATTGAGAGATATTGTTTTGGGCAGTCCGTTTGCATGCGGCGGCCAAATCCGGCTGCCGGCACCACGGCGCATACGCCTGGAAAAGTCACGGCCATGTCGTCATCCTGGGACTGATTATCGATTAGTTTGCGTTTGCCCTGCGCCCTGCGTGCGTTTAGACGCATCCGGAACCAGACGATAGAACGTTTCGCCCGGACGGGTCATGCTGAGTTCGTTACGTGCGCGTTCCTCAATCGCTTCCTGGCCGCCGTTGAGGTCGTCAATTTCGGCGAAAAGCTGATCGTTGCGCGCTTTTAATTTTGCATTGGTTGTTTGTTGTACGGATACATCATCACGGACCCGGCTGAAGTCATGCAGACCGTTCTTGCCGAACCACAGTGAATATTGTAGCCAGACCAGCAAAGCCAGTAATAGCAGCGTTAATTTACCCATCCTGCCCCCTGAAAAACGGCTCTATCATCCCATAACTTGCCGTCATACTCCACTCCGGCCGCAGGCGATACCGCACATCGCCGGAAATGTACCACATTTCTTCTGCGTGTTGGCCGGCAATCGCCGCCGATGAACGCTCATGCGAAGGGATTAACTCATAATCCACATGAATAGCAAACCGCACAGCACGGCGACGGTCAGCAGCGTAGCAACAATGGTGTAACCTATCTTGCCTTTCACCAGCGAGTGAAACGCAACGCCAACCACCACCGCCACGGGCATCAGGGCAAGGAAAAAAGGCCAGGTGTAGAGAAAGAAGAACAGTGTGTTATTGCCGTAATGCAGGTAGGGGATACCCAGCGCCATCAACCACGCCACAAAGCCCACAAAAGCCCCTGACAAAGACCAGGTGGTTTCGTCATAAGCGGGGGCAAGTGACTCGGGCTGGGCCACGTTGAGGTTCTGAGTATCACGCATAAATAATCCTGTTAGGTCGGAGCAAGCAAACTCCGACACGTTTTCAGGATCTGATAATATCGCTCTGCCTCAGTAGATCTAATAATTGCGCAACCAAATTTGTTACTAATTGTTCACCATCCAGCTGGATCGCAGGCCGCTCGGGAGATTCATATGATGAATCAATACCGGTAAAATTACGCAGCTCTCCGGCACGCGCTTTCTTATACAGCCCTTTTGGATCGCGGGCCTCGCAGGTCGCCAGCGGCGTATCGACGAAGATTTCAAAGAAGCGATCGTCCCCCACGCGCTCGCGCACCATCTGGCGTTCGGCGCGGTGAGGCGAGATAAATGCGGTCAATACCACCAGCCCGGCATCGACCATCAGTTTCGCCACTTCACCGACGCGGCGAATATTTTCTTTACGGTCTGCATCGGTAAAACCGAGATCGTTGCACAGCCCGTGGCGCACGTTATCGCCATCCAGCAGATAGGTGCTGACGCCAAGCTGATGCAACGCCTCTTCCAGCGCCCCGGCCACGGTGGATTTTCCCGAGCCCGAAAGCCCGGTAAACCACAGCACAACTCCACGGTGACCGTGGAGTTGCTCGCGCTGCTGCGCGGTGACGGGATGGGCGTGCCAGACGACGTTTTCGTCATGTGCCGCCATTACTTGCCTCCCAGCAAATCGCGCGCGCCCCAGTGCGGGAAGTGTTTGCGCACCAACGCATTCAGTTCAAGTTCAAAAGCGCTGAACTCTGAATTCACCACCGCATCCTCGCTATTCGGCTCACGCACCATACCGGCGCCGACGGTGACGTTGCTTAAGCGATCAATAAAGATCAGGCCGCCGGTCACCGGGTTTTCCTGATATTTATCGAGCACCAGCGGCTCATCAAAGGTCAGATCCACCAGACCGATGCCGTTCAGCGGCAGCGCTTCGACTTCGCGCTGGGTCAGGTTATTGATATCCACCTGATACTGAATGCCGTCGACGCGGGCGCGGGTTTTCTTGCCGGCAATCTTGATATCGTAGCTTTGCCCTGCCGTCAGCGGCTGCTCGGCCATCCACACCACGTCAACCGAAGCGCGTTGTACCGCTGGCAGCGCGTCCTGTGCGTCAAGCAGCAGGTCGCCGCGGCTGATGTCGATTTCATCTTTCAGTACCAGCGTGATGGCTTCGCCTGCCGCCGCTTCCTGCAGATCGCCGTCAAAGGTCACGATGCGCGCCACGGTAGACTCGACGCCCGACGGCAGCACCTTAATGCGCTGGCCAACCTTCACGACACCGGAAGCCAGCGTACCGGAGAAGCCGCGGAAGTCGAGGTTCGGACGGTTCACGTACTGCACCGGGAAGCGCATCGGCTGGGTATCTACCGTACGACGAATTTCCACGGTTTCCAGCACTTCCAGCAGCGTCGGGCCGCTGTACCACGGCAGCTTGTCGCTGCTGCTGGCGACGTTATCGCCTTCCAGCGCGGAGAGCGGGACGAAGCGAATATCCAGGTTGCCTGGCAGCTGCTCGGCGAAGGTCAGATACTCTTCGCGGATACGGTTAAAGGTCTCTTCGCTGTAGTCGACGAGATCCATTTTGTTGATCGCCACCACCAGGTGTTTGATCCCCAGCAGCGTGGAGATAAAGCTGTGGCGACGGGTCTGATCGAGCACGCCTTTACGGGCGTCAATCAGCAGGATCGCCAGGTCGCAGGTCGACGCGCCGGTAGCCATGTTGCGGGTGTACTGCTCGTGCCCCGGGGTGTCGGCGATAATAAATTTACGCTTCTCGGTAGAGAAGTAGCGATAGGCCACATCGATGGTGATGCCCTGCTCGCGCTCGGCCTGCAGGCCGTCCACCAGCAGCGCCAGATCGAGCTTCTCGCCCTGGGTGCCGTGGCGCTTGCTGTCGTTGTGCAGCGACGAGAGCTGGTCTTCGTAAATCTGGCGGGTGTCGTGCAGCAGGCGGCCAATCAGCGTACTTTTGCCGTCATCCACGCTGCCGCAGGTCAGAAAGCGCAGCAGGCTTTTGTGCTGCTGGGCGTGCAGATACGCTTCTACGCCGCCTTCATCGGCAATTTGTTGTGCAATAGTGGTGTTCATGGCGGCTCCTTAGAAATAACCCTGACGTTTTTTAAGCTCCATGGAGCCAGCCTGGTCGCGGTCAATCACGCGGCCCTGACGTTCACTGGTGGTCGACACCAGCATCTCTTCGATAATTTCCGGCAGCGTTTGCGCGTCGGACTCTACCGCGCCGGTCAGCGGCCAGCATCCCAGGGTACGGAAACGCACCATGCGTTTTTTGATCACTTCTCCCGGCTGCAAATCAATACGATCGTCGTCGATCATCATCAGCATGCCGTCACGTTCCAGCACCGGGCGCTCGGCGGCGAGGTACAGCGGAACAATCTCGATATTTTCCAGATAGATATACTGCCAGATATCCAGCTCGGTCCAGTTGGAGAGCGGGAACACGCGGATGCTTTCGCCTTTGTTGATCTGGCCGTTGTAGTTATGCCACAGCTCCGGGCGCTGGTTTTTCGGATCCCAGCGGTGGAAGCGGTCGCGGAAGGAGTAAATACGCTCTTTGGCGCGGGATTTCTCTTCGTCACGGCGCGCGCCGCCGAACGCGGCGTCAAAGCCGTATTTGTTCAGCGCCTGTTTTAACCCTTCGGTTTTCATGATGTCGGTGTGCTTGGCGCTGCCGTGGACGAACGGGTTGATGCCCATCGCCACCCCTTCCGGATTTTTATGCACCAGCAGCTCACAGCCGTAGGCCTTGGCGGTACGATCGCGGAACTCGTACATTTCACGGAATTTCCAGCCGGTGTCGACGTGCAGCAGCGGGAACGGCAGCGTGCCCGGATAAAACGCCTTGCGCGCCAGGTGCAGCATTACGCTGGAATCTTTGCCGATGGAATACATCATCACCGGATTAGAGAATTCGGCGGCCACCTCACGGATGATATGGATGCTTTCCGCCTCCAGTTGCCGCAGGTGAGTAAGTCGTTTTTGGTCCATAACCGTTCCTTAAGCCTGATTCATTGCACGTCTGTTGTGTTGAGGGCCGATCTTGTCGTTGGCGCTTATTGGGTTGCTGCGGTGTCGTGCTACAACTCGCTAACAATCAGCAATAGAGCGACTATAGGGGTAGGTTTAGACCAAATGAAATTACGAAAAGGAATGAGTAGTTACTCAAAGGAATAACGCGCTGGAAAAGCAAATATCAAAAAGTGCTTAACATGCTATTTTTCGGGCATTTAAGAGCTTTTGAAATTGTGTAATGAAAACCACAGTTTCATACTAAGCGCGTCTATTTTTTTGCTCTGTTGTAAGGACTTCCTATGTTCTCCGCATTGCGCCACTGCATGGCAGCCCTGGCGCTCGGCGTATGCTTCACCCTTCCGGCACAGGCCGCCGCCTCGTCGCTGGGCACGATCGCCAATACCCAGGCTCGCTATATTGCTACCTATTTCCCAGGACGCATCACCGGTACACCGGCTGAAATGCTCTCTGCCGACTATATTCGTCAGCAGTTTGCGCAAATGGGTTACCAGAGCGATATCCGTACCTTTAACAGCCGCTATATCTACACCAGCAAAGATAACCGAAAAAACTGGCATAACGTGGTCGGCAGTACGGTTATCGCGGCGCATGAAGGGAAATCCAGCCAGCAGATTATTATCATGGCGCATCTCGACACCTACGCGCCGCACAGCGACAGCGACGTCGAACAGAATCTCGGCGGTCTGACGCTTCAGGGCATCGACGATAACGCACTGGGCCTCGGCGTGATGCTGGAGCTGGCGGAGCGTTTTAAAAATATTCCCACAGAGTATGGCATCCGTTTTATCGCTACCAGCGGTGAAGAAGAGGGAAAACTCGGCGCTGAGAATTTACTTAAGCGCATGAGCAGCGCGGAAAAGAAAAATACCCTGCTGGTCATTAACCTCGATAATCTGGTGGTCGGCGATAAGCTCTATTTCAACAGCGGCGTCAAAACTCCGGCCTCGGTGCGCAAGTTAACCCGCGACCGGGCGCTGACCCTGGCCCACAGCCGCGGCATTGCTGCCGCCACCAACCCAGGCCTCAATCCGCAATACCCGCAGGGTACCGGTTGCTGCAACGATGCCGAAGTCTTCGACCAGGCGGGTATCCCGGTACTCTCCGTCGAAGCCACCAACTGGTCGCTTGGCAAAAAGGACGGCTACCAGCAACGCGCGAAAAGCGCCAGCTTCCCGGACGGCACCAGCTGGCATAACGCGCAACTCGACAACCAGCAATATATTGATAAAGCGCTGCCGGGGCGTATTGAGCGCCGTAGCCGCGAGGTGGTGCGGGTAATGATGCCGCTGATGCGGGAGCTGGCGAAGGCAGAAAAAAGCAGCTAACCCTCATCGTATTACAAAGGCATAAAAAAACGCCCCCAGCATCGCGCTGGAGGCGTTGAATTCATCAGGCACGGGATTACCCTTCGTGCAGCCCGCACTCGCGCTTCAGCCCGAAGAACCGTGTCTCTTCTTCCGCCATACCCGGTTCCCATTTGCGGGTGGTGTGCGTATCGCCCACAGACAGATAGCCCTGATCCCACAGCGGATGGTACTTCAGTCCGTGCTTTTGCAGATACTGGTAAACGGTACGGTTATCCCAGTCGATAATCGGCAGCACTTTAAACACGCCGCGCTGAATCGCTAGCACCGGCAGCGTAGCACGGCTACCAGACTGCTCGCGGCGCAGGCCGGCAAACCAGGTCTGCGCGTTTAACTCCTTGAGCGCCCGGTTCATCGGCTCGACCTTGTTGATGTCATTGTATTTCTCAATGCCTTCAACGCCCTGCTCCCACAGTTTGCCGTAACGCGCTTCCTGCCAGGCAGCGCTCTCTTTGGCGCGATAGACCTGGAGATTAAGTTTGAGTTTGTCCGTTAACTCATCAATAAACTGGTAGGTTTCCGGGAACAGGTAGCCGGTATCGGTGAGGATCACCGGGATATCCGGGCGAATCTGATTCACCAGATGCAGACTCACCGCCGCCTGGATACCAAAGCTGGAAGAAAGCACATATTCTCCCGGCAAATTCTCCAGTGCCCACGCCACGCGGCCTTCGGCGTCCAGCTTTTCCAGTTGGCTGTTAGTTTCAGCCAGAGCCATAACGCGTTCAACTTTCGGCAGATCGTTCAATGCGTGTAGATCGAGTACGGACATAATTACCTCATCTTATGCCTGATGGCGCTACGCTTATCAGGCCTACAAAACCGTCGCGTCACCAGGCAAAGGGAACTTATTCCCAGAAATCACGCGCTGGATCGAGCACCGGGCGAATGATGCCCGCACGCACCGTAAAGTCGCCGAAGCCTTCACCCGCTTCACGCTCTTTCGCCCAGCGCCCAACCAGTTCGTCAACAGAATCGAGAATTTCTGATTCCGTAATATTTTCGCGGTACATCCGCGGAATACGCGTCCCCATGCGGTTGCCACCCAGATGCACGTTGTAGCGCCCCGGCGCTTTGCCCACCAGGCCCAGCTCCGCCAGCATCGCGCGGCCGCAGCCGTTCGGGCAGCCGGTCACGCGCATCACAATATGCTCGTCCGGGATACCGTGTTTTTCCAGAATCGCTTCCACTTTGTCCGTGAACGACGGCAGGAAACGCTCAGCCTCCGCCATCGCCAGCGGACAGGTCGGGAACGAGACGCAGGCCATTGAGTTTTCACGCTGCGGTTTCACCGCATTCATCAACCCATGGTCGCGCGCCAGCTTCTCAATCTTCGCTTTCTGGCTTTCCGGCACGCTGGCGATGATCAGGTTCTGGTTGGCGGTGATGCGGAAATCGCCTTTGTGGATCTTGGCGATCTCCAGCAGACCGGTTTTCAGCGGACGTCCAGGGTAATCCAGGATACGGCCGTTTTCGATAAACAGCGTCAGGTGCCAGTTGTTATCGATCCCTTTCACCCAACCGATACGATCGCCACGACCGGTAAATTCATACGGGCGGATCGGCTCAAATTTGATCCCCGCGCGACGCTCAACCTCTTCCTTAAAGGTGTCGATGCCGACACGCTCGAGGGTATATTTGGTTTTCGCGTTTTTACGGTCGGTACGGTTACCCCAGTCACGCTGGGTGGTTACCACCGCTTCCGCTACCGCCAGCGTATGCTCCAGCGGCAGATAACCAAACTCACTGGCGGTACGGGCGTAGGTTTTCTTATTCCCGTGCTCAATAGACAGACCGCCACCGACCAGCAGGTTAAAGCCCACCAGCTTGCCGTTTTCAGCAATCGCCACGAAGTTCATGTCGTTGGCGTGCAGATCGATATCATTCTGCGGCGGGATCACCACCGTGGTTTTAAATTTACGCGGCAGATAGGTCGCGCCGAGGATCGGTTCTTCGTCGGTGGTCGCGACCTTCTCCTGATCGAGCCAGATCTCCGCATAGGCGCGGGTGCGCGGCAGCAGATGTTCAGAGATCTTTTTCGCCCACTCGTAGGCTTCCGCATGCAGCTCGGACTCATCCGGGTTAGAGGTGCACAGCACGTTACGGTTCATGTCGTTGGCGGTCGCCAGCGCGTCCAGCCCCACCGAGTGCAGCATCTGGTGCACCGGCTTGACGTTCTTCTTCAGAATGCCGTGGAACTGGAAGGTCTGACGGTTGGTCAGACGGATGCTGC
>NZ_JBKDZH010000002.1:0-2491 GCF_047971185.1 Kluyvera sp.
AGAGAGAGAGAGAGAGAGAGAGAGAGAGAGAGAGAGAGATTCATATAAACACAGAAAGATGAAAAAGATAGTCATTCAAAAATGAAAACTAAATAATTCTGGTAAAAATAACCTTATACCTTTGTTTTGTGATGCTTTGTTTTTTTTTACATCAAGAGGAGGCCTAAGATACCCCCAAAATTCATACAATATATCCGTGAGACGACTGAGGCATCTGTCGCTTCCTGAAGCATTCAAATGAACTCCATCGCTCGCCAAGTCTTCACTTTCCATGCCCATACCATGGATGCGCGATATAGAATCCGGTAACCTCCCCAGACACCTGTTTACTGCATTTTTTATTGTCTTGTACCGACTTGGCGTTATTTCGCCTGGCTGTAGGCGGGGTTCAATGCTCATAATATGACACGCACCACAAGTGAGCTCTTCAGCCTTTAGGGCAAGCTCAGTGGTTTCTCGTCCAAGCTCACTGCTTTTGTTTTCTTATTAATATCATTCCCGCCTAACAGGAAGAGCGCGAAGTCAGGTTGGTAGGCAATAAATTCTTGCCAGACAGGACGCTGCATAATGTCACTTACCTTAGTCCCAGGTGAACCACACTTGCAAACCTCGAGCCATGGCATCTTCATCGTTGATTCAAACCTAAGCCTAGAAACGTAGCTATGTCCTAACATGGCTACCTTTGTAATCTGCCTACAGCTCAAATCACCTGTGCTGCTGTTGACCTGCATGCTCCCGACAAAGAACATAATACAAAAATAGTAGTAAGCAGATAGAATTCAGGGTGCCCCGCCAAAACTCTGTCTGCCAAAAACTCTGTGTCACTAATAATGTCTACTAGTGAACAAAACACAACTGTTGCGGCTGAGAACACAAAATTATGCTGTCGCAAGGGGCTGACTGTAGACTTGCTGGTTTATCTGTCAGGTCACACACTCAGCCGCTCAGCGCACTGCCGGACTTGCTGACTGAGTAACGCGTCTCGTTTCCGGTCTCCACCAGCCATGTCTCCGGCAGAGTTGCCAAGAAAAATGGAGAATGACAAACATGTATTGTGATTGCTGTTAACGTCAAAAGGTAATCAGGTACCTGGCAACTCCCATTGTCCGTTACACACACACACATACACACATACACACACACACACACACACACACACAACATTTCCATTCATCGGAGTCCTCCACCTCTTTTCAGTGTCCTCTTCCTCATCCGTCTGCTCTTTTATCATCTCTTCCTTCCTTTGCTCTTCCTCTAAACTCAATCTGCAATCATCATCTTATTCTCCTCCCCTCCTCTTCCTCCTCCTCCTCCTCCTTCCATTTCCTCTCCTCCTCCTCTTCCATCACCGCAATCCTGCTGCCTCCCCAGTAAGCCTGACCTTCACCAGAGGATGAGACATACGTGTTTGGGGCCTGTTCGGGGTCGCCATCAGAGGCTGGCAGTCATTTAGCGACGCGCCGCAACATGATAATGGACGGCCTCACGGCAGCCCGCAGCGACAACACCACACACCACAAAACTCATCACCAACAACCATGATTCACGCCACCCAATCCAGACGCCCTGACCCCCAAACTCTTAGCTCACGCACCCCGCTCTCCCTCTCCCATCTCGCCTTCATTACCGCCCTCTCCTACGCCTTTTCTCTTTACTCCTACACAGTATTCTCCCTTGGCGTTGCATTGGCCTTAGCCCCAACCCCTTCCCTAACTACCCTAGCTCAACCTCTTCTTCCATCTCGCCTTCATCAAACTCTTATCCTTCATTATCATGAGTCCAGTCCTCTACATAACTTCTTCCACCTTAATTTTAACAAACCCGTCCTTTCAGTAGCCCCAGCCTGACTTCCCTGCTTAACATCTCCATACCAGCCTCTCCATTCCGCCCTGCCCACGTTGTATCTGTGTTCCCCACCATGGTTCTCCACTATCACTATCCCTCTCCACTTCAAACTTCTTCCATCCTGATTCTAACGCTGGCTCCTCCTTCAACAGCACTCTCATCCCCAACCTCTCACCCCCATTAAGCCACCTCAGCCCCCACTGTAACCCTCGGAGCCTCCATGCACTCTCAGGCCTTTGCACTACAGCTGCTTCAATTACTGTACACATCACAGCCCCCACCATCGCCGCCACCATCACCACCATCACCACGACTACCTCCACTACCATAATTAGCCGCACAAGAGAGCGTTGTACTTATTCCACAACGCCCAACATCACAATTAGTGAAAGTCCTTCATCAGCCTCTATTAACCATTAGCCGCGAAGACCAATTACCTGATGAGGAAGAGGAGGAGGAAGAGATAGAGCATGAGTACGAAGGAGGAAGGAAAAAGGAAGGAGGAAGTACAAGAGGATATATAAGGAGGAGGAAGAAGAAGAGGAAATATAAGGAGGAGGAGGAGGAGGAGGAAGACGAGGAAGAAGAAGAAGAAGAAGAAGAAGAAGAAAGAAAGAAAAAAAAAGAAAAAGAAATAAAGATGATG
>NZ_JBKDZH010000003.1:0-87493 GCF_047971185.1 Kluyvera sp.
CTACCCCGAAATTGTAGCCCGGCCAAGCAAAGCGCCGCCGGGAAGCTCTCAATTTTCCCCACCATCTCTCATCCGTTTTTCTGACTTAAGTGATCCCGTTAACAATGTGATGTAAATGTCTGGTGTTGTTCCTGTTCTTATTCGTATCAAGGTTGTTAAATCATAGGTGTTGATACGGACACAAAATGTAACATCCTCTGCTACTGATACGGAAAATAACGATGAACAATTCAGGGAAATACCTTATATGGGCATTGCTCTCCATTGTTGGAGCCTTTGCCCTGGGCTATATCGCCCTCAACCGGGGTGAGCAGATAAATGCGCTGTGGATCGTCGTCGCCGCGGTCTGCGTGTATCTGATCGCCTATCGCTTTTACGGTCTTTATATTGCCAAAAACGTGCTCAAGGTGGATCCGACCCGCATGACGCCTGCGGTGCGTCATAACGACGGACTCGACTATGTGCCGACGGATAAAAAAGTGCTGTTTGGCCACCACTTTGCGGCGATTGCCGGGGCGGGGCCGCTGGTCGGCCCGGTGCTGGCGGCGCAGATGGGCTATCTGCCGGGGATGATCTGGCTGTTAGCCGGGGTGGTGCTGGCCGGTGCGGTGCAGGACTTTATGGTGCTGTTTGTCTCTACCCGCCGCGACGGCCGTTCGCTGGGCGAGCTGGTGAAAGAGGAGATGGGGCCGACGGCAGGGGTGATTGCGCTGATCGCCACCTTTATGATTATGGTGATCATCCTGGCGGTGCTGGCGATGATCGTGGTGAAAGCGCTGACCCACAGCCCGTGGGGGACTTACACCGTGGCGTTCACCATTCCGCTGGCGCTGTTTATGGGGATTTACATTCGCTATCTGCGCCCGGGGCGCATTGGCGAAGTGTCGGTGATTGGCCTGGTGCTGCTGGTATTCGCTATCATTTCCGGCGGCTGGGTGGCCGAGAGCGAAACCTGGGCGCCGTGGTTTGACTATACCGGCGTACAGCTGACCTGGATGCTGGTGGGCTATGGCTTTGTGGCCTCGGTGCTGCCGGTATGGCTGTTGCTGGCGCCGCGTGACTACCTTTCAACCTTCCTGAAAATCGGTACCATCGTCGGGCTGGCGATCGGTATTCTGATTATGCGTCCGACGCTGACCATGCCGGCGCTGACCAAGTTTGTCGACGGCACGGGCCCGGTCTGGACCGGCGACCTGTTCCCGTTCCTGTTTATCACCATCGCCTGTGGCGCGGTGTCTGGCTTCCACGCGCTGATCTCTTCCGGCACCACGCCGAAGATGCTGGCCAACGAAGGTCAGGCCTGCTTTATCGGCTATGGCGGCATGCTGATGGAATCCTTCGTGGCGATTATGGCGCTGGTTTCCGCCTGTATTATCGACCCGGGCGTCTACTTTGCGATGAACAGCCCGATGGCGATGCTGGCACCGGCCGGTACCGCTGATGTGGTGGCCTCGGCGGCGCAGGTGGTCAGTTCGTGGGGCTTCGCGGTGACGCCGGACCTGCTGCATCAGATTGCTAACGAAGTGGGCGAGCAGTCGATTATCTCCCGTGCGGGCGGTGCGCCGACCCTGGCGGTGGGGATGGCCTATATCCTCCACGGTGCGCTGGGCGGGTTGATGGATGTGTCGTTCTGGTATCACTTCGCCATTCTGTTTGAAGCGCTGTTCATCCTGACGGCGGTGGACGCCGGGACCCGTGCGGCGCGCTTTATGCTGCAGGATCTGCTGGGGGTGATCAATCCGGGACTGAAGCGCACCGATTCCCTGCCCGCTAACCTGCTGGCGACGGCGCTGTGCGTGCTGGCCTGGGGCTACTTCCTTCATCAGGGCGTGGTGGATCCGCTGGGCGGTATCAACACCCTGTGGCCGCTGTTTGGTATCGCCAACCAGATGCTGGCGGGGATGGCGCTGATGCTGTGCGCGGTGGTACTGTTCAAGATGAAACGTCAGCGCTACGCGTGGGTGGCGCTGGTGCCAACGGCGTGGCTGCTGGTGTGTACGCTGGTGGCGGGCTGGCAGAAATCGTTTAGCGAAGATACTCGCGTCGGCTTCCTGGCGATTGCCAACAAGTTCCAGGCGATGATCGACAGCGGCAACATTCCTCCACAGTACACCGAATCGCAGCTGGCGCAGCTGGTGTTCAACAACCGTCTTGATGCCGGGCTGACCATCTTCTTTATGGTGGTTGTTGTTGTCCTGGCGGTGTTCTCTCTCAAAACCGCGCTGGCGGCGCTGAAAGAGGACAAACCGACGGCGAAAGAGACGCCGTACGAGCCGATGCCAGCGGATGCGGAGAATCTGGTGGCACAGGCGAAACGCGCGCATTAATCTGCGTAATTTGCTGATGTTGTAGCCCGGCCGAGCGCAGCGACGCCGGGTTTACCCAAAGGACAAAAACGATGTTTGATACTCTCTCGAAAGCCGGAAAATACCTCGGGCAGGCGGCCAAGATGATGATTGGCGTGCCGGACTACGACAACTACGTCGAGCATATGCGCGTTACGCACCCCGACCAAACGCCGATGACCTACGAAGAATTTTTCCGCGACCGTCAGGACGCGCGCTACGGCGGGAAGGGCGGCGCGAAATGCTGCTAATAACCATTTAGACATCTAAACGTCTCGATTGCCAAACGCGTTCGCCGTGTTATATTGATGTTAACTTTGGCATCACGAGCGGCAGACGTAAAATGACAAATAAGCAACTCATCCCACAGAGTAAGTTACCCCACCTCGGCACCACTATTTTCACCCAGATGAGCGCGTTGGCGCAGCAGCATCAGGCGATCAATCTGTCGCAAGGTTTTCCCGATTTTGACGGCCCGATTTACCTTCAGCAGCGGCTGGCGCACCACGTGGCAAGCGGCGCAAACCAGTATGCGCCGATGACCGGCGCACTGGCGTTGCGGGAAGCTATCGCCGAGAAAACCGCGGCGCTGTATGGCCACACGCCTGACGTTAACAGCGAGATTACGGTAACTGCGGGCGCTACCGAAGCGCTGTATGCCGCCATAACCGCGCTGGTGCGTGAGGGCGATGAGGTGATCTGCTTTGACCCGAGCTACGATAGCTACGCGCCAGCGGTGGCGCTGTCCGGCGGCGTGGTGAAGCGCATCGCGCTACAGCCGCCGCACTTCCGCGTCGACTGGCAGGCTTTTGCCGAACAGTTAACGGAAAAGACGCGGCTGGTGATCCTCAATACGCCGCATAACCCGTCGGCGACGGTCTGGCAGGCGGCGGATTTTGCCGCGCTGTGGCAGGCTATCGCCGAACGGGAAATTTACGTGCTGAGCGATGAAGTGTACGAGCATATCTGCTTTTCCGAAGGCGGGCACGCCAGCGTGCTAGCGCATCCGCAGCTGCGTGAACGCGCGGTGGCGGTATCCTCGTTTGGTAAAACCTATCATATGACCGGCTGGAAGGTGGGGTACTGTGTGGCCCCCGCGCCCATCAGCGCGGAGCTGCGGAAGGTACATCAGTATCTGACCTTCGCCGTCAATACGCCGGCGCAGCTGGCGCTGGCGGATATGCTGCGCACGGAGCCGCAACACTATCGTCAGTTGCCGGAATTTTACCGTGCGCGGCGTGACCTGTTTATCGATGCGCTCAGCCAGAGCCGGCTGAAGCTGCTGCCATGCGAAGGCACCTATTTCCTGCTGGCCGATTACAGCGACATCTCCGAGCTGGATGACGTGAGCTTCTGCCGGTGGCTAACCACCGAAGTGGGCGTGGCGGCGATTCCGCTGTCGGTATTTTGCGCCGAGCCGTTCCCGCATAAGCTGATACGACTGTGCTTTGCCAAAAAGGAGGCGACCCTGCTGGCCGCCGCCGAGCGTCTTTGCCGACTGTAGCTATTTGACGGTCCAGGCCTGTGAGAACTGGCGGTTGCCAAACATTTCGCACAGGCCGTTAATCTGTTTCAGGCGCAGAATTTCGTCGGCGTCCATCCCCAGCTCCTGGCTCATTTTTTCATCGCTCCAGCCAAGATGGCTCAGTTCGCGCACGATATCGGATATGGCGCCGATCTGGTGCCGCCCGCGCGCGCGGTTATGGCGGATAGTGGCCGCCATGCGCGAGGAAAGCGAACCGTCATTGTTCTCCAGCTGCGTGATGGGCAAATAGCCCTGAAAGCGTTTTTTCAACGTCGCCTTAGAGTGTGAAAGCTGGTGACGGTGGAAACCGTCGACGATCTCATAGCTGCATGCCTTTTTCTCAATGACCACAATCGGCTGGGTGAAGCCGTCGGCCTCAAGTGATTTAGTGAGCAGGCGTTTCTCCTGCGGCGCCATGTTATTCGGGTTGTAGTCGTTGGGTGAAACCTGCTTCTCTTTTACCCACAGCACGCAGTCGATAGGCTGGTCCCTGAATGGGCTCTCATCGTGGAGCGCCAGACGGAACTGGTTGATGGCCTCGATTTTGTCGTCCCCGGAAAGGGTTTGCAGATAGTCATGCAGCTGATTGATTAATTTTTGTCGCATAAAATCCCCCATTGTTGACGTTTATTTTCCATGCGCGCGCGATAGCGCTGGTAATGACAGGATTTGGTCGGGCTGAATGACAACATTCGACACCAGTAATCGTTATTTAATAGCGCTTTACAGATTCTTCGCCAGGAGGGGATATCCTTTGAACCCAGATCCTTTTCCTGGCTATCGGGGATATCTTCCCAACCCTGTTTCTGATACCAGTGCAGGTAGACGGCGATTTTATTGCGGTAGTGTTCGGCCGTGGCTTCCGGCATGCTGTTTAACAGGAAATGGGCGTAGCTGCGCCAGCTATGATTGGCCGGTTTATCAATTTTGCGATGGCCATAAAACTGGTTATCCTGGCCTGCATAGATACCACCACTGTGCACGCCGCTCACGCGTTGGCACATATCAGCCCAGCGCTCGGGTTCCAGCACGTGATAGAGCCACAGCCCCTGACGCTGTTCTGGGCCAAACGGTTCACAAATGCGCATATAGCGCAGCGGTACACCTGCCTGATACATCAGGTTATACAGTGGGTTATAGGGCAGCTGGGTTTTGGCAAACCAGGTCCAGATATCGGCGGTTTTCCAGTCGTAGATAGGGTAAACATACCAGGCGTGCTTGCCTGGGGCGATAGTCGTCCAGGGTTTGTCATCCGCAAAGCGGCGTTTGCGCTGAGAGGCGATGGTCAGAAAGCGGTTATACGATTCGTCGGCGCGGATCCCGACCATTACGGCGGCGGGGCGCTGCTGCGAGAACCATTCGGCAAATTTTTGTACGAACAGCTCAAAGGTCATTCCTGACTGATAAAAAGAGAAAAAAGTTGGGTCAGTGATGGCTTCCGGCGGCGGCTGCCGTACCCATTTGGCTCCCGGCTCCCAGCACTGCCATTCGGGTGTAAACTGAGTGAGGGAATTTTGCGTTGTCAGCGGTAGAGCTACCCAATAAAAATCGTCAATGACGTCCTGATATAACGCGCGTATGTTTTCGCAGTGGGTGATGGTATATGAAAATTGCGCTTCCCAGTCGATAAAGAGCACGCTGATTTTTTTTCCGGCTCGACGCGCCTGTAGTGCGGTTAAATGTAACATCACCGTCGAATCTTTTCCGCCAGAAAAAGAAACGCAGACGCGGGGGAAGTTATCTAATGTCCAGGTAATCCTTTCTTCACTTGCTTCAAGCACGGAATGAGGTAGCGGAAGCTTGCTCATCGGCATATATCCGAGATCCTTTATGACGTGTTCAATGAAAAGAACTGGCATCATACCGTGATGCCAGTAAAGAGTGATAAGTTTATTTTACATTTTTAGCGGGGTTTATAAAATTAATGTAATTTATTGGCATTATTGAGCGGTGATTTTTGAAATAACTTTATTAAATGGATCTGAATTTAACATTGATCTGTTGTATATAGTATAGAGATTAAGTTTCATCATATCGACGGGAATGTCAACCCGCTTCAGCGCCATTGCATCCTTAAGGAGTTCGTAGAAAGGTGTCGGAATGATACCAATAATATCGGTTTGTCCTATGGTATTAATAATTGACATTATGGATGATGAATAAAAAGCAAACTGTCGGCGGCTATAAAACGGATTATCACAGTGCTGATACTGCACGATATGGGGATCTTTGGTCATCAACTGGGTGAATTTTTCGTTAAGCACTTCTTCCACCGTTGCGGAGTCACCGAGGCGTGGATGGTCTTTACGGCATACTAGCGCCGTGTCAATCTGATGGAAAGGGTTACAGACAAGCGCACGGTTATTGATTGGAGCCATTGATAAAACAATATCAGCCTTACGGTAGTTCATTAGCTCTTCAACGCTATCTTTTGACGATTCATAGTTGTGATATTCAACTTCAAAATTCGCCTCGGAGATTAAGGCATCCATCAATGCCGTAAATTTAGGGGAGCAGTAAAATTGTGGACCATAGATCACAAAACGCTTGTTTAATCCCGAATGATTCATCAAGTTTATTGTTTGTTCGAGGCTATTAAGGTTTTCGGCAAGATGTTGATGTAAATTGGTGGCGACCGTCGTCGGCGTTATGCCTTTTCCAGCACGAATAAAAAGCGGATCGTCAAGCTGCGTTCGCAATCGCTGTAGCGATTGGCTGACGGCAGAAGGGGTGATAAAAAGCATTTCAGCGACTTTGCTGATGCTTAACTGTTGATATATACATTCAAAAATGACAAGAAGGTTGAGATCGAAACGCTTGAGTTCGTAGAGGTTAGCCATATTTTATCCTATAAATTCAGGCATATGATGAGTCCGCCTAGAGATCGCTACTGTCCATGTATTCGAAAAACTAAATTCATAGTGAATCAAAAGTAAATATATAATAATGTCTAATCGTTATCTAGCAAATAATTATTCCGGTACTGGGTTATTGAGTTGTTATTTATATAAATGATAATAATTTGTTTTTCATTTTTTAGCTGTGCCGCTACGGCAAAGACGGCGTAAAGAAGGCTGTAACTCGGAAAATATCTGTAAAATCAGTCGGTAGACGGTGCGTTACGGTATAGCCTATCACAATCATAGGTAAGACCAGCGTCAGGTTGATTGCCCTTTATAAAACAAGGTGATGTAATCCTTACGCTGTCAGCGCCTTTGTTAAGGTGATGTCGAGCGCAACACATAGCCAGCCTGGCTGGCGCTGAATTCACCTGCGGGCGATTCAGGTAATCAGGCCGCCTCGTTGCGGCCTTTTTACTTCTGGGGGATGAGCGATTCGTGCCTATCCTCGAACATAGGTTCACAAAGCTGTCTTGTTCTGGTTGTTAGATAACGCTTATTGATTCGATAATGTAAACGCATTGGTCGAATCGGGAAAAGTTCGTTAACTTAGACCTCAACGAAAACACGGAGGAAGTACTCGATGTCTTTAATTAATACTAAAATCAAACCTTTCAAAAACCAGGCGTTCAAAAACGGTGAATTTGTAGAAGTTACCGAGAAAGATACCGAAGGCCGCTGGAGCGTCTTCTTCTTCTACCCGGCTGACTTCACCTTCGTATGCCCGACCGAACTGGGTGACGTTGCAGACCATTATGAAGAACTGCAGAAGCTGGGCGTGGACGTGTACTCTGTGTCTACCGATACTCACTTCACTCACAAAGCATGGCACAGCAGCTCCGACACCATCGCCAAAATCAAATACGCGATGATCGGCGACCCGACTGGCGCCCTGACCCGTAACTTCGACAACATGCGTGAAGATGAAGGCCTGGCCGACCGCGCGACCTTCGTTGTTGACCCGCAGGGTATCATCCAGGCGATCGAAGTTACCGCTGAAGGTATCGGCCGTGACGCTTCTGACCTGCTGCGTAAAATCAAAGCCGCTCAGTACGTTGCTTCCCACCCAGGTGAAGTATGCCCGGCTAAATGGAAAGAAGGCGAAGCGACTCTGGCTCCGTCTCTGGACCTGGTCGGTAAAATCTAAATTTCCGTCGTCTTTCGCGCCACAGCGCCATGCTGTGACGCGAATTACTCAGGAAATCACCCCCTTTAAAAACGGGTGCATCAGCACCCGAATTTCTGACTAGCGTCCATGATGCAAGCGCATTCAGGCAGCCGCGTGAGGCCGCTTGCATGATGATGTTTTAAGCCCAGGAGATAACAATGCTCGACACCAACATGAAAACCCAGCTCAAGGCCTATCTTGAGAAGCTGACCAAACCTGTTGAGCTGATTGCCACGCTGGATGACAGCGCTAAATCGGCAGAGATCAAGGAACTGTTGGCTGAAATCGCTGAACTGTCTGACAATGTCACCTTCAAAGAAGACAACAGCCTGGCGGTGCGTAAACCGTCGTTCCTGATTACTAACCCCGGTTCCCTCCAGGGGCCGCGCTTTGCGGGTTCCCCGCTGGGCCACGAGTTTACCTCGCTGGTGCTGGCGCTGCTGTGGACCGGCGGCCATCCGTCGAAAGAAGCGCAGTCTCTGCTTGAGCAAATCCGCGATATCGACGGCGATTTTGAATTTGAAACCTATTATTCGCTGTCTTGCCATAACTGCCCGGACGTGGTGCAGGCGCTGAACCTGATGTCGGTGCTGAACCCGCGTATCAAGCATACGGCGATTGACGGCGGTACCTTCCAGAACGAAATCACCGAGCGTAACGTGATGGGCGTTCCGGCAGTGTATGTGAACGGTCAGGAATTTGGTCAGGGTCGTATGACGCTGGCGGAAATCGTGGCGAAAGTGGATACCGGTGCGGAAAAACGCGCGGCGGAAGAGCTTAACAAACGCGATGCGTATGAAGTGCTGATCGTCGGTTCCGGTCCGTCCGGCGCGGCGGCGGCGGTTTACTCGGCGCGTAAAGGTATTCGTACCGGTCTGATGGGCGAACGCTTTGGCGGTCAGGTGCTGGATACCGTTGATATCGAAAACTACATCTCCGTGCCGAAGACCGAAGGTCAGAAGCTGGCGGGCGCGCTGAAGGCACACGTTAGCGAATATGATGTGGACGTGATTGATTCCCAGAGCGCGGCTAAGCTGGTGCCAGCGTCAGTTGAAGGCGGCCTGCATCAGATTGAAACCGCGTCCGGCGCGGTGCTGAAAGCGCGCAGCATTATTATCGCCACCGGCGCCAAATGGCGTAACATGAACGTGCCGGGTGAAGACCAGTATCGTACCAAGGGCGTCACCTACTGCCCGCACTGCGACGGCCCGCTGTTTAAAGGCAAACGCGTGGCGGTGATTGGCGGCGGTAACTCCGGCGTGGAAGCGGCAATCGACCTGGCGGGCGTGGTTGAACACGTTACGCTGCTGGAATTTGCTCCGGAAATGAAGGCCGACCAGGTGCTGCAGGATAAAGTTCGCAGCCTGAAGAACGTCGACATCATTCTCAATGCGCAGACCACCGAAGTGAAAGGCGACGGCACCAAAGTGACCGGCCTGCAGTACCGTGACCGCGTGAGCGGCGATGAGCATCACGTGGCGCTGGCTGGGATCTTCGTGCAGATTGGTTTGCTGCCGAACACCACCTGGCTGGAAGGTGCGGTTGAACGTAACCGGATGGGTGAAATCATTATCGATGCGAAATGCGAAACCAACGTGAAGGGCGTATTCGCCGCGGGTGACTGCACCACCGTGCCTTACAAACAGATTATTATTGCCGCCGGCGAAGGTGCGAAAGCGTCTCTGAGCGCGTTTGATTATCTGATTCGCACCAAAACAGCATAAAAAAGAAGACAATGCCTGCAATGTCAAAGGCCACCGAAAGGTGGCCTTTTTTTGTTTGGCAGATATCGCCGGGGTTAACGGACGACTAATACGGGAATATGCGCGTGGCGAATGACGCTGGAGGCATTAGAGCCAAGAAGGTGGGTGCTGATTGACGGGTTACGTGAACCAATCACCACCATGTCGGCGTTCAGCTCTTCCGCCAGTTCGTTCACCGCGTCGCGGACGCTGCCTAAACGAACGTGCAGTTTGATGCGGGAAGGATCGAGCGAGAAGTGGCTGACCATGGTGGTCAGGCGGCTTTCCGCTTCCTGCTGAAGGTGTTCCTCAAAGCGTCGCAGATCGGAAGCAAAGCGGCTCATGGTGTAGCTGGCCGACGCGGGCAGCACGTGCAGCAGATGGATAATGCCGTCCTGCTGGGCCAAAAACTCTGCGTGACGGATAGCTTTGTCACTCAACTCCATTTCAAAAACATCAACTGGCATAATGATTGTTTTGTACATAGGCTCCTCCTTGTTTCTGTAGAATAATCAAAACACATAATGCGTTTTGAATATGTCATTCAGTTCGCAAAATAGTTTATCGGAGCGTCGCGAGTTGTAAAGTTTGGTCAGGCGGGCAGAAAGAGGATGCCTGGCACCCTCTTAATCAGCGATAGCGCGGGATTAGCGATGAAATTCGCCAGCGGCTTCCGGTTGATACAGCAGCTCAAGGACTTCGAGGTGGGTTGACGCGCCGCCTGGTAGCTCCCAATGGATGGTGCTGCCCGCGCGCAGGCCGAGCAGGGCCGCTCCCACTGGCGCCATGACCGAAAGCTGGCTGCTGCTGTCGGTCATCTGGTTCGGGAAGACCAGCGTCCGCACGCGTTCTTCGCCGGTGGTGAGATCGCGGAATCTGACCTGGCTATTCATACTCACCACATCGTGCGGCATGTCCTCTGGGGCACACATCTGGGCACGATCCAGTTCGTCGTTTAGCGCGCTCGCCACCGGGGAATTTGCGTAAGCGGGTTGCTCAAGCAGGCGGTCGATACGCTCGGCATCGAACTCATTAATAATGATGGCAGGTCTGGTCATTATTTACTCCATGTCTATCGATTATCCAAAAGAAAACCCTCACCGCCAGCGGCAAGGGTTCATCTTCTTCCATCATACTGATCCTGGCGTCAGGTTTGAAGTGATGAAGCGCACATTCACAGATGGCAATCCGCTACGCTGTGTGAATTTTATGCGAAATACGTCGCAATCTATAAATATGGATTATTCTTTTTAGGCTGCGTGTGGCAGCGTCCAAACTCCATGGGAGATCGTATGAGCGGTTTCGATAAACTGACCCTGAAAGATGGTAGTTATCTCTGGTTTAAAGATTGGGGGAGCGGACAACCCATCGTATTTAGCCACGGTTGGCCGCTAACGTCCGATGCGTTTGAGGATCAGATGCTGTATCTGGGTTCCAAAGGGTATCGAGTCATCGCCCACGATAGACGAGGCCACGGACGTTCGGCACAGCCCTGGGACGGGCATAATATGGACCAGTATGCCGACGATCTGGCTGAACTCACCGCGCACCTTAATCTGAAAGACGCGGTGCACGTCGGCCACTCCACCGGCGGTGGTGAAGTGGCGCGCTACATTGGCCGCCACGGTACCAGCCGGGTGGCGAAGGCGGTGCTGATTGGCGCGGTAACGCCTATCATGGTCAAGACCGATTTCAACCCTGACGGCGTACCGCTCGAGGTGTTTGACGGCATTCGCAACGGCGTGGTGGAAGATCGCGGCGCGTTCTTCTACGAGCTGTCGGCGGCGTTCTATGGCTATAATCGCGCCGGCGCAAAGGAATCAAAAGCGGTGCGTGAAGGTTTTACCGAACAGGGGCTACAAGGCTCAATAAAAGCGCTGTACGACTGTATCAAAGCGTTTTCGGAAACCGATCTGCGTGAAGACCTGCGCAAGATAACGGTACCTACGCTGGTGATTCACGGCGATGACGATCAGATTGTGCCGTTTGAAACCTGCGGCAAGGTGGCGGCGCAGATCCTGCCGGACGCCGAGCTGAAGGTATATAAAGGCGGATCGCACGGGATCTGTACCACCCACAAGCACCAGATCAACGACGATCTGCTGGCGTTTATACAAAAGTAACGATAGGCCGCCCCCGCCAACGCGGGGACGGGCGATCAATAGCCGTTTTTATCGATCACGAACTGTTTGCCGCAGTTGCCGGGATGCGGCTGTGGCAGCAGAGAGGCGGCGGTCAGCGGGTCGTTGATGCTGGCGGATTTTATGGCAATCTGCATTTCTGTCAGGTAAGCCGGGTTGCCGTTACAGGTGAGCTTAACGGCTTTCACGTTCTCTTTGCCGAAAGCGGCCGCTACCGCGCTGTCGAAGCTGGCGCGGGTCACGGTTTTACCGTAGTTGGCCGCCAGGAACTGGCCGAGCGCGCCCTGCTTCACTTCCGCGTTCAGGCGGACCATCGTACTGAAGTAGGCGTCCGGATCGAAACCAAAACAGACGCCGTGCTTGGCGTATTCATAGCGCTCAAGACAGCTTTTTCCACCGCTACCGGGCATCACCTGATTGAGCTTATTGGCCACTTCCAGCGACAGTCCGGTCTCTTCGGCGGCGCATTTACGGCTGGCTTTGGCTTCCGGCATATTGGGGATGGGGCGCGTGGCGCAGCCGAAGCGCATCCAGCGGTTGTTATCGACGCCGCGTGAGGCGATTGACGCGGGCAGACCAGGCCACAGGCCGTGTACCGTCAAGTAGTCGGCTTTGTTGACCGCTTCTTTTGGCTGCTGACATTCCAGCGGTTCTTTGCGATTTCTATCATGCTGGCTCTGGCAAAAGCCCGTTTGCCAGGAGAGGGCCAACACGTAACGATCGAAGTCACCATATTGCGTTGGGGCGAGAGGGGCGGCCTGTAGGCTACCCGCGCAGAGCAGCAGCGCGCATCCCGACACAATATTCTTCCTTAGCATTTTTCTGACTCCACGTTTTTAATCATTTAGTGACGTTATTACATAATAAAATAAGGCGCCCTCAGGCGCCTTATTTATTTCATCAGTCAATGATTACGCGGCTGAGCCGGGAACCAGAATTTCCGTAGCGATAATGACCACAATCAGGCCGACAATGACCGGTACTGAGGTACGCTTGACCACTTCGAACGGCGAGATTTTTGCCATCCCGGCAACCGCCACTACCACGCCGGAAACCGGGGAGATGGTACGACCCAGGTTGGAGGCCTGCAGCATCGGGATGGAGAGATACGCCGGGTTAATGCCGGAGGAGTGCGCCAGCTTTGGAATCATCTCAACGAAGGCATAGAACGGTGCGTTACCGGAACCCGTGGTCATGGCCGCGAGCATGGTCAGCACCACCAGTACCAGCATCAGAATGATACTGGCGGAACCGAACGAGGTCGCGATAGAAATCAGGCTGTTGATAAAGCCGATGGTGCTCAGGCCCTGAGCGAAGACGCCGGCGGCAACCAACAGCATAACCACGCCAGCAAAGGCGTCGGCCATTCCGCGATAGGCGACTTCCAGGCCAGCAAAGACGTTCTGGGTATTAAAGCCGCGGAAGAATTCCAGCACGGCGGCGAGCAGCATGCAAATCACCAGAATGGCGATAATATGCAGCTCGGGGCCCCATTTACCGTCGAAAATCAGCACGCCAATAATCGGCGTAAACGGCAGAATGGCGTAGAAGCTCGGCGCGGTGGTGGTAATTTCGCTGACGTCCAGCATCTCGTGAGAGATATTCTCTTTTTTATCCAGATAACGTTGCCAGAAGAAATGGGCGATAGCCATCGCGATAATTGCGGCGATGGAAATAGGCAGCGTGGTTTTAAAAGCGAAATCAATCAACGGCATTTCAGCGGCTTTCGCCGCCAGTACGACGTCACCGGAGGTCGGTGAAAGAATAATGGCGGCAGGGGAGGCGCAGATCGCGGCAGCGGCCCCGCGGCTAATTCCCACGTTAACCATAACCGGGAACAGCGTCGCCATCAGCAGTACGCCAAGACCGGTGGCGGACGAGACGGCGAGCGACATCAGGCAGGCGACAAAATAGGCCGCAATCATCAGCAAATACGGGGAGTTAATATATTGCAGCGGTTTGGAGGCCAGCTTTACGACCATATCGTTAGCGCCGATATGGGTCATATAAGCCGCAAAACCACAAAGCATCATAATCATCATGCCGAGGTCGCCACCGCGGCTCATCAGCAGAATTTTAATATATTCAACGATATCGGTAGCGGAATAACCCGTGCTCGTTGCGCTGCTCGGTAAAATCTTATGTCCCATCAATGCGCTAGCAATCAGCAGCAGCAGACCGCCAACGAAGAGGACCCCCGTCGCGGAATAACCTTTGATGATGTAGCGGGCCACGCCCACGATAACCACAACACCAATCAGGAGTTCAAAGAACGTTAACATTATTAACACCTATCGCCCAGTTGTAATATTGATGCACAGGCGCATCAAAAGTAAGTGGTGAAATGTGCCGAAAAAAACGGCAAATTTAGCTGATGAAAATCAAAAAATAGACTAATTAAAGACGATGACTTTGCAATTTACACGATGTACTCACAAAGCGGAACATCGTCATCGCCATAAGTATAGTTGGCTGATGAAATAATAAACAGAAAAGGTAAATGAAATGTTGATTTTTCAGGCAGATAGGGAGTGCGGATACCCTGTGGTCGCTGGGTGACTGCGCTTACTGGTAAAGCCGGATATAATCGCATTGGGTTCCACGGTGACAGATTAATGGCTATTTTTATATTTTTAAAATACGTAAATACACTCATTAAAGAGAGATATTTCGTCAGGAAAGATAATATTGCACAGAGTGTATTTAATATTAAAAGCGTAGGGGGTAATCGGCAAACGGTCTGGTATGCATATAGTTGATGTTATGGGGTGATATTTATTCAGTTGGGCAAAGTGGTGGCTTTGATAGTTTATCTAAGAAAATTCTAATTTATAATTAGCCTGAAGAAAAAAGAGCGGCAATTGATACCGTTGGGGTGCAATTGAGTTTATTCTTGTTAGACTATTCTTAATTGATACTTTATTGGCAAGTCTATCGTGTTAAAAGTAAATAAATTTTTCCCACTGTCGTTGATTTTCGCAGGGCTGTCCGGTGCGGCGCTTCCTGCCGCGGCCTCTTTTACAGAAACCATCAAAGATGGCTACCACACCCTCAGCAATAACATCGTCCAGACCTGGGATGAACCACAGCATTACGATCTGTACGTGCCAGCAATTACCTGGCATGCGCGTTTTGCCTACGATACAGACAAAACCGACAGGTACAATGAGCGTCCCTGGGGGGCGGGTTTCGGCATGTCGCGCTGGGATGATAAAGGCAACTGGAACGGCATCTATCTGATGGCTTTTAAGGACTCCTACAATAAATGGGAGCCGATCGGCGGCTATGGCTGGGAAAAAACCTGGCGGCCGCTGGCGGACGATAACTTCCATCTGGGGTTGGGTTACACCGTCGGGATCACCGCTCGCGATAACTGGAATTATATCC
Organism: Kluyvera sp.; assembly: GCF_047971185.1. Classification (GTDB taxonomy): domain Bacteria; phylum Pseudomonadota; class Gammaproteobacteria; order Enterobacterales; family Enterobacteriaceae; genus Kluyvera. The sequence goes on from NZ_JBKDZH010000003.1 coordinate 15,209, forward strand.
CTGTCCCGCTGGTGCTACCGCTGGCCTCTATCGGCTACGGGCCGGCAACGTTCCAGATGACCTACATTCCGGGCACCTATAACAACGGTAATGTCTACTTTGCGTGGCTGCGTTTTCAGTTCTGATTACGGGTCCTGGAACAAGCTGCGGGATAAAGTCAACCTGCAAACAAAAGTTAGCGACATTTATCACTTTTTAACGAACTTAGGCTGGACAAAACGCACGACAATTGTTGTACTGTTAACTGACACAGATTAGTGTCGTTTTTTCATATAAAGGTAATTTTGATGTCTAAGATTAAAGGTAACGTTAAGTGGTTTAATGAGTCCAAAGGATTCGGTTTCATTACTCCGGAAGATGGTAGCAAAGACGTATTCGTACACTTCTCTGCAATCCAGACCAACGGTTTCAAAACTCTGGCTGAAGGTCAGCGCGTAGAGTTCGAAATCACTAACGGTGCCAAAGGCCCTTCTGCTGCTAACGTCATCGCTCTGTAAGCGAAAAATAGCAGTCAGAATTCAAAACCCGCTTAAGTGCGGGTTTTTTTTATTCTTTTTACCCCTGACTGCTGGCGCTGAACAGCCAGAATGCCAGTGCGGTCATGGCGAAAGAGCCAAGCAGGTTAACCGCCACGTTCAGCAGGGCCCAGCTGAATTTCCCTGCTTGTAAAAGAAAGACCACCTCCGCCGAGAAGGTCGAGAAGGTGGTCAGCCCGCCGCAGAAACCGGTGGTGATCAGGACTTTCCAGATCGGGTCGATATGCGGCAGCCGGTTAAACCAGGCAAGGCCCGCGCCGATAATAAAGGCGCCCAGCAGGTTTGCCGCCAGCGTCCCTAGCGGTAGCGCATGGTGCAGGGGATTAAAGCGAAAGCTGATCAGCCAGCGGGCGACGCTGCCGGTACCGCCGCCGATAAACACGGCTAACATAAGTTGCATCATGCGGATTTCCTGCCATTTTCGAATCGTGAGCAGAGTTTAACCCTGTCGGGCGAATCTGGCTATATACTCATCTGTATTCATCATCTTGATATATTAGACATACTTAAGGAGATGCTATGCGAGTTGCCGCAGGGCAGTTTATCGTCACGCCTGAGTGGCTGGTGAATGCGCAAACCTGCGCGTCGCTGATGCAGGCAGCAGCGGAGCAGGGGGTTGACCTGCTGGTGCTACCCGAAGCGCTGCTGGCGCGCAGCGATAGCGATCCGGATATGTCGGTGAAGTCAGCGCAGCCGCTGGACGGCGGTTTTATGCAGCATCTGAAGATGCAAAGCCTGTGCGATACGATGACCACCGTGCTTACCATCCATACCCCTTCAACGCAGGGAAGGGCCTGCAATACGCTGGTGGCACTGCGCGACGGTGAGGTGATTGCCTACTATCATAAGCTGCATCTCTATGACGCTTTTGCTATCCAGGAGTCGAAGCGGGTGGACGCGGGCAACGAGCTGCCGCCGCTGATTGAGGTCGCGGGCTTTAACGTCGGGCTAATGACCTGCTACGACCTGCGTTTTCCAGATATGGCGCTGGCGCTGGCGTTGCAGGGGGCTGAGATTCTGGCGCTGCCCGCCGCCTGGGTGCGCGGGCCGTTGAAAGAGCACCACTGGGCCACGCTGCTGGCGGCGCGCGCGCTGGATACCACCTGTTATATCGTTGCCAGCGGCGAGTGTGGCACGCGGAATATCGGCCAGAGCCGAATTGTCGATCCGCTTGGCGTGACGCTCGCCGGGGCGTCTGTGGAGCCGCAGCTGATTGTTTCCGACCTGCGGCGTGACGATCTGCTACGCATTCGCCAGCAGCTTCCGGTTCTGCAAAACCGGCGCTTTGCGCTACCGCAATTAACGTGACGTTTTTTTAAACAACGCTTGATTCACCTTGTTACAGATTGCTATTGTGTGCACGCGCCAGATGACCGTTAATAAGTGACGGTCATCTGGCGCATTTTGCAGCCTGTTTTTGAGAAGAAGGTATCTATGGGTGAGATTAGTATTACCAAACTGCTGGTAGTGGCAGCACTGATTGTTCTGGTGTTTGGTACCAAGAAATTACGGACTCTGGGTGGAGATCTGGGTTCAGCGATCAAAGGCTTTAAAAAAGCGATGAATGACGATGAAACCACTGCGCAGAAAAGCGCGAACGAGACTCCGGCAGAAAAGCTCTCTCATAAAGAGTAAGCAGGGCAGCGTTTAAGATGGCATGCCGGCCATTGCGTGTCATCCGCGAGCGTTCAACGTTCGCAAAAGGGGGCTTCAGCATGACGATGCGGAGGCCCTTTTTCATGGGATTGGATTTCCGAATGTATTTCATTGAAACAATTTGTTTCTCTGATAGATACTAAAAAAGCCGCTGTCGAGAGAGAGCGGCTTTTTTGCGTCGGGCGGTGGCCTTACTTCACTTCCAGACCTTTAGCCTGCAGGTCGGCGTGGTAGGACGAGCGCACGAACGGGCCGCAGGCCGCGTGGGTGAAGCCCATCGCCAGCGCTTCGGCCTTCATCTCTTCAAACTCGTCCGGGCTAACATAGCGCTGTACCGGCAGGTGGTGACGGCTTGGCTGCAGGTACTGGCCCAGCGTCAGCATGGTCACGCCGTGGCGGCGCAGATCGCGCATCACTTCGACAATTTCAGCGTTAGTTTCACCCAGGCCAACCATCAGGCCTGATTTGGTCGGGATGTCTGGATGCGCTTCTTTAAAACGCTCGAGCAGCTTCAGCGACCAGTTGTAGTCAGCGCCAGGGCGCACCTGACGATAAATACGCGGCACGTTTTCCAGGTTGTGGTTAAACACATCCGGCGGCGTTTCGGTCAGGATCTCTAAGGCGCGATCCATACGGCCACGGAAGTCTGGTACCAGCGTTTCGATCTTGATGGTCGGGCTCTTTTCACGAATGGCGGTGATGCAGTCAGCAAAGTGCTGAGCGCCACCGTCGCGCAGATCGTCACGATCCACGGAGGTGATCACCACGTAACGCAGCGCCATATCGGCAATGGTCTGTGCCAGCTTCTGCGGTTCATTGGCGTCCGGCGCGACCGGGCGGCCGTGGGCCACGTCGCAGAACGGGCAGCGACGGGTACAGATAGCGCCGAGGATCATAAAGGTGGCGGTGCCGTGGTTGAAGCATTCTGCCAGATTCGGACAGGAGGCCTCTTCACAGACCGAGTGCAGACCATTTTTACGCATGGCCGCTTTGATACCCTGGATACGGGAAGAGTCTGCCGGAAGTTTAATTTTCATCCATTCCGGTTTTCGCAGCAGCGCTTCGCGCTCTGTTGCCACGTTTTTAACCGGGATAAGGGCCATTTTATCGGCGTCGCGGTACTTAACACCGCGTTCCATCACAATGGGTTTACTCATAGCGTACGTGTTCCAGTTCCGAGTATCAGGGGAAAGCGTTTCAATTCAAGGGAATGTTGTATTTATCAACTATTTTTGAATTAATGGCACGCAGTATACCATTTAAATGGGGTATAAAGCAGCCTGCCTGGCCGGCAAATTGTAAAATAGTTGTTGAATAATGCTTTTTTGCCGGCAAGGGGGAGAGCGTGGTGTAGGGATCAGAACGCCTGTTGAATGACGTTGATAATGTTTTGCATTACCGGGTCCCGTAAACTGAGTTTGTTGTAATGCAATGAAAAATCGACCCGTTCCTGCTGCAAGGGTTCAAAGTTCAGCGTGCACAGCGGCCAGCACTGCTTAAAGATGTGGTAGAAGCGCAGCGGCATAATGCCAATCAGGTTGCTCGAGGCGAGGAGTGACGCGATGGTAAACAGGTTGTAACTGCTTACGCTGACCTGGCGGTCGGGGAGCATATCGCGAATACGCTTGTACTGATCGTTTTGCCCGGCCCCGTCCATCGTCAGCAGCGTATGCTCATACTGCATCAGCGTCTCTAGCGAGGGTTCCTCATTGAGAGCCGGGTGCTGCTGGCGGCAGACCAGCACCAGGTTGTCGCTAAACAGCGCATGACGTCCCAGCGTGCGCGGGTTGTTATGCTCGTGGTTGTCGATGACCAAATCCGTCTGGAACTGGCTGAGCTGGGTGTTGGCGTCGGTAACCGCGACGTTCCGCAGCAGCACCTGCGGATAGGTTTGTTTTACCACCTGATAGATAACCGGCATGACGATAGCCCCAACCGATGCCGCCGTACCAATTGTGATTACCCGCTGCTTATCGTAGCTGCCGTCCAGATCCAGCGCCCCGAGAATTGATTCCAGCCCCTGGCTAATGTATTCATGCAGGTGCATCGCGTAGGCCGTTGGGGTAACGCCCTGTCCTTTACGAATGAACAGCGGGTCGGGAAAGAGGAGCCGGAGTTTCTGGATGGATTGGCTAATGGCTGACGGCGTGAGATTCAGGATTTTCGCCGCATTGACGATGCCTTTATGCACATATACCGCTTCAAATATGGTCAATAAGTTAAGGTCTATATTACGCAGGGTACGAAATATTTGTGGCGTCTCATTATCGACATTCAGGTTTATTTTATTTTCGGGCTTCTCGTTATAATCCACACTACTCACTCCATATTCATTCACTCCATGAATGATAGTTGATGATTTCATTATTATTATGATTGGTGAATCAGCCTTACCGCAAGATGTAAATCGGAATTTTCTTTATTGCTCAATGTATTAATGATGCTAATGCTTCATTAAGTGTATATCGTTGACGTGATTTTGCAAAAAAATGAGAGGCAAGCGTCATTTTTAAGATAAAAAATCGATAATTCTGATGATGATATTAAGGGGCAAGCCAGAGACAGCCCGCGACCCAATGCAATATCGGGCCGCGATGTATAATATATTAAGCAGAGATATATTCGTGCGGGGGATTGTTTAGCAACGCTAAAAATTGGGAGACCAGAATGGGAGATATATTTTCCGGTTTTGCCTCTTCAACCCACTGAGAAACCTGCGCCATCTCCATGCCCGCATAGCCACAAGGGTTAATACGCAGGAAAGGGGATAAATCCATAGCAATATTCAGCGCCAGTCCGTGGAATGAGCAGCCCTTGCGGATTCGCAGCCCCAGCGAGCAAATTTTCTTTTCACCCACGTACACGCCCGGCGCATCGGCGCGTGGATGGGCCTCAATACCCAGCTCGGCCAGCGTGTTGACCACGGTTTGCTCCAGCAGCGTCACCAGCTCGCGGACGCCCAGCTTGCGGCGCTTCAAATTCAGCAGGACATACATCACCTGCTGGCCCGGACCGTGGTAGGTCACCTGGCCGCCGCGGTCGCTCTGAATGACCGGAATATCGCCCGGTACCAGTACGTGTTCTGCCTTACCCGCCTGACCCTGAGTGAAAACCGGCTGATGCTCAACCAGCCAGATCTCGTCCAGCGTTGATTCATCGCGGTTGTCGGTAAAGTCGTGCATCGCCTGAGATACGGGCGCGTAAGGCTGCAGGCCCAGTTGACGGATGAGGAGGGTATTAAAGTCCAAAACAGCGTCTCCACAGAGGGAAAATGATGGACGCAGAGTATATCACAGGCAGGAGGGGGGAGGCGTTACCCGGCAGTGCCGGGTAACGGAGATGCGATTACAGCACCATACGGACAATTTCAATATTGCCCAGCTCTTCGTACAGCGTCTCAACCTGCTCAATGTGGGTGGCATTGATGGTAATCGACACCGAGTGGTAATTGCCGTTGCTGCTCGGTTTTATCTGCGGAGAGTAGTCACCTGGCGCATGGCGCTGTACCACTTCAACCACCAGGTCAACCAGCTCAGGTTTCGCCAGACCCATTACTTTGTAAGTAAACGGTGTAGGGAATTCAAGCAGTTCGTTCAGTTTGGTTTTCATGTCAGCTCCAGTGTTAAAAAAGAATAACTCCCGCATGGTTAGCGGGAGTTATTTTAGCTATGCATAGTATATGGGGATGGAAATCACACTTTCAAGTGGGTGATTTTTAACCAAACCAGTGATGGAACATTAATTTAATGTAATCAATGATTTTGCCAAAGAAGTTGCCTTCAGGAATTTCCTGCAGCACCACCAGCGGACGCTGATCGATAGTTTTGCCGTCCAGCTGGAAGTTGATGGTACCCACAACCTGGTTTTTCTGCAGCGGCGCGTGCAGTTCGCTGCTGGTCAGCACGTAGCTGGCCTTCAGATCTTTCATGCGGCCGCGCGGGATGGTCAGGTATACGTCTTTGTCGACGCCCAGGGAGGCGCGGTCGGTATCACCAAACCAGGCCGGCTCAGAGGCGAACTCTTTACCTGCCTTGATAGGATTAACGGTTTCAAAGAAGCGGAAGCCCCAGGTCAGCAGCTTTTTGCTTTCGGTTTCACGGCCCTTATAGGTACGGCCGCCCATCACGGCGGAGACGAGGCGCATCTGGCCTTCGGTCGCGGAAGCCACCAGGTTATAACCGGCTTTGTCGGTGTGGCCGGTTTTGATGCCGTCTACGTTCAGGCTGTTGTCCCATAGCAGACCGTTACGGTTCAGCTGACGGATACCGTTAAAGGTGAACTCTTTCTCTTTATAGATGGTGTATTCGTTCGGCACATCGCGGATCAGCGCTTGACCAATCATCGCCATATCGCGTGCGGAGCTGTACTGGCCATCGGCATCCAGGCCGTGGACGGTCTGGAAGTGGGTGTTTTTCAGACCCAGCGCGTTGACGTAGCTGTTCATCAGGCCAACGAAGGCGTCCTGGCTACCGGCGACATAGTCGGCCATCGCCACGCAGGCGTCGTTACCGGACTGCAGGTTAATCCCGCGGATCAGCTGTGATACCGGTACCTGCATGCCTGGCTTCAGGAACATCAGGGAGGAACCCTTGAAGACCGGGTTGCCGGTGGCCCACGCATCGTTACCGATGGTGACCAGATCGGACTCTTTGAATTTGCCTGCTTTCATGGCCTGGCCGATGACGTAGCTGGTCATCATTTTGGTCAGGCTTGCCGGATCGCGGCGGGAGTCAGCGTTCTGCTCTGCCAGTACCTTACCGGAGTTGTAATCAATAAGAATGTACGACTCGGCGTCAATCTGCGGAACGCCTGGAATCATAGTTTTGATGTTCAGGTCATCGGCGTGGGCAGCGGAGGTCAGTGCTGCGACGGAGAGCGCCGGAATGAGTAAGCAAGCGAGAAAAGAGGTCTTCATGGTCAAAACAACGACATCCGTGATGGAGTTAAAAAAAGTGCCTTACTATAGCAAATGCCCTGCAGACAGGCATCCGACATCGCATATGACTTTGTTAATGACTTTTACATATACGAAAAATCGGACACCTCTGAGCGCTTTAGTTGGCGCGTGTAATAAACGATTGCAGCTGTGCTTCGCTCTGCAAACGCTGTTGTAGGGTGCTGGCTTCGCCTTTGCTGGCGAACGGGCCGAGCTGAATCCGCCAGACCGCGCCGTTTTGCGTGACGCGACCCGGTACCGAGAACTGCTGGCTCAGACGCTGCTGATACTGCTGCGCGCGGGCCTGGTCGCTCACTGCGCCAACCTGAACCACATAATCGCCGGTGGCTGCCGCAGCGGGAGCCGCAACGGCTGCGGTTGCAGCAGGGGCCGCGCTGGCAGGCGCAGTGACCGGTGCCGTTGCTGGGGCTGTTACGGGTGCCGCGACGGGGGCGGCCGCTGTTGGCGCAGACTCTTCGATCACGCCGTTATTCAGCGGCGTGGGGGCGCCGAGGAAGCCGCTGCTTTTCACCGGTGCGCCTTCGCCGCTGTCGGCGGCGGTGAGCGTATCATTGCTGATGGCGCGCACGTCACCCTGCGGTGCCGCGGCCTGTGGCGCGGACGAGACGCTGCCCATCCCGCCGCTCAGGTCCGGGCGGCTCGGCAGCGCGTAGGTTTGTTTTGCCACGGTGGTACAGGCCATACCTGGGCCTGAAAGCGAACCGTCCTGCGCGACGATAATCGGGTCAATACGGACTTTGGTATTGTTTGAGGTGTTCAGACGATCCGCCGCCGCGCGGGAGAGTGAAATCACGCGATCGTTGCCGTACGGGCCACGATCGTTAATGCGCACCACGATCATCCGGCCATTCGCCAGGTTGGTAATACGCGCGTAGCTTGGCACCGGCAGCGTCGGATGCGCCGCGGTGAGCTGCATCGGATCGAAGGTTTCGCCGATCGCCGTCAGGTTGCTGCCCGGCTCCGCATCATAGATGGCGGCCAGACCGGCCTGGCTGAAGTTCGCCGGATCCTGCACGATTTTGTACTTCTTACCGTCGCGTTCGTAGTCCTGATTCGCCGTCGCGTTCAGAGGTTCAAAGCGTGGATCGGCCCCGCTGATTTCCACCGTTGGGCCATTACATACCGCAGGTTGTGGCGTGGAGACGGTTTGTTGCTGAACATTATCACTCGAACAAGCCGCCAGCAGCCCTGCCGCTATGCAGACCCCAAGCCATTGCTTACGCATTGAGCACCCCTTAGACGCTTTTTGACAACATTTTTCTGTGGGTGTGTATCGACATCACGATACCAAACCCGGCCATCAGTACGATCAGGGCCGAGCCCCCGTAGCTGACCAGCGGCAGCGGTACGCCTACCACCGGCAAGATGCCACTTACCATACCAATATTTACGAAGACATATACGAATAAAATCAGCATCAAACCGCCGGCCATCACGCGGCCAAAGGTGGTTTGCGCCTGGGCGGCAATCCACAGGCCGCGCATGATCAACAGCACGTACAGCGCCAGCAGCACCAGAATGCCGATCAGCCCCAGCTCTTCCGCCAGTACCGCAAAAATAAAGTCGGTATGACGCTCCGGCAGGAACTCAAGCTGCGACTGCGTGCCGTGTAGCCAGCCTTTACCGCGCAGGCCGCCGGAACCGATAGCAATTTTAGACTGGATAATGTGGTAGCCCGCACCGAGCGGGTCTGACTCCGGATCCATCAGCATCATCACGCGCTGGCGCTGATAGTCGTGCATCAGGAAGAACCACAGTATCGGAATGAAGCAGGCCACCATCACTACGGCGACGAGAATTAAGCGCCAGCTCAGGCCCGCGAGGAACAGCACGAACAGACCGGAGAGGGCGACCAGGATCGAGGTACCGAGGTCTGGCTGCGCGGCAACCAGCAGCGTCGGCATGAAAATCAGCACCAGCGCGATGCCGGTGTTTTTCAGCGTCGGCGGGCAGACGTCGCGGTTGATAAAGCGCGCCACCATCAGCGGCACGGCGATTTTGGCGATTTCGGACGGCTGGAAACGCACGATGCCGAGATCCAGCCAGCGCTGCGCCCCTTTGGAGATGGCGCCAAAGGCGTCGACCGCCACCAGCAGAATGATACAGATGATATAGAGCCACGGCGCCCAGCCTTCGTACACCCGCGGCGGGATCTGCGCCATTACCACCATGATAACCAGGCCCATGGCAATCTGGCCGATTTTACGCTCCGTCATCCCCATATCCTGGCCGCTGGCGCTCCAGATAACCAGCGCGCTGTAGGTCAGCAGCGCCAGTAAAATCAGCAGCATCGCGGGGTCGATATGGATTTTATCCCAGAACGATTTTTTGTTCGGATTATCCGTCATGATTATTGGTCCTCCGACGCGGCCGCAGCAGGGTTCTCGGTCGGTAATTCGGTATTGTTGTCGCCCAGCATAATGTGGTCAAGGATCTGACGCATGATGGTACCGACAGCCGGGCCCGCGCCGCCGTTCTCCAGGATAATCGCCACGGCGACCTGAGGATCGTTATACGGCGCAAAAGCGGTCATTAATTTGTGGTCACGCAGACGCTCAGCGATACGGTGAGCGTTATAGGTTTCGTTAGCCTTCAGGCCAAAGACCTGCGCGGTACCGGATTTCGCCGCGATTTTATACGGCGCGCCGGCAAAGTATTTGTGCGCGGTGCCGTTCGGACGGTTGGCTACGCCATACATCCCGTCTTTGGCAATTTCCCAGAAGCCGGAGTGAATATCGCCAATCGGCGGCTCCTGCGGCTGCGTCCACGGCACTTTTTTGCCGTCTTCCACCTTGCTGGCGAGCAGGTGAGGGATCTTCACCACGCCGTCGTTAATCAGGATCATCAGCGCCTTGCTCATCTGAATTGGCGTGGCCGTCCAGTAGCCCTGGCCAATCCCGACCGGGATGGTATCGCCCTGATACCACGGTTTCTTGAAGCGCTTGAGTTTCCATTCGCGGGTCGGCATGTTACCCGAGCGCTCTTCCGCCAGGTCGATACCGGTGTAGTCGCCGTAGCCGAACTTGCTCATCCATTCTGAGAGGCGGTCGATACCCATATCATAAGCGACCTGATAGAAGAAGGTATCCGCTGACTCTTCCAGCGCCTTGGTGACGTTAAGGTGGCCGTGGCCCCATTTTTTCCAGTCACGGTAGCGTTTTTCCGAACCCGGCAACTGCCACCAGCCCGGGTCGAACAGGCTGGTATTGCGGTTGATAACCCCGGCGCTGAGGGCGGAGACGGAAACGTACGGTTTGACCGTCGAAGCCGGCGGGTAAACCCCCTGGGTCGCACGGTTAACCAGCGGCGTGTTCGGGTCGTTCAGCAGGCCGCTGTAGTCTTTGCTGGAGATCCCGTCGACAAACAGGTTCGGGTCGTAGCTTGGCGTTGACACCAGCGCCAGAATGCTGCCGGTGCGCGGATCGGTCACCACTACCGCGGCGCGGCTGCCCGCCAGCAGCGTTTCGATGTACTGCTGGAGCTTGAGGTCGAGCGTCAGGTAAATATCGTGCCCGGCTTGCGGTGGAACTTCCTTAAGCTGGCGGATCACGCGACCGCGGTTGTTGACTTCAACCTCTTCGTAGCCGGTTTGCCCGTGCAGCATATCTTCGTAATAGCGCTCAATACCCAGCTTGCCGATATCGTGGGTGGCCGCGTAGTTGGCCAGCTTGCCGTCTTTATCCAGGCGGTCGACGTCTTTATCGTTAATTTTTGAAACGTAGCCGATCACGTGGGTCAGCGCGGAGCCGTAAGGATAGAAGCGGCGTTTATAGCCCTTCACCTCAACGCCGGGGAAGCGGTACTGGTTGACGGCAAAGCGCGCGACCTGCACTTCCGTGAGGTTGGTTTTAAGCGGAATCGAGGTAAAGCGATGCGAACGGGCGCGCTCTTTCTTAAAAGCGGCGATATCATCATCGCTCAGGTCAACCACGTTGCGCAGGCCGTCGATGGTCTGCTGCACGCTGTCGACTTTTTCCGGCATGATTTCCAGCTGGTAGATGGTGCGGTTCAGCGCCAGCGGGGTGCCGTTGCGATCGTAAATGATGCCGCGGCTTGGCGCGATAGGCACCAGCTTAATGCGGTTTTCATTAGAACGCGTCTGATAGTCGGTAAAGCGAACGATCTGTAAATTGTAGAGGTTGGCAATCAGCACGCCGGTAAGCAGCAAAATTCCCAAAAAAGCGACCACTGCCCGGCGCACAAAGAGCGCGGACTCTGCCGTATAGTCGCGAAAAGAATTCTGTAGTTTCATTCGCTGCTTATTCTACCTAGGTCTCATTACTCGCGGTGGTAAGGGTGGTTGGTGGTAATGCTCCACGCCCGGTAGAGGCTTTCAGCCACCAGCACGCGCACGAGCGGGTGGGGGAGCGTCAGGGTGGAGAGCGACCAACTTTGTTCTGCTGCAGCCTTGCATGCCGGAGAAAGTCCTTCCGGCCCGCCGATTAACAGGCTGACATCACGACCGTCACCCTTCCAGCGTTCCAGTTCGCGCGCAAGCTGTGGCGTATCCCAGGGTTTGCCAGGGATATCCAGCGTGACGATGCGGTTTTTTCCTGCGGCGGCGAGCATCATCTCGCCTTCTTTATCCAGAATACGCTTGATGTCCGCGTTTTTACCGCGCTTGCCGGCGGGAATCTCCACCAGCTCGAACGGCATATCTTTCGGAAAACGGCGAAGGTATTCGGTAAAACCGGTTTGTACCCAATCCGGCATTTTGGTGCCGACGGCGACCAACTGCAGCTTCACAACTTAACTCCAGAGCTTTTCCAGTTCATACAGGCGACGGCTCTCTTCCTGCATGACGTGGACAATGACATCGCCTAAATCAACGACAATCCAGTCGGCTACGTTTTCGCCTTCAACGCCCAGCGGCAGCAGGCCGGCAGCGCGGGATTCCTGAACCACATGGTCGGCGATGGACATAACGTGACGGCTGGAGGTACCGGTGCAGATAACCATGCAATCGGTGATGCTGGATTTACCCTGAACATCGATGGTGACGATATCCTGACCTTTTAAATCATCAATTTTGTCGATTACAAAATCCTGGAGTGCTTTACCCTGCAAGTGTTCCCCCTGGGGTGTGAAGATGAACGATATAAAACAGCCTGACAGTATACCTGAACTGAAATTATTGTCGGGACAAAAAATCACCAAACGGCCTTTCAGGCGGGGTATCATCCCATTCCTGCATGTCGATTGCATCGCCATTTTTGTAAAACAATTTCTGTCTACAAATGCTGGAGGGGGAGGATTCAGGCTGCGGAGAATAACAGCCTAATAATTAGTGTCAATGGGTTGGCTACGCTGTGACGCAGAAATCGGTTCTATCCCTCTTCCGGCAGCCAAATCGCCCGGCTGTTCAGCACCCTCAGTGTGGTAAATTGTGGCGTAAAATCAATCATGCTCCACGCGCCGTGGTCAATGCGAAAATGCCACATGCTGGCGGTCGGCATCCCCAGTAAGCGCGCCGTTAACAGGCTAAGCACGCCCTGATGGCTGACGATGAGTAAATTCTGGTAGGAATAGTGTGCCAGCTCTTCGGCGAAGGCGGCGACGCGGCGGGAAAAAGCGGGAAAACCTTCGCCATTGGTGGGGGCGACGTGCTGCCAGTCAGCGCACCAGGCGGCGTAATTCTCTTTATCTTCTACCTGCAGGTCGCGGTGGTGGCGCATCTCCCAGTCGCCGAAAAACATCTCGTTGAGCAGGGGATTGGCGGCCAGCGGTACGTCGCGCTCGCCCAGCAGCAGCTGTGCGGTACGCTGCGTACGCTCAAGCTCGCTGCACAGCGCATAGTCGAAGGGCACCTGATGTAGCATCTCGCCAAGTCGCTCTGCCTGCCGTTGGCCTTTGGCCGTGAGCGGCGTTGGCGCGTGGCCGCTGTACAGCCCAGCCACGTTGGCTTCGGTTTCGCCATGACGAACTAACCACAGTTTCATGCCGCTTCCTTATACGCCGTGGTGGTACAAGCCCTGCTGCATGATGTAGGTGAGCACCGCTTCCGGCATCATCTCGTCGCACGGCTCATCACGCTCCAGCCGTTCGCGAATCAGCGTAGCGGAGACGTCGAACCAGGGGGTTTCCGCGAGGTAGATTTTCCCCGCAGGCTGGTTGTGCAGATCCTCAATATTGTTGGTGAGGTGGCGATCCAGCCAGTGCTGATGTTCTTCCTGCTGCATGGCCAGCGGATAGCCCGGACGGCGAGTCACCAGCAGATGCGCGTTATCGAGGATGGTCTCGTAGCGATGCCAGCTGGGGAAGGTGAGCAGCGAGTCCTGGCCGATAATGAAGGCCAGCGGCTTATCCGGCCCCTGTTCCGCGCGCCATTCCTGAAGCGTATCCGCCGTAAAGGAGGGCGTGTCGCGGCGCAGTTCGCGTTCGTCGAGCACAAACAGCGGCTTATCGGCGATGGCCAGTTCCACCATTAATTTACGCTGTTCGCTGGTGGCCTCCGGCTGTGGGCGGTGCGGCGGCACATTGTTGGGCATAATGATGACCCTGGACAGACCAATCTGGTTAGCCAGAATCTCGACCGGCTTCAGGTGACCATAATGGATGGGATCGAAAGTCCCCCCGAAAAGCGCCTGTAGTTTTTCCATATCATCCATCGATAAATACGTCGGCTAGCGCTTTATGGCAAAGCAGTAGCGACAAACTTTCCAGTTCAGCCCAGATAGACTGACCGTAATCCTGTTTTAACGTCAGCTCCGCGCGGCTGAGCAGGGTCACCGCCTGGCGCAGCTGCGGGCCGCTCAGCCGGTTGACCGCCTCGCCAACCAGCGCCCGGCGGTTTTGCCAGACGCGGTGTTTATCAAACAGGGAGCGTAGCGGCGTGTGCGCACTCTGGCGCTTGAGGCTCACCAGCAGCAGCAGCTCGCGCTGCACGGTGCGCAGCAGGATCACCGGCTCGCTGCCTTCAAGACGCAGCTGCTGCAGAATGTGCAGCGCCCGCTTGCTCTTCCCGGCCAGCAGGGCATCAACCCAGTGGAACGGCGTAAAGTGCGCAGCATCATTGACCGCCTGTTCAACGCGCGGCAGCGTGAGTTTACCGTCCGGCCACAGCAGCGACAGGCGCTCCAGCGCCTGCGCCAGCGCCAGCAGGTTGCCTTCATAGCAGTAGCACAGCAGCTGGCTGGCGGGTTCATCAAGCTGAAGATTATTCTGTTTGGCGCGGTTAGCCAGCCAGCGCGGCAGCTGAGCCGGCTCCGGCGTCTGGCAGCTAATCTGCACGGCACGGGTGGCCAGCGCCTGGAGCCAGGCGGCATTTTCCTGCGATTTAGTGAGCTTGTTGCCGCGTACGATCAGCAGCAGATCGTCATGCAGCAGGCTTACCAGCGTAGCTAGCTGTTCGTTGATGGCGGCGTTTGGGCCGTTTTCCGGTAGCAGCAACAGCAGCGTCTGACGACTGGCGAACAGGCTCATGGCCTGGCATAGCGAGAAGATCTCGTTCCAGTCGGTGCTGGCGTCCAGCGTGATGGTATGGTGCTCGATAAAGCCTTCGCTGACGGCGGCGTGCCGTATCGCGTCCTGACTTTCCTGAAGGAAAAGAGGGTCATTACCGAGCAGGAGATAGGCCGCGCGCAGCCCTTCAGAGAGCTGCGCGCGGAGTTGTTCTGGGTACAACCGAATCATCAGTTACCCAGAGTGGTCGAGACGCGAGAGCCGTCAGCAGGCGCGGTGGCCGCGTCATTAGTGCTCTCTTTTACATCAGCGATGTGCACGCTTGGCAGCTTACGAATCAGCTGTTCGGCGGCCCTCTGGTACATTTCCTGAATGATCATGCTTTGTTCGTTATCCTTCGCCAGCGCTTTTTGCGGGTTGTCGAAGAAGGAACGATACACTTTGGCAGAGATCGGGAAGATATCCTGACCCGGTATCAGCACCGAAGCGCGAACCGTCATCACCATCTGATACTCCGCTGTCTGACCATTCTGGAAGACGGAGGCCGTATCTTTAGAGATGCTGGCGCCACCCAGACGCAGCGACGGCACGTCCTGACGAAGCGTGCTCTGATCCAGCACCGAGATACCATTGCTTCTCAGCTGCTCGCGTACCGCACGGCTCAGCGGGCCGTTAGGATCGCTGGACTGAAGGATCAATGTTTTCATTTCGTCCGGCACCTGCGTGGTACTACGCAGATGCCAGCCGCATCCGGCGGTGACCAGCACCGCCAAAGATAACAACAATGTTGTCAGATATCGCACGCTTCCTCCCGCGCTTAGCCTACAACCAGGTTAAGCAGTTTACCCGGTACGTAGATGACTTTACGTACGGTAACGCCCTCAAGGTATTTCGCGACCAGGTGTTCCTGGCCTGCGCGTTCACGCACCTGTTCTTCAGTCGCATCGACCGCAACGGTGATTTTCCCACGCACTTTACCGTTAACCTGCACGACGACCAGCGTGGTGTTTTCCACCATCGCCTTCTCGTCAGCCACCGGCCACGGCGCATTGTCGATATCCCCTTCGCCGCTCAGCTCCTGCCACAGGGTGAAGCAAACGTGCGGGGTGAACGGGTTGAGCATACGCACGACGGCCAGCAGCGCTTCCTGCATCAGCGCGCGGTCCTGCTCGTCTTCCTGCGGCGCTTTCGCCAGCTTGTTCATCAGCTCCATGATCGCCGCAATCGCGGTGTTGAAGGTCTGACGGCGGCCGATATCATCGGTCACTTTCGCGATCGTTTTGTGGACATCACGGCGCAGCGCCTGCTGATCTTCGCTCAGCGCGTCGATGTTCAGCGCGGCGACCGGGCCACGAGCGGTGTGCTCGTAAACCAGTTTCCAGACGCGCTTCAGGAAGCGGTTAGCCCCTTCAACGCCGGATTCCTGCCATTCCAGCGTCATGTCAGCCGGTGAGGCGAACATCATAAACAGACGTACGGTGTCCGCGCCGTAGCGTTCAACCATTACCTGCGGGTCGATGCCGTTGTTTTTGGACTTGGACATTTTGCTCATGCCGGTATACACCAGCTCATGGCCCGCCGCGTCCTTCGCTTTCACGATACGACCTTTCTCGTCACGTTCAACGATAGCATCAACCGGAGAGACCCAGTTACGCTCGCCGTTGGCGCCCACGTAGTAGAACGCATCCGCCAGCACCATGCCCTGACACAGCAGCTGCTTAGCCGGCTCGTCAGAGTTGACCATGCCCGCGTCGCGCATCAGTTTGTGGAAGAAGCGGAAGTAGAGCAGGTGCATGATGGCGTGTTCGATACCGCCAATGTAGATATCGACCGGCAGCCAGTAGTTAGCGGCTTCTGGGTCCAGCATGCCTTCGTTGTACTGCGGGCAGGTGTAGCGCGCGTAGTACCAGGAGGATTCCATAAAGGTATCGAAGGTGTCGGTTTCACGCAGCGCAGGCTGACCGTTAACGGTGGTTTTCGCCCATTCCGGATCGGCTTTGATCGGGCTGGTGATACCGTCCATGACCACGTCTTCCGGCAGGATAACCGGCAGCTGATCTTCTGGGGTTGGCAGCACGGTGCCGTCTTCCAGAGTCACCATCGGGATTGGCGCGCCCCAGTAACGCTGACGGGAAACGCCCCAGTCGCGCAGACGGTAGTTCACTTTACGTTCGCCAACGCCTTTCTCGGCCAGTTTATCGGCAATGGCGTTGAAGCCTGCTTCGAAGTCCAGACCGTCGAACTCGCCTGAGTTGAACAGCACGCCTTTCTCGGTCAGCGCCTGCTCGGAGAGATCCGGCGCAGAGCCGTCGGCGGCCAGAATAACCGGCTTGATGGTCAGACCGTATTTGGTAGCAAATTCGTAGTCGCGCTGGTCGTGACCCGGAACGGCCATCACCGCACCGGTGCCGTATTCCATCAGCACGAAGTTAGCCGCCCATACCGGGATTTCTTCGCCAGTCAGCGGGTGAACCGCTTTAAAGCCGGTGTCGACGCCTTTTTTCTCCATGGTCGCCATATCGGCTTCGGCCACTTTGGTATTGCGGCATTCGTCGATGAAGGCAGCCAGCTCAGGATTGTTCTCTGCCGCTTTCTGCGCCAGCGGGTGGCCGGCAGCCACCGCCAGGTAGGTGGCACCCATAAAGGTGTCCGGGCGGGTGGTGTAGACGGTCAGCGTGTTGTCGTAACCGGTCACGTCAAAGGTGATTTCCACGCCTTCAGAACGGCCGATCCAGTTACGCTGCATGGTTTTCACGGTGTCCGGCCAGTGATCCAGGTTGTCCAGATCGTTCAGCAGCTCGTCCGCGTAGGCGGTGATTTTGATAAACCACTGCGGGATCTCTTTACGCTCAACTTTGGTATCACAGCGCCAGCAGCAGCCGTCGATAACCTGTTCGTTCGCCAATACAGTCTGGTCGTTCGGGCACCAGTTAACGGCGGACGTTTTCTTGTACACCAGCCCTTTTTTGTACAGCTCGGTGAAGAATTTCTGCTCCCAGCGGTAGTATTCCGGGGTGCAGGTCGCCAGCTCGCGGCTCCAGTCGTAGCCGAAGCCCAGCATTTTGAGCTGGTTTTTCATGTAGGCGATGTTGTCGTACGTCCACGGTGCCGGGGCGGTGTTGTTTTTTACTGCCGCACCTTCCGCAGGAAGACCGAACGCATCCCAGCCAATAGGCTGCAGCACGTTTTTGCCCAGCATGCGCTGATAGCGCGCAATCACGTCGCCGATGGTGTAGTTACGAACGTGGCCCATGTGTAGTCGACCAGAAGGATAGGGAAGCATCGACAGGCAGTAATACTTCTCTTTGCTCTCGTCTTCAGTAACTTCAAATGTGCGCTTCTCGTCCCAGTGAAGCTGGACTTTCGATTCTATCTCTTCCGGGCGGTATTGCTCTTGCATGGCGGCCAGTAATCCTGTTTTCAATACAGCTACATCAGTAGCCAATAGATGTGGTATTTCAGATCCGCATAGCATAGCCCAAACGTGCACGTCAAAACAGCCTTTCGCACGTTAAGGCGGTGAAAAGCTCGGGCGGTAATGATTGAACTCTGTGGCGAACCTGGCAAAGCGAAATTGAAATAACGGCTATTATTAGAAGAGGTTAACTAGCTGGGAGAGGAAACGATGAACAAGGTTGCTCAAATTTACCGTGAACTGATCGCAACGCTGACCGAACGTTTGCGTAACGGCGAACGTGATATCGACGCGCTGGTCGCACAGGCGCGGGCGAAAATCGCGCAAACCAGCGAGTTAACGCGCAGTGAAATCGATGACCTGCTGCGCGCCGTGCGTCGCGACCTGGAAGAGTTTGCGATGAGCTATGGCGAAAGCCAGGAGGACGAGTCCGACAGCGTTTTTCTGCGGGTGATTAAAGAGAGTCTCTGGCAGGAGCTGGTGGATATTACCGACAAAACGCAGCTGGAGTGGCGCGAGGTGTTCCAGGATTTGAATCACCACGGCGTGTACCACAGTGGGGAAGTGGTCGGGCTGGGGAATCTGGTCTGCGAGAAGTGCCACTATCATCTGGCGGTGTACACTCCGGACGTGCTGCCGAGGTGCCCGAAGTGCGGGCACGATCAGTTCCTGCGCAGGCCGTTTGAGCCATAACACCAATCCCGGCGTCACTGCGTTCGGCCAGGCTACATTCATTAACAGCTGGGGTAGCCCGGGTGAGCGCTAGCGACCCCGGGAGCGGCTCAGCCGTAAAACGCCAGCCGCTCCGCCAGTAAGTCCACAAACCCCTGGCGGTCCACATCGACCATCACCTGCGCATTCGGGGTATTCCCCGTCAGGAAGTAATAATCCACCACCGTCATCCCCTGGGTATATTTACCCTGCGTCTCCACGCCTACCCAGCGTTCTACGGTGGTAAACAGTTCAGGCTTCAGCAGCCAGGCGATGGTGCAAGGGTCGTGCAGCGGCGCGCCGACAAATCCCCATTTCTCATCTTTGTGGTACTCCATAAAGAAGTCCAGCAGCTCGGCGACGATGGTGGCGATGGGGTTGCCAATGGCGCGAAAGCGTTCGATGTCGGCGGCGTGGATCTGCGCTTTATGGGTGACGTCGAGCCCGGCCATGACGACCGGAATACCTGACTGGAAGACGATTTCCGCTGCTTCCGGGTCGACGAAAATGTTGAACTCGGCGGCGGGTGTCCAGTTCCCCAGGGTCATGGCGCCGCCCATGATCACGATGCGGGCGATGTTCGCATGCAGTTCAGGGTGGCTATTCAGCAGCAGCGCCACGTTGGTTTGTGGGCCAGTGGAGACGATGGTGACCGGCTGTGCGCTCTCGCGCAGGGTTTTGGCCATCAGCTCGACGGCGGTACAGTCTTGCGGAACGAACGAAGGCTCCGGTAGCGCCGGGCCATCGAGCCCGCTCTCACCGTGGACGTTATCGGCAATAATCAGCTCGCGCATCAGCGGCTTCACCGCGCCGCCGGCGACCGGGATGTCCGGGCGTTGCAGCAGCGTCAGCATACGCAGCACGTTGCGCAGAGTTTTCTCCGGCGTCTGGTTACCGGCGGAGGAGGTGATGGCTTTGACCTCGAGCTCTGGGGAAGCAAGCGCGAGGACGATAGCGATCGCGTCATCATGACCCGGATCGCAATCAAGAATAATCGGCAGTGCCATAGCAGTTCCTTGTTCGCGTTATTTTGTGACAAGGGTAAGGCTTGCTAATGGAATGAACGAGCAGATAGGCGTTAAAGCGTGATGCAGCGCGCACTCTGCCGAGTGCGCGCCGGGAAGGTTAGTGCAGGATTTTGGCGAGGAAGTCTTTGGCACGCTCCGATTTCGGATTGGCAAAGAAAGCTTCTTTTTCGGCATCTTCGACGATTTTACCCTCGTCCATAAAGATAACCCGGTTTGCCACTTTACGGGCGAAGCCCATTTCGTGGGTTACCACCATCATGGTCATTCCTTCGTTGGCCAGTTCGACCATCACGTCCAGCACTTCGTTGATCATTTCCGGATCGAGCGCCGAGGTGGGTTCATCGAACAGCATCGCCACCGGATCCATACACAGCGCTCGGGCGATCGCCACGCGCTGCTGCTGGCCGCCGGACAGCTGTGCCGGGAACTTGTTGGCATGAGCGGACAGACCCACGCGCTCGAGCAGCTTCAGGCCTTTGTCACGGGCCGCGGCTTTATCGCGCTTGAGCACTTTGACCTGCGCCAGCGTCAGGTTCTCGATAATCGACAGGTGCGGGAACAGCTCGAAGTGCTGGAACACCATGCCAACATGCGAACGCAGCTTTGCCAGATCGGTTTTCTTGTCGTTCACCTTCGTGCCGTTGACGAGGATCTCCCCCTGCTGCACCGGTTCGAGACCGTTGACGGTTTTAATCAGGGTGGATTTACCGGAGCCGGACGGCCCGCACACCACCACCACTTCGCCTTTTTTCACTTCCGTGGAGCAGTCGGTCAGCACCTGAAAGTGACCATACCATTTAGAGACGTTTTTCAGGGTAATCATTATACGGTCCTTTTCTTCAAGTAGCTGACCAGCAGCGAAGCGCTAAGGCTAATAACAAAATAGACAAAACCAGCGAACAGAATCATTTCCACCTGGGTTCCATCACGCTCACCTATTGTTGAAGCGGTACGGAAGAAGTCGGCAAGGCTCAGCACGTACACCAGTGAGGTATCCTGGAACAGGACGATCCCCTGGGTCAGCAGCAGCGGCACCATGGCGCGGAAGGCCTGCGGCAGAATAATGAGCTTCATCGACTGCCAGTGGGTCATCCCCAGCGCCAGCGCGGCGCTGGACTGGCCGCGGGAAATACTTTGAATCCCGGCGCGGATAATTTCTGAATAGTAAGCGGCTTCAAACATCGAGAAAGCCACCATCGCCGAGATCAGACGAATATCCGTTTTCGGCGACAGCCCCAGCACGTTTTGCAGGAAGCCGGGCACGATCAGATAGAACCACAGCAGCACCATCACCAGCGGCACGGAGCGGAAGACGTTTACGTAGGCTTTGGCAAACCAGGCGATCGGTTTGAACGCAGACAGGCGCATTACCGCCAGAATGGTGCCCCAGACGATACCGATAATAATTGCCGTGACGGTAATTTTAAGGGTGATCACCAGCCCTGCCAGCAGGTAGGGCATCGACGGGACAATCGAACTCCAGTCAAATTCGTACATTATTTACCCCCCAGGTTGCCCGGCAGGCGGATTTTGCGTTCCACCAGCGCCATTACCAGCATAATCACGGCGTTAATCAGGACATAGGCGAGGGTAATCGCGGTAAAGGATTCCCAGGCGTGCGCGGAGTAGTCGAGCAGTTTGCCCGCCTGCGCCGCCATATCCACCAGACCAATGGTTGAGGCGATGGCCGAGTTTTTCACCAGGTTCATCATTTCCGAGGTCATCGGCGGGACGATCACCCGGTAGGCATTCGGCAGCAGCACGTAGCGGTAGGCTTGCGGCAAGGTCAGCCCCATCGCCAGCGCGGCGTTTTTCTGCCCACGCGGCAGCGATTGAATGGCGGCACGCACCTGCTCGCAGACGCGTGCGGCGGTGAACAGGCCCAGACAAATCATTGATGAGAGGAAGAACTGGATATTGGGATCCAGCTCAGCTTTAAACCACATGCCGAGGCTTTCCGGCAGCAGCTCTGGCACCACGAGATACCAGGTAAAGAACTGTACGATCAGCGGAACGTTACGGAACAGTTCAACGTAGCAGGTGCCGATTGCCGCTAAAAAGCGGTTCGGTACGGTACGCAGAATGCCGAACAGCGAGCCGACGAGAAAAGCGATAACCCACGCGGTAATCGACAGCGCGATGGTGACCTGGAAACCGCTCCAGATCCAGCCGAGATAGGTGGTGTTGCCGAAAGGGGCCTGTTGTAAAAAGATTCCCCAGTTCCAGTCTATTGACATAATGAACTCCAGAAAAAAAAGGGTAGCAGTTCCACCTGCTACCCTCGAAGATTGTTGAACAGCGTTTTGCGGTATTCAGGCCAGGTGGGGAACGACCACCTGGCATATAGTCTGTCCGTGCTGCACGACAATCGAGAGGGCAGTTTTTTCCGCCCCGTATTTTTTATTAGTTAAGTGCTTTATCGTTTGGCGTTTTGAACAGCGCTTTCATCTCGTCAGAGAGCTCAAAGTTCATGTTCAGATTTTTTGGCGGAATCGGGTTTTTGAACCATTTCTCAAACCATTTCGCCGCTTCGCCGGAGGTCTGCGCCTGGGCGATGGTATCGTCCATCAGCTTTTTAAACTCGGTATCGTCTTTACGCAGCATACAGCCGTAGGCTTCTTCAGACTGCGCCTTGCCGACGATTTCCCAGTTGTCGGGTTTCTTCGCCTTGGCGCGCTCGCCCGCCAGCAGCGCGTCATCCATCATAAACGCCACCGCACGGCCGCTTTCCAGCGTACGGAAGGAGTCACCGTGGTCTTTGGCGCTGATGATACGCATATTCATTTTTTGCTCGTCATTCAGCTTGTGCAGCAGAACTTCGGAGGTGGTACCGGAGGTCACGACAACGGCTTTGTCTTTCAGATCCGGGAAGTCTTTAATGTCGCCGCCTTTTTTGGTCAGCAGACGCGTGCCCACCACGAAGATGGTGTTGGAGAAGGCGGCCTGTTTCTGACGCTCAACGTTGTTGGTGGTTGAGCCACATTCGAAATCAAAGGTCCCGTTTTGCAGCAGCGGGATACGGTTCTGCGAGGTAATCGGGATCAGCTTGACCTGAAGGTCAGGTTTATTGAGCTTCTTCTTCACCGCCTCAACGATGGCGTTGGAATAATCCTGAGAGTAGCCCACCACTTTCTGCTGGTTATCGTAATAAGAGAACGGCACCGAAGACTCACGGTGACCGACGACGATGACGCCGTTTTTCGCGATTTTAGCGAGCGTGCCGCCTGCTGCAGGGGCCGCATCTTCCGCATGGGCCAGACCGGCTGACATCCCCATGACCAGCATTGCTGTGGCTAGCTTACGTAAGTGCATCTCCACCTCCTTCATCGTCTGCGTCATGGACGCATTGAGACCCAGTGTGAGTGTTGTGTTGTTATCACTGCGTCTTTAGCGTGCAGCGTTATCTGTGTTTGTTAGCATTTGGTTTGGCTTAATGTAAAGATTTTGCTGCTTTATTGTTTATTTTTGCGAGGCGTGCCGCACCGCTTTGAGGCAAAAATCGCAGTTTGCACAATAATGGTGCTACCGATGTCTTGTTATGGTGCAACCAGGTTGCGCTCGGCGAAGATATGCAGCGTCTTGATTATATTAAGCAAATGGCGTGCCAGAGTGGCGGGGGGGAGAGGAGAGAGTCCCGGCGTCGCTAACGCTCGGCCGGGCTACAAGTGATGCAAACCGTAGCCCGGCCGAGCGTTAGCGACGCCGGGGAGCGCCGTTACCGACGGCGCTGACGCAGGCTCATCACCAACGCGCCAAAACCAAACAGAACCGTCATAATCCACACCGTCCAGTCGCCGGTGCGCGCGTACGGGGTTAAGCCGGTGGTCGGCGTCACGCGGGTGGTCAGTACCTGGCGGGTAAACTGTGGGATCATCGCCTGAATTTCACCGCGCGGGCCAATCACGGCGGTAATGCCGTTGTTGGTGCTGCGCAGCAGCGGGCGCGCCAGCTCCAGCGCGCGCATCCGCGCCATCTGGAAATGCTGCCACGGGCCAATCGACTTACCAAACCACGCATCGTTCGAGATGGTCAGCAGGAAGTTGGTGTCCGGGCGGAAGTTATCGCGCACCTGCTGGCCGAGGATAATCTCGTAGCAGATGGCGGCGGTCAGCTTCAGGTTATGCGCCTGCAGCTGCGGCTGAATGTACGGGCCGCGGCTGAACGATGACATCGGCAGGTCAAAGAACGGCGCTAACGGGCGCAGAATCGACTCCAGCGGTACAAACTCGCCGAACGGCACCAGGTGGTTTTTGTTATAGCGATTGTGGGATTCGTAGCTGTACGGGCTGTCTTTACCCAGCGTGATGATGGTGTTGTAGGTGTCGTAGCGATTCTGCTTATTGAGGCGCGCATCGACGATACCGGTAATCAGCGTGCTGTCTTTCGCGCGTAGTAAATCATCCATCATGCTGAGGAAGCGCTGCTGGTTAATTTCCAGATCCGGAATCGCCGACTCCGGCCAGATAATCAGCTGCGATTTGCCCATTAGCGGCTCGGTGGCGTCGAGATAGACCTTCAGCGTGTTGAGCAGCTGATTTTCATCCCACTTCAGCGCCTGCGGAATGTCGCCCTGCACCAGCGAAACCTGAGTGGTTTTGTCGGTTTGCAGGGTATACCACTGGATATAGCGCAGCGGGAAGGGCAGCGCGAACAGGATCACGCCGACTACCAGCGGACGCCAGTTGCGGGAGACCAGCGCCAGCACCAGCAGGCCGCTGACCATCATCAGCAGGAAGTTAATCGCGGTGACGCCCATCAGCGGGGCCAGCCCCTGTAGCGGGCCGTCGATCTGGCTGTAGCCAAACTGCAGCCACGGGAAGCCGGTCAGTACCCAGCCGCGCAGGAATTCCGTTAGCTGCCAGACCACCGGTGCGGCAATGGCGACGCGCAGCCAGTGGGTTTTCGGCCACAGGCGCGACAGAATGCCGGCAAACAGGCCGGTATACAGCGACAGATAAGCCGCCAGCAGCACCACCAGGAAGACGTTAACCGGGCCGGGCATGCCGCCAAACTGCGCGATGCTGACGTAGACCCAGTTGATACCGGTGCCGAACAGGCCAAAGCCCCAGAAATAACCAATGGCCGCTGCCTGCACCGGGCGACGGTTGAGCGTCAGCCCCTGCAGGCCCATCAGCGAGATAATCGCCGCAGGCCAGATGTCATAAGGAGAAAAAGCCAGCGTACCGCTGGCTCCGAAAAGTAGCGCCAGCAGCAGGCGAATGCGCTGGCGTTCAAGCAATGAGGCAAATGCCATGGAGATTATTCGTCCAGTTTCGGTTGGGGGGAATCGTCCGGAATCTTAACATGAACCTGAATAATACGACGGCTGTCGGCCATCGCCACCTTAAACTGGTAACCATCGATGTCGATGGTTTCCCCACGCGCCGGCAGGTGACCGAAGGCCTGCATCACCAGGCCGCCGATGGTATCGACCTCTTCATCGCTGAAGTGGGTGCTGAAGGCATCGTTAAAGTCTTCGATAGAAGCCAGCGCGCGCACCGTCCAGGTGTGGCGGCTGAGCTGACGGAAGTCGATATCATCTTCTTCGTCATACTCGTCTTCGATTTCGCCGACGATAAGCTCCAGAATATCTTCGATCGTCACCAGGCCAGAGACGCCGCCAAACTCATCGATAACGATGGCCATATGGTAGCGCTGGGAGCGGAATTCCTTGAGCATACGGTCAACCCGTTTGCTTTCCGGTACGACAACCGCGGTGCGTAACACTTTGTCCATGCTGAAGGCTTCGGCGTCGCTGCGCATAAACGGCAGCAGGTCCTTGGCCATCAGAATCCCTTCAATGTGATCTTTGTCCTCGCTGATCACCGGGAAACGCGAGTGGGCGGACTCGATAATCACATCAAGACATTCGTCCAGGGTCTGGTTGCGTTTCAGGGTAATCATTTGCGAGCGCGGGATCATGATGTCGCGGACGCGCTGGTCGGCGATATCCATTACCCCTTCGAGCATGTCGCGCGTATCTTCATCGATAAGCTCGTTCTGCCCGGAATCACGGATCAGCGCCAGAAGGTCGTCACGGTTTTTCGGTTCACCGTGGAAAAGCTGGCTGAGTAAGAGGGAGAAAAATCCCTTTTTGCTGTTTACTGTGTCACTACTGTGTGAATTGTCGTCGCTCATGGCGTCGTTTGGGTTCTCATGTTGATTTAAATGTCGCTCGTCGCGCGTAAACTCAGCGCCGGACGGCATGGATAAACATTGGGCCGAAGCCCAATGCGTTATTCTTTCTCGGAAATGTACGGGTCCTCATAGCCCAGAGCAAGCATTATCTCTGTCTCAAGGCTTTCCATCTCTTCCGCTTCGTCGTCTTCAATGTGGTCGTAGCCCAGCAGATGCAGGCTTCCGTGCACCACCATGTGCGCCCAGTGCGCTTCCAGCGGTTTGCCCTGCTCAACGGCTTCCTGCTCCACCACCTGACGGCAGATGATCAGATCGCCCAGCAGCGGCATCTCGATCCCCGGCGGCGCTTCAAACGGGAAGGAGAGCACGTTAGTCGGTTTATCCTTACCGCGGTAGGTGAGGTTCAGCTCGTGGCTTTCCGCTTCATCCACCAGGCGAATCGTTACTTCCGATTCTTCCTGAAACTGCGGGATAACGGCATCCAGCCAGCCCTGGAACTGACTTTCTTCTGGCAGGCCGGTGTTGTTTTCACAGGCCAACTGGAGATCGAGGATCACCTGACTCATTTCTGCTCCTGCGCCTGAGCTTCGCGTTTACGTTCTGCGGCCAGCTCGGCTTTACGTTTTTGATCGGCTTCTTCCCACGCCTCATAGGCGTTAACGATACGGGCAACCACCGGGTGGCGCACCACGTCTTCGCTGTGGAAGAAGTTAAAGCTGATTTCATCAACTTCGGCCAGCACTTCGATAGCATGGCGCAGGCCTGATTTGGTGCTGCGCGGCAGGTCAATCTGGGTGACGTCGCCGGTGATAACCGCTTTAGAGTTAAAGCCGATACGCGTCAGGAACATCTTCATCTGTTCGATGGTGGTGTTCTGGCTTTCATCAAGAATGATAAACGCATCGTTCAGCGTACGGCCGCGCATGTAGGCCAGCGGGGCGACTTCAATAACGTTGCGCTCCATCAGCTTCTCGACCTTTTCGAAGCCCAGCATTTCGAACAGTGCGTCGTACAGCGGGCGCAGGTACGGGTCGACTTTCTGGCTCAGATCGCCCGGCAGGAAGCCGAGTTTTTCGCCTGCTTCCACCGCCGGACGGGTCAGCAGAATACGGCGAATCTCCTGGCGTTCGAGCGCATCGACCGCAGCCGCTACCGCGAGGTAGGTTTTACCGGTACCCGCCGGGCCGACGCCGAAGGTAATGTCGTGGTCAAGAATATGGGCGATGTACTGCGCCTGGTTCGGCGTACGCGGCTTGATCACCCCACGCTTGGTTTTGATATTAACGGCTTTACCGTATTCCGGCACGCTCTCGGCGCTTTGCTCCAGCACGCGGGCTTCTTTAATGGCCAGATGGATCTGCTCTGGCTCAATATCCTGAATCTGGCCGCGCATTGGGGCGGTGTCCACGTACAGGCTGCGCAGAATATCGGCAGCGGCGGTCACGCAGATGGCGCGTCCCGTCAGTTTGAAATGGTTATCGCGGCGGTTGATTTCGATGCCCAGTCGTCGCTCCAGCTGTTTGATGTTGTCATCAAACGGGCCGCACAGGCTCAGCAGACGGGCATTGTCTGCCGGCTCCAGGGTAATTTCGCGAGTGTCTATGTTCAAACTGTTCCTCTTATGTCTGTATAGCCGTAGGACAAGCGTCCTGGGCACGTAAAGGAATTATTCACGCCGCAGTCAAAAGGCGCAAGCATTGCGATAAATATGGGGGTGGCAGGAGGAAATACAAGGCCCGCCAGAGCTGACGGGCCTGGAAGATTACGGCTGGTAGATGCCTACGCCCAGCTCGCTCTCTCTGCGGGTACGGGCAATAACCGATTCCGGCGTTTCAACCACGCGCAGGCCCATCTCGTCTTCGGTACGCACCAGCTTACCGCGCAGCGAGTTGGTATAGACGTCGGTAATCTCCACGTCGACAAATTTACCGACCATCTCCGGCGAACCTTCAAAGTTGACCACGCGGTTGTTCTCGGTGCGCCCGGTCAGCTCCATGATGCTCTTACGCGAGGTGCCTTCCACCAGAATACGCTGGACGGTGCCCAGCATACGGCGGCTCCAGGCCATGGCCTGCTGGTTGATGCGCTCCTGAAGAATGTACAGGCGCTGCTTTTTCTCTTCTTCCGGCACGTCGTCGACCATATCGGCCGCCGGCGTCCCCGGACGGGCGGAGAAGACAAAGCTGAAGCTGACGTCAAAGTTCACGTCGGCAATCAGCTTCATGGTCTGTTCGAAGTCCTGGGTGGTTTCGCCCGGGAAGCCGACGATAAAGTCGGAGCTGATCTGGATATCTGGACGCGCGGCGCGCAGTTTACGAATAATCGATTTATATTCCAGCGCGGTATGCGGGCGGCCCATCATCGTCAGCACGCGGTCGGAACCGCTCTGAATCGGCAGGTGCAGGAAGCTCACCAGCTCCGGCGTATCGCGATAGACGTCGATGATGTCGTCGGTGAACTCGATCGGGTGGCTGGTGGTGAAGCGCACGCGGTCAATGCCGTCAATGGCGGCCACCAGACGCAGCAGCTCGGCGAACGAGCCGGTGGTGCCGTCGTAGTTCTCGCCGCGCCAGGCGTTAACGTTCTGCCCCAGCAGGTTGACTTCACGCACGCCCTGCGCCGCCAGTTGGGCTATCTCAAACAGGATATCGTCGCACGGGCGGCTGACTTCTTCGCCGCGAGTGTATGGGACCACGCAGTAGGTGCAGTATTTGTTGCAGCCTTCCATGATTGACACAAATGCGGTCGGGCCTTCGGCGCGCGGCTCCGGCAGACGATCAAATTTCTCGATTTCCGGGAAGCTGACGTCAATCACCGGACGGCGATTATTGCGCACCGCGTCGATCATTTCCGGCAGGCGGTGCAGGGTTTGCGGCCCAAAAATAATGTCCACGTAGTGGGCGCGTTGGCGAATGAGCTTGCCTTCCTGGGAGGCGACGCAGCCGCCGACACCAATAATGACCTTGGGATTTTTGGCTTTAATGAGTTTCCAGCGGCCTAACTGGTGGAAGACTTTCTCCTGCGCTTTCTCACGAATTGAGCAGGTGTTCAGCAGCAGGACATCGGCTTCTGCTGCGTTTTCAGTCAGTTGATACCCATGAGTGGCATCCAGCAGATCGGCCATCTTCGATGAATCGTATTCGTTCATCTGACAGCCCCAGGTTTTAATATGGAGTTTTTTTGTCATCGACTTGCTCTTGCTCAATTATGAATAGCCAACATTGCAGGGCGCGTATTGTAATGCTTTGATGCCGTTGTGACCAGCATGGCGGATATTCGCCGCGACGGGCAAAAGTCCGGTAAACTTAAGGGATTCGGCTTTAAGGATAATAAATGATGACAATTCGACATACAGACGTTGCCATAATCGGCGGTGGGATGGTCGGCGGCGCCCTGGCGCTGGGGTTGGCGCAGAATGGTTTTTCGGTGACGGTGCTGGATAAAGCGCCGCCGCCAGCTTTCGATCCCGCGGCTCAGCCGGACGTGCGTATTTCGGCCATCAGCGCCGCGTCGGTGCAGCTGTTGCGCAGCCTGGGCGTGTGGGACGCGGTGCTGGCGATGCGCGCCCATCCGTGGCGTCGGCTGGAGACCTGGGAGTGGCAGACCGCCCACGTGGTGTTTGATGCCGCCGAGCTGAAGCTGCCAAACCTCGGCTATATGGTCGAGAACAACGTGCTGCAGCTGGCGCTGTGGCAGGCGCTGGAGGCGCATCCGCAGGTCACGCTGCTGCACGGCAGTGCGTTAAAGAAAATGGACGGCCAGCACCTGCACCTGGCAGATGACACTGAGATTGTTGCTCGTCTGGTGGTCGGTGCCGACGGGGCGCAGTCGCAGGTGCGGCAACTGGCGGGGATCGGCGTGCACGGCTGGCAGTATCCGCAGTCCTGTATGCTGATTACCGTGAAGTCCGAAAACGAACCTGGTGACAGCACCTGGCAGCAGTTTACGCCGACCGGGCCGCGTGCCTTTTTACCGCTTTACGATAGCTGGGCCTCGCTGGTGTGGTACGACACCCCGGCGCGCATTCGCCAGCTACAGTCGCTGTCGATGACGCAACTCCAGCGAGAAATCAGCGCGCATTTTCCGGAGCGTTTAGGAAATGTTACGCCGGTGGCGGCAGGGGCATTCCCGCTGACGCGCCGCCATGCGTTGCAGTATGTGCAGCCGGGGCTGGCGCTGGTGGGCGACGCCGCGCATACCATTCATCCGCTGGCGGGGCAGGGCGTGAATCTGGGCTACCGTGACGTTGATGCGCTGCTGGACGTGCTGGCGAACGCGCGCAGCGTCGGCGAAGACTGGGCCAGCCTGCCGGTGCTCGAACGCTATCAGTCGCGCCGCCGGGTGGACAATCTGCTGATGCAGAGCGGAATGGATCTGTTCTACGCCGGTTTTAGCAACAGCCTCGGCCCGCTGCGTATTTTGCGTAATGTCGGATTAATGGCGGCACAGCGGGCGGGCGTATTGAAGCGTCAGGCGCTGAAGTACGCGTTGGGGTTGTAGTCAGGAGTAGCCCGGGCGAACGCAGTGACCCCGGGAAACATTGGCACAAAAACAAAAAAAGCTCGCCGAAGCGAGCTTTTTGAATTTGGCTGGGGTACGAGGATTCGAACCTCGGAATGCCGGAATCAGAATCCGGTGCCTTACCGCTTGGCGATACCCCAATTGTTTGTTGGTCATCTTGCTGTACGTGCCGGACTCAGCCCGATACCTTACAGCCTAGCGATACCCCAACGGGCGCATTCATCAGGATGAACGACTTTTAAAATTGGCTGGGGTACGAGGATTCGAACCTCGGAATGCCGGAATCAGAATCCGGTGCCTTACCGCTTGGCGATACCCCAACAAATTGTTTTCGGATAACCGAGTGAACTCGATGCTCCTGAATATGGTGGCTACGACGGGATTCGAACCTGTGACCCCATCATTATGAGTGATGTGCTCTAACCAACTGAGCTACGTAGCCAGATTGTTTTCTTCGATGGCTGGGGTACCTGGATTCGAACCAGGGAATGCCGGTATCAAAAACCGGTGCCTTACCGCTTGGCGATACCCCAATACCGTCGCGGTGAACCGCAAATATCGAAGAAATATGGCTGGGGTACCTGGATTCGAACCAGGGAATGCCGGTATCAAAAACCGGTGCCTTACCGCTTGGCGATACCCCATCCGTGCAACGCTTACTGGTGAATGGTGCGGGAGGCGAGACTTGAACTCGCACACCTTGCGGCGCCAGAACCTAAATCTGGTGCGTCTACCAATTTCGCCACTCCCGCAAAAAAGATGGTGGCTACGACGGGATTCGAACCTGTGACCCCATCATTATGAGTGATGTGCTCTAACCAACTGAGCTACGTAGCCATCTTTTTTTCGCGTTACCTTATCGGCGTTGCGGGGCGCATTATGCGTATTGAGCCCTGGACCGTCAACACCTTTTTCAATGAAATTCACCGGAATGTGACTGTTTGGCTAGGTTGCGAACAGCATGGCGCATTATTCGGCAGTTATTGGCTATTTATCGTTATCTCAGGCACCCAATATACTCTCATGCGCGGCGGGACTATTGGGTTAATACACTAACGGCCAAAACAAAAAAGCCCCCGATGTTTCCCTCGGGGGCTGTTCTATTCAACCATCACGCCTACTTATAAGCCGACTGATGCACGCCTACCGCACGGCCAGACGGATCGTCCATGGTTTTGAACGCTTCATCCCACTCAATCGCTTTCGCCGAGGAGCAGGCTACGGACGGGCCGCCCGGCACGCATTCCGCAGCGCTCGGCACCGGGAACAGCTCTTCAAAGATTTCGCGGTACAGATAGCCTTCTTTGGAACTCGGCGTGTTGTACGGGAAGCGGAAGTGCGCGGTTTCCAGCTGCTGATCGGTCACCTGTTTTGCCGCCACTTCTTTCAGCGTATCAATCCAGCTGTAGCCCACTCCGTCGGAGAACTGCTCTTTCTGACGCCACGCAACGCTGGCCGGCAGATAAGACTCGAAGCACTCGCGCAGCACGTGTTTTTCCATCTTGCCGTTGCCGCACATTTTGTCCTGCGGGTTGATACGCATCGCCACGTCGAGGAATTTTTTATCCAGGAACGGTACGCGCGCTTCCACGCCCCAGGCGGACATCGCTTTGTTGGCGCGAGCGCAGTCGTACATGTGCAGCGCCTGCAGCTTACGCACGGTCTCTTCGTGCAGCTCTTTGGCGTTTGGCGCTTTATGGAAGTACAGGTAGCCGCCGAACACCTCATCGGAACCTTCGCCGGACAGCACCATTTTGATGCCCATCGCTTTGATTTTACGTGACATCAGGTACATCGGCGTTGAGGCGCGGATGGTGGTCACATCGTAGGTTTCGATGTGGTAGATAACGTCACGAATCGCATCGAGGCCTTCCTGCACGGTGAAGTGAATTTCATGGTGCACGGTGCCGAGATGGTTAGCCACTTCCTGCGCGGCTTTCAGGTCGGGTGAACCTTCCAGGCCAACGGCAAAGGAGTGCAGCTGCGGCCACCAGGCTTCAGAGCGTTCCTGATCTTCAACGCGACGGGCGGCGAATTTCTTGGTGATCGCCGAGATAACCGAAGAGTCCAGACCGCCGGAGAGCAGCACGCCGTAAGGCACGTCGGACATCAGGTGGCTTTTCACGGACTCTTCCAGCGCCTGGCGCAGTTCGTTTTTGTCGGTAACGTTGTCTTTCACCGCGTCGTAATCGAACCAGTCACGCTGGTAGTACTGACGGATTTCACCGTCTTTGCTCCACAGATAGCTGCCTGCCGGGAATTCCTGAATGGTGCGGCAAACCGGGGTCAGCGCTTTCATTTCAGAGGCAACGTAGAAGTTACCGAATTCGTCGTGGCCCATATACAGCGGAATAATACCAATATGGTCGCGGCCAATCAGGTATGCGTCTTTTTCGCTGTCGTACAGCGCGAACGCGAACATGCCCTGCAGATCGTCAAGGAAATCGACGCCTTTTTCCTGATACAGCGCGAGGATAACTTCACAGTCGGAACCGGTCTGGAACTGGTAGCGATCGGCATATTCCGCGCGCAGCGCCTGATGGTTGTAGATTTCACCGTTGACCGCCAGAGCGTGCGTTTTCTTTTCGTTATACAGCGGCTGTGCGCCGGCGTTCACGTCAACAATCGACAAACGTTCATGCGCAAGAATGGCTTTATCGCTGGCATAGATACCGGACCAGTCCGGGCCGCGATGGCGCATCAGGCGGGAGAGCTCAAGCGCTTTTTTACGCAGCTCGCCCGCGTCAGTTTTAATATCCAGTACACCGAAAATAGAACACATAGACTTCTCCGTTAACCCTGTGGTGTTGTGCTGTGTAAGCGTGCGGCGTGTGCCGTTATTGAGATAAAAAATGCCGCAAAGGGGGGAGAGACGCAAGGTTTTTAGCGATGGAAAAGCAAAAACCTCAACAGGGGTTGTTGAATGTTGAAAAATGGTGATTCCATGAGCGTGATTTTTGATGAATCATCAAAAATAAGCGGTTTTTATTAGATTCTGCACTTCTATTGGTGGGGTGAAAATAAAAAACCACGTCCGGGGACGTGGTTTCGATTAGAGGATGTCGATTTCTGCCACCGACGGGTAAATCCATGAAGGCCGGAACGGCATATTATCGATGTCATCCACGGTGGAGACGCCGGAGAGCACCAGAATCGTTTCCAGCCCGGCCTGGAAGCCAGCCAGAATATCAGTGCGAAGGTTATCACCGACGATCACCGTCTGCTCTGAATGGGCCTGCATTTTGTTAAGCGCGGCGCGGATGATCCACGGGCTTGGCTTGCCAACCACAAACGGCTTACGGCCGGAGATTTTTTCGATGCCGGCGCACAGTGCGCCACAGGCTGGGTAATAGCCACGGCCGTGCGTATCCGGGTTCGTGGCGATGAAGCGTGCACCATTGGCCACAAAGAAGGCCGCTTTGTGCATCATTTCCCAGTTAAAGGAGCGCGTTTCACCCACGATAACGAAGTCCGGGTTGACATCGGTAATGGTGAACCCGGCTTTATACAGTTCGTGAATCAGCGCGCCTTCACCGACCACATAGGCTTTTTTCCCTTCCTGGCGACGCAGAAAGTCAGCGGTGGCCATGGCCGAGGTATAAAACACGCTGTCAGGCACATCGATGCCCGCGGTGGCGAAGCGGTTCGCCAAATCCTGACCCGTCTGTGAAGGGTAGTTAGTCAGACAGAGAAACGGCATACCTTTATCCAGTACGCGCGCGACGAATTCCGCCGCGCCCGGCACGGCAACGTTGTCGTGCATCAGCACGCCGTCAATATCACAGATTACATTCTGAATGGTCATGGACTACCCGGTGTTTGTTTTCGAAGAGGCGTAATTATACACGTTATCCCCCGCATTACCTCTCAGGACTAACCTTCCAGCAAATGTTGCAGCAGAATCCCGTTCAGCATTGCCCGCTTAACCAGCGCAAAAGCGCCGATCGCGGAGCGGTGGTCAAGCGTCGAGCGCACCACCGGCAGATTCTTGCGAAACGCCTTCAATACCTGAGTATTGATGCAGCCTTCGATAGCGGGTAGCAGCACGCGGTCGGCTTCAATGATTTCACCGGCAATCACCACCTTTTGCGGGTTAAACAGGTTGATGGCGATGGCGATGGTTTTTCCGAGATGGCGGCCCACGTGTTCAATCACTTCCGTGGCCAGCGGATCGCCTTTGTTGGCGGCCTTACAGATGGTTTTGATGTGGCAATCGTTCAGCGTGACGCGGCTCTGGTAGCCTTGCTCCAGCAGATGTCGTACGCGTTGTTCAATCGCGGCGTTGGCGGCGACGGTCTCCAGGCAGCCAAAGTTGCCGCAGTGGCAGCGTTCGCCGAGCGGGTCGACCTGAATATGACCAATTTCGCCGACGTTGCCGTTACGGCCGATAAAAATACGCCCGTTGGAGATGATTCCCGCGCCGGTACCACGGTGTACGCGCACCAGAATGGAGTCTTCACAGTCCTGGCTTGCACCAAAGTAGTGCTCCGCCAGCGCCAGACTGCGGATATCGTGACCAACAAAACAGGTGACTTTGAAGCGTTTTTCCAGCGCCTCCACCAGACGCCAGTTTTCGACCGGAATGTGCGGCATATAGCGAATGACGCCGCTTTCCGGGTCGACGAGGCCGGGAAGAATGACCGAAATGGCGATCAGCTCGCGGATTTTACGCTGGCATAACTCAATAAAGGTGGCAATGGTGTTGAGCAGCGCGTGTTCCAGCGTTTCCTGGGTGCGCTCCGGCAGCGGGTAGTGCTCTTCGGCGACCACTTTACTGCTGAGATCGTACAGCGTCAGCGTCGTGTCATGACGACCTAAACGGACGCCAATCGCGTGGAAGTTGCGGGTTTCGGTGATGATAGAGATAGCGCGGCGGCCCCCGGTGGAGGCCTGCTGATCGACTTCTTTGATCAGCCCGCGTTCAATAAGCTGACGCGTGATTTTGGTCACGCTGGCGGGAGCAAGCTGGCTCTGCTCGGCAATCTGGATTCGCGAGATTGGCCCATGCTGGTCAATCAGGCGGTAAACGGCCGCGCTGTTAAGCTGTTTTACGAGGTCAACATTACCAATTTGAGCTTGTCCGCCTGATGTCATACTTTCTCTTACTCAGTAACGACCTCGTCGCCATTAACGATGGTCTTGATGATTTTAAAATCGTGCGTAAATGCGGTCAGGTTCGCCACTTTACC
Source organism: Kluyvera sp. (assembly GCF_047971185.1). Taxonomy (GTDB): domain Bacteria; phylum Pseudomonadota; class Gammaproteobacteria; order Enterobacterales; family Enterobacteriaceae; genus Kluyvera. The sequence goes on from NZ_JBKDZH010000003.1 coordinate 50,761, forward strand.
CGGGGCGATGCTGCCGAGGTGTTTTTCAACGCCGATCGCGCGAGCAGGGTAGAGCGTCGCCATACGCAGCACTTCGTCCAGCGCAATATTGGCATGCTCGACCAGATTACGGACGCCTTCGATCATCGTCAGGGACGAGCCGCTCAGGGTGCCGTTTTCGTCAACGCAGAGACCGTTGCGGTAGTATATTGTTTTACCGGCAAAAATGAACTGATCAATATTGGCGCCTGCTGGGGCGGTGGCATCGGTCACCAGGCACAGCTTATCGCCTTTGAGACGTTTGGCGTTACGGATATTAATAAAGTCGACGTGCAGTCCGTCGGCGATAATCCCGCAGTAGATTTCATTCGCGTCGAGAATCGCGCCGGTCAGGCCCGGTTCACGGCCAGACATGTACGGCATGGCGTTAAACAGGTGCGTCGCGAAGGTGATACCGGCACGGAAACCGACGCGCGCTTCTTTCGCAGTTGCGTTAGAGTGACCGGCGGACACCACGATACCGGCGTTAGCCAGCGCGGTGATGACTTCCGGTGCGACCATCTCTGGCGCCAGCGTCACTTTGGTGATTACGTCAGCGTTGTCGCAAAGGAATTGCACCAGTTCGTGATCCGGCTTACGCACGAATTCCGGGTTGTGGGTGCCTTTTTTCACCAGGTTCAGCCACGGGCCTTCAAGGTGCAGGCCCAGCGCCTGATTCGGGTGTTTAGCCAGATATTCGCGCATCACGCGCACGCCCTGTTTCATCAGGTCGTCGCTGGTGGTAATCAGCGTCGGCAGGAAGCTGGTGCAGCCCGATTTCTCGTTGGCTTTCTGCATAATTTCCAGCGTTTCAACGCTGACCGCCTCGGCGGTGTCGTTGAACTGCACGCCGCCGCAGCCGTTAAGCTGGACGTCGATAAAACCAGGGGCGAGAATGGCGCCATTAACGGAACGCTGTTCGACGTTCGCTGGTACATCAGCCAGTGGGCAAATACGTTCAATAAGGCCATTGGCGACGATTATCGCATGGTCATCCAGAATTTCGTGACCGGTAAAGATCCGGCCATGGGTTAATGCATACATTACGACCCCCGGTGTTCAAAAAATGTTGTCCCGCGCCGAGGCGCAGGACGGTAAGACATTACAGACCTTTGATATTTTCCGCTTCTAATTCAGTAAAATATTTCAGGGTCTTCACCTTCAGCTCCATCGTGGATGGCTCGTCACAAACGATCAGCGATTTCGGATGCAGCTGCAGACAGGTAATGGTCCACATATGGTTGACGTTGCCTTCTACGGCCTGTTGCAGGGCCAGCGCTTTCGTTGCGCCCTGCACCAGGATCATCACCTCTTCGGCATCCAGCAGCGTACCGACGCCGACGGTCAGCGCGTATTTTGGCACCAGCGCAACGTCACCGTCGAAGAAGCGGGAGTTTGCCACGCGGGTTTCGTGCGTCAACGTCTTGATACGGGTACGGGAAGAGAGGGAAGACGCCGGTTCGTTGAAGGCGATATGACCGTCGTTACCGACGCCGCCCATGAACAGGTGAATTTTACCGTAAGAACGAATTTTTTCTTCATAACGACGGCATTCTGCATCAACATCCGGCGCGTTGCCGTTCAACAGGTTGATGTTTTCTTCCGGAATATCGATATGATCGAAGAAGTTACGGTGCATGAAGCTGTGGTAGCTTTCCGGATGCTCTTTCGGCAGGCCAACGTATTCGTCCATGTTGAAGGTGACAACATGCTTAAAGCTAACCTGGCCCGCTTTATGCATTTCGACTAAGACTTTATAGGTCGCCAGCGGGGTGCCACCGGTTGGCAGGCCGAGGACAAACGGGCGATCTGCGGTAGGTTTAAACGCGTTGATGCGGTTAACGATATGGCGAGCAGCCCATTTGCCGACTTGTTCAGCGTTAACGAGAGGAATCAGTCTCATTCTTCACCTCAAAATTTAAATGTAAGAAGTTGGCGGATGGCGTCTCCGTGCACTCTCTAAGCGTAACCTGTTTGCATCGATAGGGAGCAATCCGTTTTGATTTTTTGAATGATAAAATAAGTTTTCATAGTTAGCCAGTGAAAGGGAGTGGTGAGAACAATATTTGGTGACTATAGTCACAAAAAACACGCGTTTAATTTGCGATACGAATTAAATTTTCACACACTCTGATGTCTCAACAGGTATATATGCAATTTATAAGACATCGCAGTGTCATGCTTTTGCACAATAAAAAAATGGCTTAGATAAGCCGTCTCGGGGTCTCGTAGGGGGAATAAGATGAATATTTTAGGTTTTTTCCAGCGACTCGGTAGGGCGTTACAGCTCCCTATCGCCGTGCTGCCGGTGGCGGCGCTGTTGCTGCGATTTGGTCAGCCAGATTTACTGAACGTCGCGTTTATCGCGCAAGCGGGCGGGGCTATCTTCGATAACCTGGCGCTGATCTTCGCGATTGGTGTGGCGTCCAGCTGGTCGAAAGACAACGCGGGCGCGGCAGCGCTGGCTGGTGCGGTCGGTTACTTTATTTTGACCAAAGCCATGGTCACCATTAACCCAGCCATCAATATGGGTGTGCTGGCGGGTATCATTACCGGCCTGGTCGGCGGTGCGACCTATAACCGTTGGGCGGGTATCAAACTGCCTGACTTCCTGAGCTTCTTCGGCGGCAAACGCTTTGTCCCGATCGCCACCGGCTTCTTCTGCCTGGTGCTGGCTGCTATCTTCGGCTACGTATGGCCGCCGGTGCAGAACGCCATCCATGCGGGCGGTGAATGGATCGTCGGCGCGGGCGCGCTGGGTTCCGGTATCTTTGGTTTCATCAACCGTCTGCTGATCCCAACCGGTCTGCATCAGGTGCTGAACACCATCGCCTGGTTCCAGATTGGTGAGTTCACCAACGCAGCCGGTGCGGTCTTCCACGGCGACATCAACCGCTTCTATGCGGGTGACGGCACCGCGGGGATGTTCATGTCCGGCTTCTTCCCGATCATGATGTTCGGTCTGCCGGGTGCGGCGCTGGCGATGTACTTCGCTGCGCCGAAAGCGCGTCGTCCGATGGTCGGCGGTATGCTGCTGTCCGTTGCGGTCACCGCATTCCTGACCGGCGTCACCGAGCCGCTGGAATTCCTGTTCATGTTCCTGGCGCCGGTACTGTACCTCCTGCACGCGATTCTGACCGGTGTGAGCCTGTTTATCGCCACGCTGCTGGGTATCCACGCGGGCTTCTCCTTCTCCGCAGGCGCTATCGACTACGTGTTGATGTACAGTCTGCCGGCAGCGAGCCAGAACGTCTGGATGCTGGTGGTGATGGGCCTGGTGTTCTTCGTTATCTACTTCGTGCTGTTCAGCGTGGTTATTCGCATGTTTAACCTGAAAACGCCGGGCCGCGAAGATAAAGACGACAGCGTCGTGACCGAAGAAGCCAACAGCAATACTGAAGAAGGTCTGGATCAGCTGGCCACCAGCTACATCGCGGCCGTCGGTGGTACTGACAACCTGAAAAATATTGATGCCTGTATCACGCGTCTGCGTCTGAGCGTTGCTGACTCCGCGAAGGTTAACGACGCCGTCTGCAAACGTCTGGGTGCTTCCGGCGTGGTGAAACTGAACAAACAAACCATCCAGGTTATCGTGGGCGCGAAAGCGGAAGCGATTGGCGATGCGATGAAGAAAGTGGTTGCGCGTGGCCCGGTTGCCGCCGCAGCAGCGGAAAGCGCGCCGGCAGCGGCGACCACGGCGGCTAAACCGCAGGCTGTGGCCAACGCGGCAACCGTTGAAACGCTGGTTTCACCGATTACCGGTGATGTGGTGGCGCTGGAACAGGTGCCTGACGAAGCGTTCGCCAGCAAAGCGGTAGGCGACGGCGTGGCGGTGAAACCGACGGACAAGATCGTGGTTTCTCCGGCGGCGGGCACCATCGTGAAAATCTTCAATACCAACCACGCGTTCTGTCTGGAAACAGATAAAGGTGCGGAGATCGTTGTCCACATGGGTATCGATACCGTCGCGCTGGAAGGTAAAGGCTTCAGCCGTCTGGTGGAAGAGGGGGCGATCGTTGCAGCAGGTCAGCCAATCCTGGAAATGGATCTGGACTTCCTGAACGCGAACGCGCGCTCAATGATTAGCCCGGTGGTTTGCAGCAACAGCGATGATTTCGGCGGCCTGGTCATTAAAGCCGAAGGTCACGTGGTGGCGGGTCAAACGCCGCTGTATGAGATTAAAGGTAAATAATCGCTCCTGAGTAAAGTGGATTAATGCCTTAAGCGGCGGGGGAATTCCTCCGCCGCTTTTTTTTGCCGCAAATTCCCGCTATTCATCGGCGCAACGCCTTTTTGTGCAACTAATAGTTGTCTCCGGGCGCGGCTTATAAGATCATATGCCGTTATACGTTGTTTACGCTTTGAGGAATCCACGATGAGTGAGGCTGAAGCCCGCCCGACAAACTTTATTCGTCAGATCATCGATGAAGATCTGGCAACCGGTAAGCACAATACGGTGCATACGCGTTTTCCGCCAGAGCCGAATGGCTATCTGCATATCGGTCACGCGAAATCTATCTGCCTGAACTTTGGCATCGCGAAAGACTATCAGGGCCAATGCAACCTGCGCTTCGATGACACCAACCCGGTGAAAGAAGATATCGAATACGTAGAGTCAATCAAAAACGATGTCGAGTGGTTAGGTTTTCACTGGTCTGGCAACGTTCGCTACTCCTCGGATTATTTCGATCAGCTGCACGCCTACGCGGTAGAACTGATCAACAAGGGGCTGGCCTACGTTGATGAACTGACGCCGGAGCAAATCCGTGAATATCGCGGCTCGCTGACCGCGCCGGGCAAAAACAGCCCGTACCGCGATCGCAGCGTGGAAGAGAACCTGGCGCTGTTCGAAAAAATGCGTACCGGCGGCTTTGCGGAAGGTACCGCCTGCCTGCGCGCTAAAATCGACATGGCGTCGCCGTTTATCGTGATGCGCGATCCGGTGCTGTACCGCATTAAATTTGCCGATCACCACCAGACCGGCACCAAGTGGTGCATCTACCCGATGTACGACTTTACCCACTGCATCAGCGATGCGCTGGAAGGCATTACCCACTCGCTGTGTACGCTGGAATTCCAGGACAACCGTCGCCTGTACGACTGGGTGCTGGACAACATCACCATCCCGGTTCACCCGCGTCAGTACGAATTCTCGCGCCTGAATCTGGAATACACCGTGATGTCCAAGCGCAAGCTGAACCAGCTGGTGATGGAAAAACACGTAGAAGGCTGGGACGACCCGCGTATGCCGACCATCTCCGGTCTGCGTCGTCGTGGCTACACCGCGGCGTCTATCCGCGAGTTCTGCAAACGCATCGGCGTGACCAAGCAGGACAACACCATTGAGATGGCGTCGCTCGAGTCCTGCATTCGTGAAGATCTCAACGAAAACGCGCCGCGCGCGATGGCGGTTATCGATCCGGTGAAGCTGGTTATCGAAAACTACCCGCAGGGCGAGAGCGAAATGGTGTCGATGCCTAACCATCCGAATAAGCCGGAAATGGGCAGCCGTGAGGTGCCGTTCAGCGCTGAAATCTGGATCGATCGCGCAGACTTCCGTGAAGAGGCGAACAAGCAGTACAAGCGTCTGGTGATGGGTAAAGAAGTGCGTCTGCGTAACGCCTATGTGGTGAAAGCAGAGCGCGTGGAGAAAGATGCTGAAGGCAATATCACCACCATCTTCTGCACCTACGATGCGGAAACGCTGAGCAAAGATCCGGCCGATGGCCGCAAAGTGAAGGGCGTGATCCACTGGGTTAGCGCCGCGCACGCGCTGCCGGTAGAGATTCGCCTGTACGATCGTCTGTTCAGCGTGCCGAACCCGGGCGCCGCAGAAGACTTCCTGGCGGTGATGAACCCTGAGTCACTGGTTATCAAGCAGGGCTATGCTGAGCCGTCTCTGCAGGCCGCTGAGGCCGGTAAAGCGTACCAGTTCGAGCGTGAGGGTTACTTCTGCCTCGACAGCCGCTATACCACCGCGGATAAGCTGGTCTTCAACCGTACCGTTGGTTTACGCGATACCTGGGCTGGCTAATCAGATCTATCTTCAAAACGCCGCTTTTGCGGCGTTTTTTTTATCCGCCATCCGCGCTAGTTTCGCGTAGCGAATTAATACGAATTTCCTGCCGCTAAGATTTTTTCTTTTTGTCACACTCTGCGTTACAAATCCGATGTGTAAACGGTCTCATTAACATTTCATTCAAGCCCCGCAAGGGCTGGAACGGCAAAATGTTAATAACGCATTGCGTTACACATTGAAACCAAATATGTGCGCTTTGTCATAATCCTGCACTCTTGTTGCGGAAAAGGATTGATAATTCGCGTCGCGAAAAATAGTCTATCAGTGTACTGAAGCACCTTTTTCCAGAAGTTCATTTTTTTAGCGTTTTATTTTTTTGCTTCTGCTTTGCAGCGGCATTTTTAAAAGTCAAAGAGGATATAACTATGCGTACGTTTAGTGGCAAACGTAGTACGCTGGCGCTGGCTATCGCCGGTGTGACAGCAATGTCAGGCTTTGTAATGACCCCGGAAGCGAAGGCAGAAGGGTTCATTGATGATTCAACGTTAACCGGCGGTATCTATTACTGGCAGCGTGAGCGTGACCGTAAAGATGTTACCGATCACGACAAATATAAAACCAACCTTTCTCACTCCACCTGGAACGCCAACCTCGACTTCCAGTCCGGCTATGCGGCTGATATGTTCGGTATTGATATTGCGGCGTTTACCGCGATTGAAATGGCGGAAAGCAGCGAAAGCGGCCACCCGAACGAAATTGCCTTCTCGTCAAAAAATAAAGGCTACAGCGAAGACTACAGCGGTGATAAGAGTGGTATCAGCCTGTATAAAGCGGCCGCTAAATTCAAGCTCGGCCCAACCTGGGCGCGTGCCGGTTACATTCAGCCAACCGGGCAAACCCTGCTGGCGCCGCACTGGAGCTTTATGCCGGGTACCTATCAGGGTGCTGAAGCCGGGGCCAACTTTGACTACGGCGATAACGGCGCGCTGAGCTTCTCTTACATGTGGACAAACAACTATAAAGCGCCGTGGCATCTGGAGATGGATAACTTCTATCAAAACGACCAGAAGACCAAAGTCGATTACCTGCACTCCGTCGGTGCGAAATATGATTTTAAAAATGACCTGGTGCTGGAAGCAGCATTCGGTCAGGCGGAAGGCTATATCGATCAGTACTTCGCCAAAGCCAGCTACAAGTTTGATATCCCTGGCGGCCCGCTGACCACCAGCTACCAGTTCTACGGTACCCGCGATAAAGTCAGCGATGGCGGCGTGAACGATATTTACGACGGCACCGCGTGGCTGCAGGCATTGACCTTCGGTTACAAGCTGAATGAAGTGTTCGACTTCCGTCTGGAAGGAACATGGGTTAAGGCCGATGGTCAGCAGGGCTACTTCCTGCAGCGTATGACCCCAACCTACGCATCGTCCAACGGTCGTCTGGATATCTGGTGGGATAACCGCTCTGACTTCAACGCCAACGGCGAAAAAGCGGTGTTCTTCGGCGGTATGTATGACCTGAAGAACTGGAATCTTCCGGGCTGGGCAGTGGGCGCGTCTTACGTTTACGCATGGGATGCGAAGCCTGCCACCTGGCAGATGAACCCGGATGCCTACTACAACAAAAACAACACCATCAGAGAATCTGCATACAGCCTCGACGCGATGTACACCGTACAGGAAGGCCGTGCGAAGGGTACCCTCTTCAAACTGCACTTCACTCAGTACGACAACCACTCCGATATCCCAAGCTGGGGCGGTGGTTACGGCAACATCTTCCAGGATGAGCGTGACGTGAAATTCATGGTTATCGCACCGTTCACCATTTTCTGATGCATGATGCGGCAGGGGGAAGCCTCTGCCGCCGCGAAGAGGCTCATCGTATGAAAAAACTAATTATTGTGGCCCTGATGGCCGCTGGGCTTACCGCTTGCGCTCAGCCATCCGCGCCGAAAGAAGACAGTAAGCTGAAGGATGCCTACAGCGCGTGCATCAATACCGCGGAAGGGAATCCAGACAAAATCCAGGCCTGCCAGAGCGTGCTGAACGTGCTGAAGCAAGAGAAACAGCATGAACAGTTCGCCAACCAGGAAAGCGTACGCGTGCTGGACTACCAGCAGTGTATTCAGGCAACCCGTACCGGTAACGACCAGGCGGTAAAAGCCAAATGCGATAAGATGTGGCAGGAAATTCGCAGTAATAACGCCACGAAATAACGATTGTTACGATAACCCAACGGGCGGAGCATGTTCTCCGCCCGTTGGCGTTTCAGAGCTGGTTCTCTGCAGGCTGGTAATTGCGGCTCAGGCGGACAAACAGCATCGCGGTAGCGGCCAGTCCGCAAAGTGCAGCGCACATCAGCCACCATCCTGGCGAGCTTTTATCGCCGGTTATCTCAATCAGTGCGGTTGAAATGGCGGGCGTCAGACCACCAAAAATAGCGGTGGCGAGGCTGAAGGCGAGTGAGAATCCAACGGTACGCACATAGACCGGCATCACCTCGGTGAGCGCCGCAACCATGGCACCGTTATACATGCCAAAGAAGAACGAAAACCACAGCAGGACTACCGTCATCCGGGTGAAATCCGGCGCGGCGGTCAGCCAGTGCATGGCCGGCCAGGTGGTAACCAGCGCCAGCAGCGTAATGCCCATCAGTACCGGTCGGCGGCCAATGCGATCGGAAATCGCGCCGCCAATCGGCAACCAGATAAAGTTAGAAATGCCGACCAGCATGGTGACAATCAGGCTATCACGTGCGCTCAGGTTCAGCACCGCTCGGCCATAGGTTGGGGTATAGACGGTAATAAAGTAGAAGGTCGTGGTGGTCATCGCGACCAGCAGTGTTCCGGCGGTAATAATGCGCCAGTTTTTCACTATGGTGGTAAAGATTTCACGGGTGTCGGGGCGGTGCTTGCGCTGCAAGAAGGCTTCCGTTTCCTGCAGCGAGCGACGTAAAACAAAAATCAGCGGGATGATCATGCAGCCGATAAAGAACGGAATGCGCCAGCCCCATTCGGCGATGTTGTCATGTCCCAGCGTGAGGTTCAGGCCGTAACCAATCATCGCGGCGGCGACGATCGCCACCTGTTGGCTGGCTGATTGCCAGCTGGTGTAGAACCCTTTATTGCCGGGCGTGGCAATCTCGGAAAGATAGACTGAAACTCCGCCCAGCTCGACGCCAGCAGAAAATCCCTGTAGCAGCCGTCCCAGCAGCACCAGCGCCGGGGCGAGCAGGCCAATACTCTGATAACCGGGAACCAGAGCAATCAACAGCGTGCCACAGCCCATAATCGCCAGCGTCACCATCAGCCCCTTGCGGCGGCCGATTCGGTCGATGTAGGCACCGAGCACAATGGCCCCGATAGGACGCATCAAAAAACCAGAACCAAAAACGGCAAAGGTGAGCATCAGCGATGCGAACTCACTCTCGGCGGGGAAGAACGTCTTTGCGATATAGGTGGCGTAAAATCCAAACAGGAAAAAATCAAATTGTTCGAGGAAGTTACCGCTGGTCACCCGCAGTATTGCGCCAAAGGTGCCAGCGCGGGATGGTTGTTGGGCCATGAGGTTTGCTCTCCATTGTCTTTATCTTGTTTTTATAGAGGTAAGAGTGTGGGGGTCAGTCGCCTGCGACCCCCGCCTGTTTTCCACGTCGCTTCTCAATCGCCCATTTGAGTAAGGAAGCGCAGCGGTAGAATCCGTGGGCAAATTTTCCGTAGGGCAGCGTCAGGAACAGCGCCATCACCACCCCGAGATGTACGGCCAGCAGGATCCCCATCCATGAGGTGTCTCTTCCGGCAAGCAGCGCCAGGCCGGTTGAGCTGGTAAGCAGCAGCAGTAAAATGAAACCGCGATCCATCGGCTTCTGTCGCGCATCGCCGTGCAGCGGCGAGCGCCGCAGGTTCAGCCATAAAAGCCCCGCAGGCCCAACGATCAGGCCAATCCCTCCCAGCGTGCCGAGGATGACCGGCACGCTGAAGAAGGGATAGGGCGCTTCCCAACCGGCGAAGTAGTGATAGCCCGTCGCCACGATGGTGGCCGCGAAGCAGAGCATGAAACCGTAGAAAGTGAAGTGGTGAAAGCGACGACGCATCAGGGTGAAGGCGTCATCGGACTCATTGCAGCCCTTACCGTGGCCGCCGTCGAGGTACTTCAGCGTGAGGGCGTTATGCGATGCTTCGGCAATTTCCGCCGTTCGCGGTACGCCGGGGGCAATCTCCCGCCAGAAGCGGATAACCCCCGCCATCAGCAAACCAATCGCCGCCACAAAGATCGAGCCAAACATCCACGCCAGCAGGTTATGGGGGAAAATCTGGTAGAAATCGCCCGCCAGCGGCGGATGCGTCAGGGAACCTTTCAGCCCCATGGCGAGTAGCAAAAAGAGGATCAGGCTAAACACCAGCGCCAGCGTGACGGTCACGCCAGCGCGACGATACAGCGCGCCGAACGCGGCGGGCATGGCGTAATGCTGATAGGTCTCAAAGCGAACTTCCGCCATGGCTTTGGGGACATTGATAGCAAATTCATGCGGTGGGGCGTACTGACAGGCATGCAGACAGGCACCGCAGTTATGACACAGATTCGCCAGGTAGTTGATGTCCGCTTTACCAAACTCCAGCCGTTGGGTCATTGCCGGGAAGACGGCGCAAAAACCCTCACAGTATCGGCAGGCGTTACACACCTGCATGACGCGTTCGACTTCCGCTTCCGGCTCGGTAAGGATTTTCGCCTCAATGATCAGGTTCTCAAGCGACTTCATGATGTTGCTCCTTCAGTGCGGCCTGCGCGGCTTCATGTCCAGCAATCCGGCCAAATGTGGTGCCGATGGACATGCCTACGCCAGCGGTATAGCCCTTGCCCAGCACGTTCCCCGCCATCATTTCTCCGGCCACAAACAGGTTGCGGCTGGGCATCCCGGCGAAGTGCACGGCGGCCCGTTCGTTCACCTTTAACCCCAGATAGGTGAAGGTGATCCCCGGGCGTAGGGCGTATCCGTAGAAAGGTGGGGTATCGATAGGACGCGCCCAGTGCGTTTTGGGCGGTGTCAGATTGGCCGTCGCACAGTTATCGAGCCTGGTGTGGTCGAATTTTCCGGGCCGGCAGGCGCGGTTATATCGCTGCACGGTCTGAGTTAAGCGCGTGGGATCCAGCCCCAGTTGCTGAGCCAGCTCTTCCAGCGTATTCGCCTGTGCGCCGGGGAAAACGGGCGGCATAAAGTGGCCGATGGCTTGACTGTCGATAATGGAATAGCCAATTTGCCCCGGCTGGTGGGCGACCAGCCGCCCCCAAATGGCGTAGCGCTTCGGCCAGAAATCTTCGCCTTCATCGTAAAAGCGCTCGCCCTCACGATTGACGACAACCCCCAGCGAGACGCAGTCCACGCGTGTACAGATGCCGCCATCATACAGAGGGGCGCGGGCGTCAATCGCCACGCAGTGTGACTGGGAAGGATCGCCGATAATATCCGCACCGGCGTCGATCATGAATTTGAGCAGCACGCCCTGATTAAAACGGGTGCCGCGAATCAGGAAGTTGTCGGCGGGCCACTCGCCGCGTTCATTTTGCCCCCAGGCTTCGCGCAACCACTGGCGATTCGATTCAAATCCTCCGGCGGCGAGCACGCAGGTTTTCGCCTCAATACGTTCCGTTCCCGCCAGCGCCGCCACAAACTCCCCGTGATGCAGCTCAAGCGCTTGCACCGGCGTGTTGTAGCGAATCTGGACGCCCAGTTGCTCCGCGCTACGATAATAGGCGTTAACCAGCGCTTTGCCGCCGCCCATAAAGAACGCGTTGGTGCGCGCGACGTGTAGCGCACCGGAGAGGGGAGGCTGGAAGTTGACGCCGTGGCGGCGCATCCAGTCGCGACATTGTGAAGAGGTGCGAATCACCAGCCGCGCCAGCGCTTCGTTGGTATTCCCCTCCGTGACGCGCCAGAGATCCTGCCAGAACTCCTCTTCGGGATAGCTTTCAACCAGCACGTCCTGGGGCGCATCGTGCATGCAGCGTAAATTGCGGGTGTGCTGCGAATTTCCGCCACGCCATTCCCGGGGGGAAGCTTCCAGCAGCAGCACAGATGCGCCGGCTTCCCGAGCGGTTAAGGCGGCGCATAATGCGGCATTGCCGCCGCCAATCACCAATACATCAACCATCGTACACTCCATTACCATTTAACTAATTGTTAAATTTGTAATTGAAATGTATATGCAGGAGTCGTGTTGGCGCTATGGCGCGATGCTAAAGAGCCCTTTAGTTTGCGTAAAGGGTTGCCCCTGGCCAGCTTCCTTCCTCCACCAGCTGGCGCATGACTTTTGTCAGCACCACGCGGGCAGCAAGGCCTGCCGGGGTGAGCTCGTCATCAGAAAGGCTCACCAAAAAATTCGGGCGGCTGAGGATGGGATTGTGGACGCCGATCACCCTTAACGCCTGTTGGTCGACCTGGGAAATGGCGGCGCCGGGCTGAAGGGTGGCGCCAAGGCCGCTGCGTACGGCGTGCATCAGCAGGGCCAGACCGTCAATTTCAGCCACGATATCGAGGTTGAGCGCATGTTCCTGACAGATAGCATCCAGTCTGCCTCGCAGCCCATGACCCTGGCTTGGCATAATCAGCGGTATGTGCGCAAGCTGCGCTGGTGATATTTTCGGTTGCGTGATGCTGGCCAGCAGTGGCGGCGTTCCAATCAAAAACAGCTGCTCTTCGAGGATCGGCCTGGCGCTCCAGCGAAGGATCTTCTCTTTTTGAAACACGATGGCTAAATCAATCTGGCGTGTATGGATCATCTTCTCCAGGTTACCGGACAGACTCTCCACCACATGAAGGCGGACATCGGCGTAGGTTTCGCGCATGGCGTGAATAAACGGCATGCCGAGAATCGATGCGGTACTCGGCGCCATGCCGACGCTCACGTGCCCGGAAAGGCGCGCCTCGCGGGCGGCCAGAATGGCGTCGTCCGCATGACGCAGCGCCAGCTGAGCCTGGGAATAAAAGGCCAGCCCGGCGTTGGTCGGCGTGACGCCGCGCGAGGTCCGCTGGAACAGGCGGATGGCAAGCTCGCTTTCCAGCTTCGCCATCTGCTGGCTGAGCGCCGAGACGCCAATGTCGAGATCGAGCGCTGCATTGCCCATACTGCCGGTTTCCACAATACGGACAAAATAACGCAGCTGGCGAAGTTCCATTTCGGGTCTCCTGGCGGGCAAAGTTGCTTTTACCATACGTAAGGTGAAGCAAATTGACCAGATTACGCCCATAAAAAAAGCCAACCTTCAGGCTGGCTTTTCAGGCATCATGAAACGCTATTTTTCAACGCCATCATGCGCATGTTCATCTTCGCGGCAGTCGCCTTCAGCGCAGTGGCCGTAAAGATAAAGACTGTGGTTGGTCAGACGAATTCCGTGCTTCGCGGCGATTTCGCGCTGGCGAGCTTCAATAGAGTCATCGCTGAACTCGATCACTTTGCCGCAGTCGAGGCAGATCAGGTGATCGTGGTGATGCTGCTGGGTCAGTTCGAAAACGGATTTGCCGCCTTCAAAATTATGACGGGTAACGATACCTGCGTCATCAAACTGGTTCAGAACACGGTAAACCGTGGCCAGGCCAATTTCTTCACCCATGTCGATCAGGCGTTTGTATAAGTCTTCCGCGCTGACATGGTGGTTATCCGGTTCCTGAAGAACTTCCAGAATCTTTAACCGTGGAAGTGTGACTTTCAGGCCAGCCTTCTTTAATGCGGTATTATTGTCAGTCATGCGGAATCTGTCCTGTTGCTAAACGATTAACTTCCATCAGCGAAAGTATCACAGAGAATTCACCCGTTTTAATGCGTCTCATTATAGAATGACCCTATCAAAATGAAAACAGCAAGGCTTGGGTAAACTAAGCTTTCAAAAACGAGGCTTCACCGACAAATAGAGTGATGAGACCGCGCTAAATCAGAAGATATTGTACAGGTATGTGCTGAAAAGTTAAAAAATTGTAGCTATTATTTTGATTGGTTCTACCTATTAATGAGGCGCGATTTATTATCGCGCCTCAAAATAATCAGGCGTTCTTGATTTCGTCGAGGTGCAGCTCTTCAGCCACCTGCTTAACCCATTTTTCCACGCGCTCAGCGGTCAGCTCCGGCTGACGGTCTTCGTCAATCGCCAGACCCACGAAGTGGTCGTCATCGGCCAGGCCTTTCGACGCTTCGAAGTGGTAGCCCGCGGTCGGCCAGTGACCGACGATAGTCGCGCCGTTTGGCTCAATGATGTCGCGAATGGTGCCCAGCGCATCGCAGAAGTACTCCGCGTAGTCTTCCTGGTCGCCGCAGCCAAACAGGGCCACCAGCTTGCCGTTGAAGTCCACTTCTTCCAGGGACGGGAAGAAATCATCCCAGTCGCACTGCGCTTCACCGTAGTACCAGGTCGGGATACCCAGCAGCAGGATATCGTAGCCCGCCAGGTCTTCTTTGCTGCTCTTGGCAATGTCGTGAACGTCAGCGACATCTTTACCAAGCTGTTTTTGAATCATTTTTGCGATATTTTCGGTGTTCCCGGTGTCGCTACCGAAGAAGATGCCAACGATTGCCATGAGTAAAATAACCTCTTGAAACTTAATGAGATGGTGGTGGCTTATTGCCCACAGATAAGGGCAATCATAGCAGAACAGAGAAGGGTGCGGAAACAGCTATCGTGCCGTACTGCACACTCTGCTACATGAAAGTGTCTTCAGGGGGGATTTTTCAGACTTTCCCCTGTCCGTGCAGCTGGGCGAGCTGGCTCATCAAAATCTCTTCGATAAGTTCGCTGCGGCTCATATCACGGGCAGTCGCCAGCTCGTTGAGCGCATCAACGGCGTCGCTATTCAGCTTCAGCTCGACGCGCTTCAGCCCACGAACCTTGTCGCGTTTAAGCTGGTTGCGCTTATTAATGCGGAGCTGTTCGTCACGCGAAAGCGGATTGGTTTTGGGTCTTCCCGGCCGACGCTCATTTGCGAACAAATCTAATGTCGTACGGTCCGTTTGTTCTTTTGCCATGGTTCAGAGTGACTTCGGGGAAACAAGCTACCGGGCGGCGCCCGGTGCAGACAGCGCGCAATCATACAACAGTGGAACCCGCACGCCAACGACCACGGCCATTATGGCGCGCGGTCGATGGATTTTTAATCACTCGGCGAGGTAGCGGCGGATAGCGCGCAGCACGGCGTCCGGTTTTTCCGCATGCACCCAGTGGCCCGCGCCGGCGATGACGTGCGCTTTCGCCTGCGGGAACTGCGCCAGCAGATCCTCGCGACAGGCTTCGGTGACGTACGGCGAGTTGCCGCCGGGAATGAACAGCGCCGGATGCTCCCAGGCCGGAATGGTTTCCCAGCCGACAATGTGTGGATACTGTTCCCACAGTACCGGCACGTTAAAGCGCCAGCCACCGTCAACAAACGACTTCAGCAGGAACTGGATCACGCCTTCTTCATGCAGATATTCGCGCATCACCGTTGCCGCCTGCTGGCGCGTGGCGACGCCGGCGCTGGTCACCGCGTTGATGGCGGCAAAAATTTCATCGTGGCGGCGAACGTGATAGTCCACCGGGGCGATGTCGATAGCCACCAGGCGATCGATACGTTTCGGGGCCAGCGCGGTGAGGGCCATAACCGCTTTACCGCCCATCGAGTGGCCGATAAAGGTTGCCTTGTCGATGTTCGCCGCGTCGAGCGTGTCACGCAGATCTTCGGCCATTGCCGGGTAGTTCATCACGTCTGAACGCGGTGACAGACCGTGGTTACGCATATCGACCTGGATGATGTCGTGGTCGGCAACCAGGTCGCGGGCCAGGATGCCCAGGTTATCCAGGCTGCCAAACAGGCCGTGGACCAGGACGATGGGGGAATTATTGTGCAGGTTTTGTGCAGATTGCGCTCGGAAATTCAATTTCATAGCAAAGTTCTTTTTTTCGCATTGTCGGGTTAGGGTATCATGTTGGACATTCTAACGCTCAGGGGCAAGTGAGGAACTCATCCGAATTTTGCCGTTCCCCTGGTTTGGCGCTACCCGCTGTTGGGAATTGACTTTATAATCCCAATGAAACTGTATTCAGAAAATTTATCGCACCGGATTAAGATGAAAACGATCGAAGTTGATGACGAGCTCTATCGCTATATTGCAGCCCACACTCTGCGCATTGGCGAGAGCGCGTCCGACATTTTACGGCGTATGCTGAAATTCTCCGCCGCTTCCCAGCCGGCAGCCGTGGCCGCCGCGCCGGTCGTCAAAGCAGAACCGGTTGCCGCTCCGGCGCCCGCTGCTGCCCCCGTTGCTGAGGTGAAAACGGTTAAAACCACCAAAGATAAAGTCCGCGCCATGCGCGAACTGCTGCTCTCCGACGAGTATGCCGAGCAGAAGAAAGCGGTAAACCGCTTCATGCTGGTGCTGACCACGCTGTACTCGCTGGACAACAACGCGTTTGCTGAGGCAACCGAATCCCTTCACGGCCGTACCCGTGTCTACTTTGCCGCCGACGAGCAAACGCTGCTGAAAAACGGTAACCAGACGAAACCGAAACAGGTACCGGATACGCCATACTGGGTCATTACCAATACCAATACGGGCCGTAAATGCAGCATGGTCGAACACATCATGCAGTCAATGCAATTCCCGGCGGAATTGATTGAGAAGGTTTGCGGTACCATCTAATACTGACAATCTAACCCTTGCATAAGAAGGACCAGGCAATGGCAAACCATACCCGTGCGGGTCAACCTGCACAGCAGAGTGATTTGATCAACGTCGCTCAACTGACGGCCCAGTATTACGTGCTGCAGCCGGACGTGAGCAATGCGGAACATGCGGTGAAGTTCGGTACCTCCGGCCATCGCGGTAGCGCAGGTCGCCACAGCTTCAACGAAAAGCATATTTTAGCCATTGCTCAGGCAATTGCTGAAGAGCGCGCGAAAAACGGAATTTCGGGCCCATGCTATGTCGGAAAAGACACGCACGCGCTTTCTGAGCCGGCGTTCATCTCCGTGCTGGAAGTGTTAGCGGCGAATGGCGTTGATGTGATTGTACAGGAAAACAATGGCTTCACGCCGACCCCGGCGGTTTCCAACGCTATCCTGGTGCACAACAAGAAAGGCGGCCCGCTGGCCGATGGCATCGTGATTACGCCATCCCACAACCCGCCGGAAGACGGTGGCATCAAGTACAATCCGCCAAACGGCGGCCCGGCTGATACCAACGTCACCAAAGTGGTTGAAGACCGCGCCAACGCGCTGCTCGCCGCAAACCTGGATGGCGTGAAGCGTATTTCCTACGATGCGGCGCTGGCGTCGGGTCATGTGAAAGAAGTGGATCTGGTGCAGCCGTTTATCGAAGGGCTGGCGGATATCGTCGATATGGCGGCTATCCAGAAAGCAGGGCTGACGCTGGGCGTCGATCCGCTGGGCGGTTCCGGTATCGAATACTGGAAACGTATCGCCAAACACTACAACCTGAACCTGACCATCGTTAACGACCACGTTGACCAGACTTTCCGCTTTATGCACCTCGATAAAGACGGCGCAATCCGTATGGACTGCTCCTCCGAGTGCGCGATGGCGGGCCTGCTGGCGCTGCGCGACAAGTTTGACCTGGCGTTTGCTAACGACCCGGATTACGACCGTCACGGTATTGTGACTCCGGCCGGGTTGATGAACCCGAACCACTATCTGGCGGTGGCGATCAACTATCTGTTCCAGCACCGTCCACAGTGGGGCAAAGAGGTTGCCGTGGGTAAAACGCTGGTCTCTTCCGCAATGATTGACCGCGTGGTGAACGACCTGGGCCGCAAGCTGGTGGAAGTGCCGGTGGGCTTTAAGTGGTTTGTTGACGGGCTGTTCGACGGCAGCTTCGGCTTCGGCGGCGAAGAGAGCGCGGGCGCGTCCTTCCTGCGCTTCGACGGTACGCCGTGGTCGACCGATAAAGACGGCATCATCATGTGCCTGCTGGCGGCGGAAATCACCGCGGTAACCGGTAAGAACCCGCAGGAGCACTACAACGATCTGGCAGCACGCTTCGGCGCGCCAAGCTACAACCGTCTGCAGGCGAGCGCGACCTCCGCGCAGAAAGCGGCGCTGTCTAAACTCTCCCCAGAAATGGTGAGCGCCAGCACGCTGGCCGGTGACCCGATTACCGCACGCCTGACGGCGGCGCCGGGTAACGGTGCTTCCATTGGCGGCCTGAAGGTGATGACCGACAACGGCTGGTTCGCCGCGCGTCCGTCCGGTACGGAAGATGCGTACAAAATTTACTGCGAAAGCTTCCTTGGCGCTGAGCATCGCCAGCAGATTGAGAAAGAAGCGGTAGAGATTGTTAGCGAAGTGCTGAAAAACGCCTGATATCATCGCTGTTAAGACAAAGGAGCCGTAAGGCTCCTTTTTCATATTCCCTGATGCTGGCGGCAGGTTAGCGTCTGGCAATCCATTCGCACGACGCATACCGCTTTCATCATATCGTCACGATAGCTGAAGGTTTTACCCGGTACGGCCTGCCGCATGATGAGGTCCAGCCCGGTGGTCATTTCTTCGTACTCTTGCAAAATCGAGGCTTGTCCACTGGCGAGGATGCTGGCGTACGCACAGCTATAATCGCAGGCATCCTCGGCGGGAATTAAGTGGTAATCACCGTCTATTTCCAGACTGATCGCTGGATTTTTGCGCAACAAGCGCATCTTTTTACCGGTGCGCGCACCGTGGAAATAGAACGTCCAGCGTCCGTCCTGATAGAAATAACCAAAATTGACCGGAACAATGTACGGGCTGCTCTCATCGTTCAGTGCGATACGGCAAATTTGCTGGCGGTGAATAAGACGGCGGATCAGTTCTGGGTCGGAGACAATACGATCTGGATTACTCAAGTTAGCTGCCCTATCAACGAAAGAAAAAAAAGCGGGCTGTAGTCGCCTACAGCCCGGATGGGGTAATTAATTATCCGTGTTTATTCTTTAACTCGAAACGCGGCGACACCAGACCGTACAGCGTCCAGCCGAGGAAGGTCACGATCGAGCCGTACAGCATCGCTTCTTCACCGGAAGAGAACAGCGCATAGAAGCTGTACATCGCACCAATAAACGCCACAATGTTAGCCATACGCGCTTTGCCAGCCGGAACGTTCGCCATTCGCTGGATGATGACCAGCGCCGCCATCGACAGAATGTACGGAATAATGTTGGTCACCACCGCCAGGTTAACCAGCACGTTGAACTGGTTGTTCAGCGACGGGCTAATGGTCATCAGCGACAGCCCGGACTGAATCACCACGATCACCAGCATTCCTTTAACTGGCGCATCCGCCTTGCTAACCTGAGAGAACACTTTCGGGAAGTAGCCTTCGTCCGCTGAAGATTTGAAGACCTGAGCGATGGTGAACTGCCAGCCGAGCAGCGAACCGCAGCAGGACATCACCATCAGCGCCATGATCACTTTACCCACTTCTGGTGTGAACATCTGCGCAAAGGCCAGGCCAAACGGCGCGGTGGAGTTGGCCAGATCCATATTCGGCACAATCCCGGCAATCACGTTGGTGGAGATGATGTAAATCACCGCTGCCCCGAGCGTCCCGCCGAGCACGGCGATCGGCACGTTACGTTCCGGGTTTTCCACCACTTCGGCGTTAGCACAGGCGGATTCCAGACCGAGGAATGCCCACAGCGTCATGGCGATGGAAGAGCCGACGGCGCTAAAGAACGGTACGTGGTGCGGGTTCCAGGACTCGACGTACATCGTCGGGCTGAACCAGAACCAGCCAATCACGCACAGACCGACCACCGGGATAATGACACCCCATACCGTGATGCTACTGATCTGTCCGGTAATGCGCGCACCACCGAAGTTAGCCACGGTGCAGATCCACAGCACGCCGATGGTGGCCAGCCCAATCTGTACCGGGCTAAGCGTGGCACCGAAAAGCTCGGTGCCATAACCCACAGCCGAAATCGCGATAGCGACGTTGGCGATCAGCAGTGAAACCCCGTAGGTATAGTTGGCCATAAAGTTGCCCGACTTACCAAAGGCATACTCGGCATAGCCGCCCATGCCGCCGGATTTCTTGCTGAACATCCCGCACTTCGCGAAGGCCCAGGCCAGCGCCATCGAACCGACGGCGGTGACCAGCCAGGAAATAATCGAAATGGTGCCGACTTCAGCGAGCTTGGTGGGCAGCATGATGATACCGGAGCCCATCATGTTCACCATCGTCAGGATGGTGAGCTGAACAACACCCATTTTGTTGTTGGCTTTGCTCATAATTTCTCCCCTTTCAGCAGCGCAGGCAGCGGCTGCTGAGGTTTAATCACGTTGCACCACACTTCTTTGCGACCGTCGTGTTCCTGGATGTAAACCCCCTGCAGCTCTGGCGCGAAGCCCGGCAGCAGGTTGATGCCTTCTTCCAGCGCTTTGAAGTAGCGCAGCACGGAATCTCCCCAGATTTCACCCGGGACGACGCACAGCACGCCAGGAGGATACGGCAGGGCGCCCTCGGCGGCGATTTTGCCTTCCGCCATCGACAGCGGCACCAGATCGACCTCGCCGCGAATGTAGGCAAAGTTCGCATCCTGCGGGTTCATGCTGACGCGCGGGAAGTGCGATTTACGGAACATCTCTTTTTGCAGCTGTTTGACGTTGTGGCGGGCATACAGGTTATGCATTTCCTGGCACAGTTGACGCAGGGTATAGCCGGCGTAACGATCTTTATGCTGACCGTAGAGCGACGGCAGCACCTCTTGCAATGGCGCGTCAGATTCCAGCAGCGTTTCGAAGCGCACCAGCAGCGCCACCAGCTGCTGTAGCTTGGCCATATCTTCCGCTGGCGTCAGCAGGAACAGGATTGAGTTGAGGTCGCATTTTTCCGGTACCACGCCGTGTTCACGCAGGTAGTTGGCCAGAATGGTGGCCGGCACGCCAAAGGTGTCGTACTCGCCGTTAGCGTCAATGCCCGGGGTAGTCAGCAGCAGTTTGCACGGGTCAACGAAGTACTGATGCTCCGCGTAGCCTTCAAAGCCGTGCCAGCGTTCCCCCGGTACGAAGTGGAAGAAACGCAGGTCGTTAGCAATCTGCTCGGTCGGCCAGGACTGCCACGGTTTACCGTCAATCTCGGCGGGTACAAACGGACGAATGTGGTGGCAGTTATCGAGAATCAGCTTACGCGCTTCGATACCGGTAGAAACGCAGTCCATCCACATATTGCGGCCCGCCTGGCCTTCATGCATTTTGGCGTTGACGTCCAGCGCGGCAAACAGCGGATAGAACGGGCTGGTGGAGGCGTGCATCATAAAGGCGTTGTTAAGGCGTTTATGCGGAACGTAGCGCTGCTGGCCCTTGATATGACTATCTTTTTTATGAATCTGCGAGGTTTGAGAGAAACCGGCCTGCTGCTTGTGCACCGACTGGGTCACCAGAATTCCCGGATCGTTTTCATTCAGCTCCAGCAGCAGCGGCGAGCAGTCGGCCATCATCGGAATGAATTGTTCATAGCCGACCCACGCGGAGTCGAACAGGATGTAGTCGCACAGGTGACCGATTTTATCCACTACCTGACGGGCGTTATAGATAGTACCGTCGTAGGTCCCCAACTGAATCACCGCCAGACGGAACGGACGTTCGTTGCGCGCGCGGTTTGGCGCCACTTCGGCCACCAGCTCACGCAGATAACCTTCTTCAAAGCAGTGGGCGTCGATACCGCCGATAAAGCCGTACGGGTTACGCGCGGTTTCCAGGTAGACCGGCGTAGCCCCGGCCTGCAACAGCGCACCGTGGTGGTTGGATTTGTGGTTGTTACGGTCAAACAGCACTAAATCGCCTGGGGTCAGCAGCGCGTTGAGCACCACCTTGTTGGAGGACGAGGTGCCGTTCAGCACGAAGTAGGTTTTATCGGCGTTAAACACTTTCGCCGCGTGCTGTTGAGCAATGCACGGCGCGCCTTCGTGGATCAGCAGATCGCCCATCGCCACGTCGGCGTTACACAGGTCGGAGCGGAACAGGGTTTCGCCGAAGTACTCGACAAACTGGTTCCCGGCCGGATGGCGGCGGAAGAATTCACCGCCCTGGTGCCCCGGGCAGTCAAAGGCGCTGTTGCCCTGTGCCACGTAATCGACCAGCGCGCTAAAGAACGGCGGGCGCAGATTGACTTCATACTTGTGGGCGGCAGCCTCCAGCTGGCGGCCGTAGAAATCGTTGCGGGTTTCGTCGTGCTCAAATACCCCTTGAATGCGAGCAAGATATTCAGCCGGAACAATCTGGTCTTTATTAATAGCAATAAACACCGGCAGGTTATAACCTGTAGCATCTATTTCATCGAGTTTACCGCACTCAACATCTTCAATAGATAATACGGCCGCCGCGACATCAATAAAGTGGGTGTCGCAGGTATTGATAATACTACGCTGGGTAGTGAAGCAGTCAGGGCATGAACGACTAACGGCAATTTTTAATTCAGACATTTTTTCGACTCTTTATTTTAGGTAATAGCAGTCCCTCAATTTCTCTATGGAGAAATTGATATCGCCGGAAAAAAAGCAATACGATCCCGCTGACAATAAAATCAGAACATTGCTTTTTTCAGAATGTGGCAAACCCAACCGGTCCGGTGGCCGGCAGATACAGGTTTGTCATGGCGAGCGCTGGCAGCAGGCTAGAAGCCTGAATTAGCAAGGAATAACTGCGAGGCGCCCGAAGTCGGCAGACTTATCGGGCGTTAAAGAAGTGAAAGTCGAAACTATTACGGTGGGCAAACATCATAATATGTGTAGTCCGCCGTATGTGGGGCATCAATCGGTTATTGTTTTCCATTTCGTATACCTCAGATGAATATCCTAAAGCGCAGTCATTTTATCTCCAGATGGGCTTAAAACTGTGAGTCCGATCAACAATAAGAGATCATTTATAAAATAATTCGTTGCATGCTGCTCTATCGCCAGGATTAAATTCTGAATTGTTTATGAAGTGTAAATTAATTGTGATTCATTTAATTTAAATGAAGGGTAGGGAGAGATAAGAATATTATTTAATTGATAGGATGTTTCTTACAATAATAATGTAAAAGAGGGCGGTATCATTATGAATAATTATTCATAAAATAAATCGATAGCCAATCCCAGTTTCCGTTAGTAAATGCTTTGGACGCGCGGGATCGTTCTCCAGCTTCTGACGTAAATGCCCCATATAAATGCGTAAATAATGACTATGCTCCACCGCATTGGGTCCCCAGACATGGTTCAGTAGCTGACGTTGGGTAAGGACTTTTCCGGCATTATTCAGCAACATTGCCAGCAGGCGAAACTCGATAGGTGTTAAATGAATCTCTTCGCTGCCGCGGGTGATGCGATGAGCGGCCAGATCGACCGTAATATCGGAGAAGGTCATTACCGCCTCGCCAGGCTGCGTCCCCGCATGGCGACGCAGCGCCACGCGCAGCCGTGCCTGTAGCTCGCCGATACCAAACGGTTTGCTGAGATAGTCGTCGGCACCGGCGTCCAGCGCCGCGATTTTATCGTTTTCTTCGCTGCGCGCGGACAGCACGATTATCGGCACCGGGCTCCACTGGCGAATATCACGAATAAAATCGAGGCCATCGCCGTCCGGCAGGCCGAGGTCAAGGATCACCAGATCGGGTTTACGCGTCGCCGCCTCCAGTAAACCGCGCTGGAGGGTGTCGGCGTCAAAGACGCGCAGATCTTCGGCTTCCAGCGCGGTGCGCAGAAAACGGCGAATGGCGTGTTCATCTTCAACGATCAAAACGCTGGTCACAGCTTCTCATATCCCTCTTCAAGTTCAGGCGGTTGTTCCAGTGGAAGTGTAACACGAAAACAGGCGCCGCCTTCCGGGCGGTTGCTGGCGGATAGGGTGCCGCCGTGAATCTCGACGATGGCCTGACAAATCGCCAGCCCCAGCCCCACGCCGGGAATGGCCGACTCTTTATGGCCGCGGGCGAATTTAGCAAAAATATGCTGCTCCTGGCCGCCGGGAATACCCGGCCCGCTGTCCCAGACGTCCAGCAGAAGCTGGTGATTTTCGGTGGCCGCGCGAATGCCGATTTGCGCCTCGCTGCCGGCATACTTGACGGCGTTCTCCAGCAGATTGTTGAGCACCCGCTCAAACAGCGGGCCATCGAGATGCACTAGCATCAGCGGGTCGGGCAGGGAGAGGGTGATTTTGCGCCCGCCGAGGGTGGGCTCCAGCGTACGCAGCGCGCTGCCAACCACTTCCTCCAGCGTCAGCCACTCTTTATTGAGGTTAAAGCCGCCGGACTGAATCCGCGCCATATCCAGCAGATTGTTCACCAGCCGGGTGGTGTTCAGCACGTGCTGGCGAATCTCGTTGGCCTGCGGCGCGTAGGGCGAACCGCTGCTGGCAAGGTCGAGCGTCAGAATTTCCGCCTGGCCAAACAGCACGGTCAGCGGCGTGCGCAGGTCGTGCGACAGCGCGGCGAGCAGTGAGTTACGCAGGCTTTCACGTTCGCTGATAAGCCTGGATTGCTCTTCGCTGGCCGTCAGCGCCAGCCGCTCCAGCGCGCTGGCCACCAGCAGAGTAAAGGTCTCCAGCAGCCGCTGCTGCTCTGGCACCATCAGCTGGCGGAGATTATTCGGCTCAACGACCACCAGGCCGTGGGTTTTATCGGCGCTGCGTAGGGGCAGCAGCAGATAGGGCACGCCGGGCAGGGTGTCGGTTCCCGCCCCGGCGGGCAGCCCTTTGTCAAAACTCCAGTGGGCGATGGCCTGATCCCAGGGCGTCATGCCCTCCTGATGGTTTAACGCCGCCAGCTTGCCGTTTTCATCCGGCAACAGCACCTGGCTGCGGGCGTGAAAGGTTGAGCGAATATACTGCTCGCAGGTGAGGGCGATATCGCGAGCGTTGCGCCCCACCGCCAGCGTTTTCGACATCTCATACAGGTGGCGCGTTCGCTGCTCGCGATAGCGGGCCACGCGCGCCTGATAGCGCACGCCGGCGGTGAGATTACCGATCACCAGCCCGACGGTGAGCATGACGGCGAAGGTCAGCAGATACTGCACGTCGGACACCGCCAGCGTGCCGCGTGGGGCAATAAAGAAGAGATCGAAGCTGACCACGTTGATGACGGTCGCCAGCACCGACGGCCAGCGGCCGTAGAACAGCGCGACGATCACCACGCCCAGCAGGTAGAGCATCACCAGGTTGGCGGCCTCAAAGGCCATCAGCCACTGGTTGGCGACCAGCGTAATGGCGGCGCACAGCCCCAGCGCCACCAGACAGCCGCGGATTTGCACCCGCCATTTGTCGATAAACGGCCGGCGATCGCCTGGGCGTTCGGGCAGCGGCAGCGGCGTTTCGTCCACGCCAATCACCAGCAGATCAAGCTCCGGCGCGTGGCGGGAAAGACGGTCGCTGAAACGTTCGCCGCGCCACCAGCGACGCTGCTGCTGACGGCCAATCACGATTTTGCCGAGGTTGTGTTCGCGGGCATAGCGAATGACCGCCGCCTCTTCAGACGGGTCCGACAGCGTCGCGGTCTCGGCCCCCAGCTCCTGCGCCAGGCGCAGGGCGCTGAGAATGGCGCGCCGCTGCGCTTCGGGCAGGCGGTGTAGGGTGGGGGTTTCAACGTAAACGGCGTGCCAGACGCTGCCCAGACGGGCGGCCAGGCGCGCGGCGGTGCGCACCAGCTTTTCGCTGCCGGTATGGTGGCCAATACACAGCAGGATCGCATCCTGGGTATGCCACACTTTTTCCTGCCCCTGAGCGTCACGCCAGGCGCGCATCTGATCGTCCACCCGCTCGGCGGTACGGCGCAGCGCCAGCTCGCGCAGGGCAATCAGATTGCCTTTGCGAAAGAAGTTCTCGATGGCGCGTTCGGCCTGACCGGCCAGATAAACCTTGCCTTCGTTAAGACGCTGGCGCAGATCGTCCGGCGGCAGATCCACCAGCACCACCTCATCGGCGGCATCAAAAAAAGGATCCGGCACGGTTTCCCGCACCTGAATGCCGGTAACGCCGCTGACGACATCGTTCAGGCTCTCCAGATGCTGCACGTTGACGGTGGTGAACACGTCGATGCCCGCCTCCAGCAGCTCGTCGATGTCTTGCCAGCGTTTGGGATGACGGGAACCGGGGGCGTTGCTGTGGGCCAGCTCGTCCATTAACACCAGCGCCGGGCGGCGGGCAAGGGCGGCATCGAGGTCGAATTCTGTCACGTAGCGGCCGCGGTAGGCGGTGCGCTTCGGCGGCAGCATGCTCAGGCCGTTCAGCATCGCGGCGGTCTCTTTGCGCCCGTGGGTCTCCACCACCCCCGCCAGCACGTCTAACCCCTGAGCGCGCAGCCGCTGCGCCTCCGCCAGCATCGCCCAGGTTTTACCCACCCCGGCGCAGGCGCCGAAGAAAATCTTCAGCTTGCCGCGATGCGCGTCGGCGGTTTGTTCCAGCAGGCGGTCCGGGTTGGGACGCAGCGGCTCGTCGGTCATCATCAATTATCCTTGTGGGCATCCAGCGCCATATTCAGCTCAATAATATTTACCACAGGTTGGCCGAGAAAGCCGAGCAGCGGCGTATGGGTGGCTGCCTGTACCTGCTGCGTTAACCATTGCGGCGAGAGCCCGCGCGCTTTGGCGATACGCGGTACCTGCCACAGCGCGGCGGCGGGCGTCAGGTTGGCGTCCAGCCCGCTGGCGGAGGCGGTGACCAGCTCGACCGGTACCGTGCGGCTGGCGTCCGGGTTAGCGGCGCGCAGCGCGGCGATGCGGTCGGTAAACAGCTTATCCAGCGCCGGGTTGCTGCCCGCCAGATTACTGCCGCCGGAGGCCAGCGGGTTATCCGGCGCGTCGGTGGTGGCGGACGGACGGCCCTGAAAATAGCCGGGATCGCTAAAGTACTGGCCGATCAGCATCGATCCGCGAATCTGCTGGTTTGTGAAAATCAGCGAACCGTTGGCCTGAGCCGGGAACAGCCACTGCCCGAGCGCGATGGTCAGCAGCGGATAAACGCCGCCGGTCATCAGCGCCAGAAACAGAAAAATAACAACAGCAGGACGTAATGCAGACATGGTTATTTCCTCACACCAGACCCAGCAGGGTTAACAGCACATCAATCACTTTAATGCCGATAAACGGCACCACCAGCCCGCCCGCGCCGTAAATCCACAGGTTGCGGCGCAGCATCGCCGACGCCGACAGCGGGCGGTAGCTCACCCCTTTTAACGCCAGCGGCAGCAGGAAAACGATGATCAGCGCGTTGAAAATCACCGCGCTGAGGATCGCCGAATTGGGCGAATGCAGGTGCATGATGTTGAGCACGCCCAGCTGCGGCCAGCTGGCGGCAAAGGCCGCCGGGATAATGGCGAAATACTTCGCCACGTCGTTGGCGATACTGAAGGTGGTCAGCGAGCCGCGGGTCATCAGCATCTGTTTACCGATGTGGACGACCTCAATCAGTTTGGTCGGGTTAGAGTCGAGGTCGACCATGTTGCCCGCCTCTTTCGCCGCCTGCGTACCCGAGTTCATCGCGACCGCCACGTCGGCCTGCGCCAGCGCCGGAGCGTCGTTGGTACCGTCGCCGGTCATCGCCACCATCCGGCCTTCGGACTGGTACTGGCGAATCAGCGCCAGCTTGGCTTCCGGCGTGGCCTCGGCCAGAAAATCATCCACCCCCGCCTCGGCGGCGATTGCAGCGGCGGTCAGCCGGTTGTCGCCGGTGATCATCACCGTTTTAATGCCCATTTTGCGCAGCTGGGCGAAGCGCTCTTTGATGCCGCCTTTGACGATATCCTTCAGCGCAATCACGCCGAGCACCTGCGCGCCTTCCGCCACCACCAGCGGCGTGGCCCCCAGGCTGGCAACGCTTTCGACTTTATGCTCCACATCAAGCGGGAACTGGCCGCCGTTGCTCTCAATATGGCGGCGAATGGCATCGACCGAACCTTTGCGGATCATGCGGTTATCAATGTTGATGCCGCTCATTCTGCTCTGGGCGGTAAACGGCACGAAAGTGGCGTGCAGCGCCTGCACGTCGCGCTCGCGCAGGTTAAAGCGCTGTTTGGCCAGCACCACGATGCTGCGGCCTTCCGGCGTTTCATCGGCAAGCGACGAGAGCTGCGCGGCGTCGGCCAGCGTTTTCTCTTCCACGCCCTGAGCGGGCAGGAACTGCGAGGCCTGGCGGTTACCGAGGGTGATGGTGCCGGTTTTATCCAGCAGCAGCACGTCGACGTCGCCCGCCGCTTCTACCGCGCGGCCGCTGGTGGCGATAACGTTGGCGCCGAGCATACGGCTCATCCCCGCCACCCCGATGGCCGACAGCAGGCCGCCGATGGTGGTCGGAATCAGGCATACCAGCAGCGCGACCAGCACGGTGACGCTAATCGGCGCGCCGCTCCAGGCGGAGAACGGCCAGATGGTCGCCGTTGCCAGCAAGAAAACAAGGGTCAGCGCCACCAGCAGAATCGTCAGCGCGATTTCATTTGGCGTTTTGCGTCGCTGCGCGCCTTCGACCATGGCGATCATCCGGTCAAGGAACGTTTCGCCCGGGTTGACGCTACAGCGCACCACCAGCCAGTCGGAGAGAATACGCGTCCCGCCGGTGACCGAAGCGAAGTCGCCGCCGGATTCACGAATGACCGGCGCAGACTCCCCGGTAATCGCGCTTTCATCTACCGACGCGCCGCCTTCTATTACTTCGCCGTCGCAGGGAATAATGTCACCGGCTTCCACCAGCACCACGTCGCCTTTACGCAGATCGTCGGCCGGCACGTGGTCCATCGCCGCGCCGTAGCGCGCTTCGCGCAGCTTGCGGGCAAAGGCGGTTTTCTTCACCCCTTTCAGGCTGTTGGCCTGCGCTTTGCTGCGGCCTTCCGCCATCGCTTCGGCAAAGTTGGCGAACAGCACGGTAAACCACAGCCACAGGGCAATCGCGCTGCTGAAGCCGACGTTGCCGGGCAGCGCGCCCAGCGCCATGGCCACCGCCAGTGCGCTGGTCAGCACGCTGCCAATCCAGACGATAAACATCACCGGATTGCGCCACTGGACGGTGGGGCTGAGTTTCTTCACGGCGTCGATCAGCGCCTGGCGAACCAGCGACGGTTCAAACAGGCCCAGTTGTTTGCGACTCATAACCAATAGCTCCGCATCACTCAAAACAGGGAAAGGTGTTCCGCCACCGGGCCAATCGCCAGGGCGGGAATAAAGGTCAGGGCGCCCACCAGCAGCACGGTGCCAATCAGCAGGCCAATAAACAGCGCGTCGTGCGTGGCGAGCGTACCCGGCGTTGCGGGCTGGATCTTTTTATTCACCAGCGATCCGGCAATCGCCAGCACCGGCACGATCACGCCGAAGCGGCCGATGAACATGCACGCCGCCAGCAGGCAGTTCCAGAACGGCGTGTTGGCGCTGAGCCCGGCAAAGGCGCTGCCGTTGTTATTGGCGGCGGAGGAGACGGCGTACAGCACTTCGCTAAAGCCGTGCGAGCCGGGGTTGGCCATGGCGCTGCGTCCGGCGTCGGTCATCATCGCCAGCGCGGTGCCGAGCAGTACCAGCGTCGGGGTGACCAGAATCGCCAGCGCGGTCATTTTCATCTCCGGCACGTCGATTTTTTTGCCAAGATACTCCGGCGTGCGGCCAATCATCAGTCCGGCGATAAACACCGCCAGCAGCACGAACAGCAGCATGCCGTACAGGCCGGAACCGACGCCGCCGAACACCACTTCACCAATCTGCATCAGCCACAGCGGGATCATCCCACCCAGCGCGGTAAAGGAGTCATGCATGGCGTTCACCGCCCCGCAGGAGGCCGCCGTGGTGACCACCGCGTACAGGCTGCTGGCGAGAATGCCGAAGCGGCTTTCTTTGCCTTCCATATTGATGCTGCTGTCCGCACCGAAGGCCAGCAGATGCGGGTTGCCCCGCGTTTCTGCCCACATCACCACCGCCACGCAGACCACGAAGATAAGGGTCATCGCCCACAGAATTGCCCGCCCCTGGCGGTTATCGCCTACCGCCTCGCCGAAGGCGAAGCACAGCGCCGCCGGGATCAGGAAGATCGCCAGCATCTGCACGAAATTGGTCAGCGCCGTCGGGTTTTCGAACGGGTGTGAGGAGTTGGCGTTAAAGAAACCGCCGCCGTTGGTGCCCAGCATTTTGATCGCTTCCTGCGAGGCGACTGGCCCCATCGGCAGGAGCTGATGCGCGCCTTCCAGCGTGGTAAATGGCTGGTAGGGCAGGAGATTCTGCAATGCGCCTTGCTGAATAAAGAACAGGGCCAGTACCAGCGAAATCGGCAGCAGCAGCCACAGGGTAATGCGGGTGATATCGACCCACGCGTTGCCTAACGTGCCGACGCTCTGGCGCGCAAACGCGCGGATCAGCGCAAACAGCACGGCGATACCGGTGGCGGCGGAAAGGAAGTTCTGCACCGTCAGCCCCGCCATCTGGCTAAAGTAGCTCAGGGTGGTTTCGCCGCTGTAGGACTGCCAGTTGGTGTTGCTGACAAAACTGACGGCGGTATTGAGCGCCAGGTGCCAGGAGAGGCCCGGCAGCCGCTGCGGGTTCAGCGGCAGATAGCCTTGCAGCATCAGCATGGCGAACAGCACGACCAGCCCGCACAGGTTGAGCAGCAAAATGGCGCTCACGTAACGCCCCCAGCCCATTTCCTGGCCGGAAACGCCGAGTACGCGCCACAGCACATTTTCAGTACGGGCCAGACCCGGCAGCGGTACGTCGCCGATCATCGCCGCCAGCATTTTGCCGAGCGGCCGAGCGAGAATAAACAGCACCAGCAGGAAGCTGGCGATGAGTAAAAATCCCTGAGCAGCCATCACAGCGCCTCCGCCTTCAAAAGGGCATACACCAGATACGCCAGTAACAGGAACACCAGCACCACGCCGGCTATTACGCCTGTAGTCACAATCCACCTCCGGATGGTTGAGTTATGGCGCTAAGCGTAGGATTTTGGGTGCAAAGATTTCGCAAAAATCATCGGGCGGGGTGTAAAAAAAGTATAAAAATGGCAAAAGCCACAATTTAACTAATGGTTAGTATTGATTTAACAATCTCGTAACTAAGTTACGGCGTGAATGTAAAAAAAGACAAAATAGACCAGAAATAGTGGTCGGATGAGTAGTAAAATTACACAAAAAGCGGTACTCTTTTAGTCAGATTACTGAGTTTTATTTTCCGGCGAGCGTTGCCGGCCAACTTAGGGGAGAGAATATGGAACTGTATAAGAAATATCCTGCGCATATCATAGTCATGCGTCGTACTTTCGCCGTGGTGGCGGGAATTGTGGCGCTGCCGGTGATGCTGTTCTGGAAAGAACGCGCTCGTTTTTATAGCTATCTGCACCGCGTCTGGTCGAAAACCAGCGAGAAGCCGGTATGGATGGAACAGGCTGAAGAAGCGGCCTGCGACTTTTATTAATCGCTGTCGCCAGGAAATGACCGAAGCCGCGCCTGCAAAGGGGCGGCTTTTTTGTTTTGTCGGCAGTGCCAGTGTCGGAAAGGTGTGGTGAAATAATTGGTGTAATATGAATGTATTAGTTAAATACATTCAGGATTTTTATGCCCACTCATCTGGTCTGGTTCCGCGCTGATTTGCGCCTGCATGACAATCTCGCCCTTGCCGCCGCCTGCCGCGATCCGCAGGCACAGGTGCTGGCGCTGTATATCGCCACCCCGCAACAGTGGGCGGCGCACGCCATGGCTCCTCGCCAGGCGGCCTATATTGCCGCGCAGCTGAACGCGCTTCGCCTGGCGCTGGCAGAGAAAAACATTCCGCTGGTGTTTCACGAGGTCGCCGATTTTGCGGCCAGCGTCGAGGTGCTACAGGACGTCTGTCAAACCCACGGCGTGACGCATCTTTTTTACAACTATCAGTATGAATTCAACGAGCGCCAGCGCGATGCGGCGGTGGAGCGCCTGCTTTCTGACACGGTGTGTCAGGGCTTTGATGATAGCGTGATCCTGGCGCCGGGCGCGGTGATGACCGGCAGCCACGAGATGTATAAAGTGTTTACACCGTATAAAAACGCCTGGCTGCGTCGGTTAAAGGAACATCAGCCGGAGTGCGTTCGCGCGCCGTCTGTCCGCCATGCACCCGCGGTAGCCGCCTGCGACACCATTCAGTTTAACTATCCCCAGCAGGCCTTCGACGCAGCGCTGTTTCCCGCAGATGAAAAGGCGGCCATTGCGCAGCTACGCCATTTCTGCCAGCAGCAGGCAGCAGAGTATGAAGCCCAGCGCGATTTCCCGGCCATTGAGGGGACCAGCCGTCTATCGGCCTGCCTGGCCGTGGGCGTACTGTCGCCGCGCCAGTGCCTGCATCGGCTGCTGGCCGAACAGCCGCAGGCGCTCAACGGCGGCGCGGGGAGCGTCTGGCTTAACGAGCTTATCTGGCGCGAATTCTACCGCCACCTGCTGACTTATTATCCTGAATTATGCAAACACCGGCCGTTTATCGCCTGGACTGATGGCGTGCGCTGGAATACCGCACCGGAGGCGCTGAAGGTCTGGCAGCAAGGGGAAACCGGCTACCCGATTGTGGATGCCGCAATGCGCCAGCTGAATAAAACCGGCTGGATGCACAACCGCCTGAGAATGATCGTCGCCAGTTTCCTGGTGAAGGACCTGCTGATCGACTGGCGGGAAGGGGAGCGCTACTTTATGTCGCAGCTGGTGGACGGCTGCCTGGCGGCCAATAACGGCGGCTGGCAGTGGGCGGCCTCCACCGGCACCGACGCCGCGCCTTATTTCCGTATCTTCAACCCGACTACCCAGGGCGAGCGGTTTGATAAAAGCGGCGCGTTTATTCGCCAATGGCTACCAGAATTGAAATCTGTCCCCGAGAAGGCGATTCATCAGCCGTGGGCGTGGGCCGATAAGCAGGGCGTAAAACTGGATTATCCGCGACCGATCGTCGATCACGCTAAGGCGAGGGGGGAGACGTTGGCCGCCTATGAGGCGGCCAAAAAGCAGGCATAGCCGGGAAAGATTACGCTTCCGCCGCCAGGCGACGGCTGCGCACTTTCACCGAGTGATACAGCCAGATGACCAGCACCACGCCCACGCAGGCCAGCGCGCCCCAGGTGATTTGGCTGAAGACGTCGATATAGGCGTTAATCGAATAGTCTGCCGCGCCTGCGGAGTCGAACGACGCCTGCGACGTCTGGTCGGCTATGATGCCGGCCACATAGTTTGCCACCGCGCCGGAAAGCAGCATGTAGATGCCAGTCAGCACGCCGGTGACGCCCGGGATCTGGATGCGGGTGATCTGCGACATGGCCACCGGGTCGATAAACAGCTCGGCAAAGCCCATCACCGACAGCCCCAGCAGCATCAGCGGCATGGAGGAATGACCGTAGGTTGCCGACCAGCGGGCGCTCAGGGTCAGAATACAGAACCCGGCGCTCATCAGGCCCAGACCCAGCGCGTATTTGCCCCAGATACGCAGGTCGCGGTTGCGGGTGACCTGCTCTTTAATCAGCCACGCCAACACCACGCCGCACAGCATGACCGCAAAGGCGTTGACCGACTGGAACATGGCGGTCGGCACTTCATAGCCCAGCACGTCACGGTTAACGAAACGGTCGATATACAGGCTGATTGAGCTGCCGCCCTGCTGGGCAAAGGCCCAGAACAACAGGCTGAAGAAGGTGAGCACCACGATCAGACGCAGGTCCTTACGCTGCTCGGCGGTTTCGGCGCGACGGTAAATCTTCGCCAGCACCGCCAGGCCGATAATCGACGCGGCGATCAGCGCATACACCGACCACTCCTGCCAGAACAGCACGGTGATAAACAGCGGCGCGACCACCAGCAGCACCAGCAGCCAGCCCCAGTTCGGCAGCAGGAAGCTGCGTGCGCACAGCACCTCTTTGTTTACCCCACGGGTGTGGGCAAAGTGGCGGCGTCCGCTGATGAAAATGACCAGCCCGGCCAGCATCCCGACGGCGGCCAGCGTAAAGCCCATCGCCCAGCTATACTGCTCTTGCGCGAAGCCACAGGCGATAGGCGCAATGATGGAACCGACGTTGCCCGCGGCGTACATCAGCGAGAAGCCGCCGTCGCGACGCGGGTCGGTCGGTTCGTACAGTTCGCCCAGCAGGCAGCTGACGTTGGATTTAAACAGCCCGTAGCCGCAGACAATAATCGCCAGCGACAGATACAGGAACATTGGCGCAATTTCGCTGGCGCCGAGCACCATATGGCCAACGACCATCAACAGCGCGCCGAGCATCACCGCCACGCGGTTGCCGAGCACTTTATCCGCCAGGTAGCCGCCGAGGATGGGTGTAACGTACACCAGCGAGCAGTAGGCGCTGAACAATTCGTAGGCGTGGGTATCGTTGTATTTCAGCTGATTGGTGAGATACAGAATCAGCAGCGCGCGCATGCCATAGAAGCTGAAGTATTCCCAGATTTGCAGGGCGACGACGTAATAAATCGCCTTTGGCTGCGATTGTGATTTATTCATTGCACATTTGACCTCGAAACCCGGCAACGGCATGCTGCGTAAGGCTTTGTTTCATTTATGTAATAATACGTAGAAAAGCGTATTATCTTTGTAATATGCGGTATGGTTGCATAAATATACATGATCCTGGTCACATGAAAAGAGACAAATCGTGTTATCTAAGCAATAAATTTGCGTATTTAAGCGGTACTTTGGTGGGTGTAACAAATTGTGTATCGACGAACGCCCTGCGTAACGCTATTTTATTCTGTTGAACAGCATCGAAGGCGAAGGGAGTGATAATGAAAAATACCGAGCTAGAACAACTCATTAACGAGAAACTCAACGTTTCCGCCTTTAGCGATTACGCGCCTAACGGGCTGCAGGTTGAGGGGCGTGAAACGGTGCAGAAGATTGTCACCGGAGTGACGGCCAGCCAGGCGCTGATTGATGAGGCCGTTCGCCAGCAGGCGGATGCGATAATTGTGCATCACGGCTATTTCTGGAAGGGCGAGTCGCCGGTGATCCGCGGGATGAAACGCAATCGCCTGAAGGCGCTGCTGGCGAACGACATTAACCTGTACGGCTGGCATCTGCCGCTGGACGCGCATCCTGAGCTGGGCAATAACGTCCAGCTGGCGCAGCTGCTGGGGATTAACGTGCAGGGGGAAGTTGAACCGCTGGTGCCGTGGGGCGAGCTGTCGATGCCGGTTTCCGGCCTCGAGCTGGCTTCGTGGATTGAAGCTCGTCTCGGGCGCAAGCCGTTGTGGAGCGGCGATACCGGGCCGGATAAAGTTTCACGCGTTGCCTGGTGTACCGGCGGCGGCCAGGGCTTTATCGATAGCGCCGCGCGTTTTGGCGTTGATGCGTTTATTACCGGCGAAGTGTCGGAACAAACCATCCATTCCGCTCGTGAACAGGGGCTGCATTTCTATGCCGCGGGCCATCATGCCACCGAACGCGGTGGGATCCGCGCGCTGAGCGAATGGCTCAACGAGACGACCGATCTGGATGTAACCTTTGTTGATATCCCCAATCCGGCCTGATGATGAGGAAATAAAGTGCAGCGAGCGCGTTGTTATCTGTTAGGTGAAACGGCGGTGGTACTGGAACTGGAGCCGCCGGTCACGCTGGCGGCGCAAAAGCGGGTCTGGCGATTGGCCCAGCGTCTGGCGGAGA
This sequence comes from Kluyvera sp., assembly GCF_047971185.1. Classification (GTDB taxonomy): domain Bacteria; phylum Pseudomonadota; class Gammaproteobacteria; order Enterobacterales; family Enterobacteriaceae; genus Kluyvera. The sequence goes on from NZ_JBKDZH010000003.1 coordinate 86,371, forward strand.
TGCCCAACGTGGTTGATGCCATTCCTGGGATGAATAATATCACCGTCACGCTGCGCCAGCCGGAGACGCAGGCGCTGGACGCTATTGAGCGTTTACAGCGCTGGTGGGAAGAGAGCGAGGCGCTGGAACCGGCGTCGCGGCAAATGGAGATTCCGGTCATCTACGGCGGCGACAGCGGCCCGGATCTGCCGGAGGTGGCGCGGCTGAGCGGCTTGACGGAAAAGCAGGTAGTTGAGCTGCACGCGTCGGTGGACTACGTGGTGTGGTTTCTCGGCTTCCAGCCCGGTTTCCCTTATCTCGGTGGCCTGCCGGAGCCGCTGCATATGCCGCGCCGCGCGGAGCCGAGGCTGAAGGTGCCCGCCGGGTCGCTGGGTATCGGCGGCGCGCAAACCGGGATTTATCCGCTGGCCACGCCCGGCGGCTGGCAGCTGATTGGCCGCACCCCGCTGGCGCTTTTTTCGCCGAATCGTGACGATCCTATCCTGCTGCGCCCCGGCGATACGGTGCGCTTTGTGCCGCAAAAGGAGGGCATATGCTAAAGGTCATTCGCGCGGGCATGTATACCTCGGTGCAGGACGGCGGGCGCGACGGGATGCGCCAGCTGGGCGTAAGCCGCTGCGGGGCGATGGATAAACCGGCGCTGATCGCGGCCAACCTGCTGGTGGGCAACGAGGCCAACGCGGCGGCGCTGGAAATTACCCTGGGTGCGGCGGCGTTTCAATTTGCCCGCGACGGCTGGTTTGCGCTGACCGGCGCGGGCTGCGAGGCAACGCTCGACGGTGAAGCGGTGTGGAGCGGCTGGCGTCACTGGGCCGTGGCCGGGCAGACGCTCACGCTGCATCGTCCCCAGCACGGTATTCGCAGCTACCTGGCGCTGGCGGGCGGCATTGATGTGCCGATGGTGCTGGGTTCACGCAGCACCGACCTCAACGCCGGGATCGGCGGCCTGGAAGGGCGGCGGCTGCGGGATGGTGACGTGCTGCCGCTCGGCAAACCATTGCGTAGCTTTCGCGAGCCGCGCGGCGTGAAGCCGCTGCTGGCCAGCAACCGCATCCGCGCGCTGCCGGGGCCGGAATATCATGAGTTTGACGAGGTGTCGCAGGCGGCCTTCTGGCGCTCGCCC
>NZ_JBKDZH010000004.1:0-2135 GCF_047971185.1 Kluyvera sp.
CGAGATATTTATACTATAGCGTGCGGTCTACCGGGATATTTACACTATAGCATGCGGTCTACCGCTATATTTATACTATAGCGTGCTGTCTACCAGGATATTTACACTATAGCGTGCGGTCTACCAGGATATTTACACTATCGCGTGCGGTCTACCGGGATATTTATACTATAGCGTACAGTCTACCGGGATATTTATACTACAGCGTGCGATCCACCGGGATATTTACACTATAGCGTGCGGTCTACCGCGATTTGTACTATAGCGTGCGGTCTACCGGGACATTTACACTATAGCGTGCGGTCTACCGGGATATTTATACTATAGCGTGCGGTCTACTGGGATATTTATACTATAGCGTGCGGTCTACCGGGATATTTAATCTATAGCGTGCGGTCTACCAGGATATATACACTATAGCGTGCGGTCTACCTGGATATTTATAGCGTGCGGTCTACCGGGATATTTATACTATAGCGTGCGGTCTACCGGGATATTTATACTATAGCGTGCGGTCTACCGGGATATTTATACTATAACGTGCAGTCTACCGAGATATTTACACTATAGCGTGCGGTCTCCCGGGATATTAACACTGCAGCGTACGGTCTTCCGGGATATTTACACTGCAGTGTACGGTCTACCGGGATATTAACACTATAGCATGCGGTCTTCCGGGATATTCACACAATAACGTGCGGTCTACTGGGATATTTACATCATAACGTGCGGTCTACTGGGATATTTACACTATAGCATGCGGTCTACCGGGATATTTACACTATAGCCTGATATCTACCGGGATATTTACACTATAGCGTGTGGTCTACTGGGATATTTACAGTGTAGCATGCGGTCTGCCGAGATATTTACACTGCAGCATGCGGTCTAGCAGGATATTTTCACTATAACGTGCGGTCTACCAGGATATTAACACTACAGTGTGCGGTTTACCGGGATATTTACACTAGCGTGCGGTTAGGTGGGATATTTACACTATAGCGTGCGGCCTACCGGGATATTTATACTATAGCGTGCGGTCTGCCGTGATATTTACACTGTAGCGTGCGGTCTACCGTGATATTTACACTGCAACGTGCGGTTTACCGGGATATTTACACTAAAGCGTGCGGTATACCGGAATATTTACACTAAAGCGTGCGGTATACCGGGATATTTACACTATAGTGTGCGGTCTACTGGGATATTTACGCTACAGTGTGGGGTCTACTGGGATATTTACACCGTAGCGTGCGGTCTACCGGGATATTTACTCTGTATCATGCCGTCTACCGGGATATTTACACAACAGCGTGCGGTCTATCGGGATATGGACACTATACCTTGAGGTCTACCGTGATATTTACACTATAGCATGCCGTCTACCGGGATATTGACACTATAGCGTGCGGTCTACCGGGATATTTACACGAAAGCATGCGGTCTACCGGGATATTTACACTGTAGCGTGCGGTCTGCCGGGATATTGACACTAAAGCGTGCGCTCTGCTGGGACATTTGGACTATAGTCTGGGATCTGCTTGGACATTTAGACTGCAGGCTCTATATGATTTTGTTTATTATACAGTATACAGGGTATTATAAGAAAAAGCTAGTAAATTATTTATCAATAATTATCTTATAAATAAACATGACAGGATGTTGAGTGATTGTGTCCTTTAATGGCATACACGTCGTATCATTCACATTATAAATGATAAACGAACACGTTACGTACTAGCTTAGTATTAATTATATAAATGTATAATATTACATTTACATCAACGAGATTCACTTCTTATGTCCTTTGCCAATATACAATTCGTATATCATTTGGAAATGCGACAAATAAATAATCTGTAATATTTCTTAGCTTTTTCCAGCAAAAGTGATAAAGGTGTGACTGCAACAGAACAGAACGTGAAGTTTGGCACCCTTTGCGAGGACAGCGAAGTATGCTACAGGCCTGTATCCCCACCTCTGTCAAGTTTTGTGTTGCATCACACTTACCATATCGATGACAAGGCTCAACTTCCTCTAATGCGTGCAGAAGATCGTTTTCGCGTAGCACCAACATGATACCATGTATATATGGCATCATTTCATTATCCGTATCTAAGAAAAAAATCTATAAA
>NZ_JBKDZH010000005.1:0-13187 GCF_047971185.1 Kluyvera sp.
ACTGGCCGGACAGCATGATGACCTACATGACCGGCGACGCGGTGCTGTTCAGCAACGACGCCTTCGGCCAGCACTACTGCGACGAACGCCTGTTCAACGACGAAGTTGATCAGACCGAACTGTTCGAACAATGCCAGCGCTACTACGCCAACATCCTGACCCCGTTCAGCCGTCTGGTGACGCCGAAAATTACTGAAATCCTCGGCTTCAACCTGCCGGTGGATATGATTGCCACCTCCCACGGCGTGGTATGGCGCGATAACCCAACGCAGATCGTTGAGCTGTACCTGAAATGGGCGGCGGACTATCAGGAAGATCGCATCACTATCTTCTACGACACCATGTCCAACAACACCCGCATGATGGCGGACGCCATTGCCCAGGGCATTAACGAAGTTGACCCGAACGTGGCGGTAAAAATCTTTAACGTCGCCCGCAGCGATAAAAACGAAATCCTGACCAACGTCTTCCGTTCCAAAGGCGTGCTGGTAGGGACTTCAACCATGAACAACGTGATGATGCCGAAAATCGCCGGCCTGGTGGAAGAGATGACCGGCCTGCGTTTCCGCAACAAACGCGCCAGCGCCTTCGGTTCTCACGGCTGGAGCGGCGGCGCGGTTGACCGTTTGTCTACCCGCTTACAGGATGCTGGTCTCGAAATGTCGCTGAGCCTGAAAGCCAAATGGCGTCCGGACGTTGACGCGCTGGAAGTGTGCCGTCAGCACGGCCGTGAAATCGCCCGTCAGTGGGCGCTGGCGCCGCTGCCGGAAATGAACACCGCATCAGCCACAGCGAAAGAAGCGTGCGCCTGTGCCGCCGCGGCAGCAGCCGACCTCGGCCCAAGCATGCAGTGCAGCGTCTGCCAGTGGATCTACGACCCAGCGAAAGGCGAACCAAACCAGGACGTCCAGCCGGGTACTCCGTGGACTGACGTTCCAGATAACTTCCTGTGCCCGGAATGCTCGTTAGGTAAAGACGTCTTTGACGTACTGGCAACGGAGGCAAAATGAATCATGGCATTGTGATTATCGGCTCGGGCTTCGCCGCCCGCCAGCTGGTGAAAAACATCCGTAAACAGGATGGGAGCGTCAAACTGACGCTCATCGCCGCCGACAGCATCGACGAATACAACAAACCGGACTTAAGCCACGTGGTGAGCCGGGGGCAGACCGCCGCCGACCTCACCCTGCAAACCGCCGGTGAGTTCGCGGAGCAGTACAACCTCAACCTGTTCCCGCAGACCTGGGTGACCGGTATTGATGCCGACGCCCACGTGGTGAAAAGCCAGAACCATGAATGGCAGTACGACAAACTGGTACTGGCCACCGGCGCGGCGGCGATGGTGCCGCCGGTGCCGGGCAAGGAGCTGATGCTGACCCTCAACAGCCAGCAAGAGTTCGGCGCCGCGCAGAGTACGCTGCGCGATGCGAAGCGGGTGCTGATTATCGGCGGCGGGCTGATTGGTAGCGAGCTGGCGATGGACTTCTGCCGCGCTGGCAAAGCGGTCACCGTGGTCGACAACTCGGCCAGCGTGCTGGCGTCGCTGATGCCGCCGGAAGTGAGCAGCCGTTTACAGCATCGCCTGACCGACATGGGCATTCATCTGCTGCTGAAAACCCAGCTTCAGTCGCTGGAACAGACCGCGACCGGCATTCGCGCCCGCTTTGACCGCGACCGCCACATTGAGGTTGATGCGGTGGTAGCCGCCACCGGCCTGCGTCCGGAAACGGCGCTGGCGCGGATGGCGGGCCTTGAGATTAACCGGGGCGTGAAGGTCGATAGCACCCTGCGCACCAGCCACCCGGATATTTACGCGCTGGGCGACTGTGCGGAAATTAACGGGACGGTGATGCCGTTCCTGCAGCCGATTCTGTTAAGCGCCATGTGCCTGGCGAAAAACATTCTCGGCCAGCCCGGCGAGCTGAAGCTGCCGAACATGCTGGTGAAGGTGAAAACGCCGGATCTGCCGCTGCATCTGGCCGGGGAAACCCGTCGTCAGGATCTGAACTGGACCATTGAAACCCGCGCCGACGGTATGCTGGCGCAGGGCTACGACGAAGGCCAGCAGCTGCGCGCCTTCGTGGTCAGCGAAGAGCGGATGAAAGAAGCATTTGGTTTGTTGAAGTCGCTCGCCAGTTAAGAAGTCTACGCTCTGTCCACTGTTTTACTTAACCCTCAAGCACATGGAAGTACTGAAGTCTGATTTTGCCCCGGTGCCCCGGGGCTTTTTTTGGGTGTGGGTGGGGGGGTGTCCCCGGCGGGGGGGGGCTCGCCGGGGCTACCTTTGTAAGGTAGCCGGGCCGCGCGCAGCGACGCCGGGAACGGCTCAATACTTACCGCACTACCAGCGCATCATAGTTACGCCAGCGGTAGTTCACCATCGACACCAGCCAGCACAGCGCAAACAGGCCAATCACCACAAAGCCCGCGTTGCCAAGGTTATCGCTCAGCATCGATACGCCGCTCCAGATACCGCCGGAGAGATCGAACTTATCGATAATCAGCCCCAGCGCTTCCAGCCCGCCGATAAACAGCGCCACCACCACGGAAGCACCGGTGATGGTCATGTTGTAGTACAGCTTGCGCTGCGGTTTATTGAAGGCCCAGCCGTAGGCGCCAACCATCAGAATATTATCCAGCGTATCGACCAACGCCATGCCGCTGGCGAACAGCGCCGGGAAGACCATAATCGACCACATCGACATCCCGCTGGAGGCGCTGGCGGCGGAGATACCCAGCACGCCGATTTCGGTGGCGGTATCAAAGCCAAGGCCGAACAGGAAGCCGACCAGATACATGTGCCAGCTTTTGCCGATCAGGCGGAAAGTGCGGCTGAACAGCGCGTTCATCAGCCCGCCGGTTACCGGTACGTCGGCGGAAACCGATTCGCCTTTTTTCAACGCCTGGAAGCTGCGCCATACGCCGCGCAGAATCACCAGGTTCACCAGCGCCATCGCCAGCAGGAACACGGCAGAAACCGTGGTGCCGATAATGCTGCCTGTATCGTGGAACCAGCTCATTTTATGCTGGAAGGCGGTCGCCGTGGCGGCAATCGCCACCGACGCCAGCACCACGATGGAGGAGTGGCCGAGTGAGAACCAGGCCCCCACGCCGAACGGACGTTTGCCCTGCTGCATCATTTTGCGGGTGACGTTATCGATCGCCGCGATATGGTCAGCGTCAACCGCGTGGCGCAGGCCGTAGCCCCACGCCAGCAGGCTGGCGGCCATCAGCGCGCCGTTATGGCCAAACGCCTGCCACGCCCAGCCCCAGGCCAGCAGGTTCGCTAACACCAGAACCAACACCAGCAGCGACGCCCGCGGCTGTTGACGAAGAACATTCCACAACATGAATAACTCCTTTAAAGCTGATGACGAGCCGCCGCAATCACGGCCTGCCCGTATGAAATCGCCCCATCGCCCGCGGGTAACCGCTTCGGAAAGAGCAAAGTGAAATCGTGTAAATAGTGCATAAGCCGCGCGCGCAGCAGCGCGTTGTGCAGCACGCCGCCGCCGAACGCCAGCGTGGAAATTGCCGACGGTTCCGCATGTTGACGCATTAAGGTCGCCACGCCGCCGGCCAGCGCATCGTGAAACGCCCACGCTTTCTGCGCGGGGGTCGCCCGCCAGCGCAGCCAGGTTTGCCAGAAGGTGGCGAGGTCAAGCTGGCCCTCACGCACCGGCATGGTCACCGGATGGGCGACGCCCGGGCAGGTTGCCGCCAGCGCCTCAAGGCGACACGCCGCCTCCCCTTCATAGCTCAGCGCAAGCGGTGCGCAGCCCAGCGCACAGGCTACCGCGTCAAACAGTCGGCCGCAGGAGGAGGCCAGCGGGCTATTCAGCCCGCGCGCGATCGCCCGGTGCAGCAGCGGCCAGTTTTGCGTCTGCAAGAGTTGAGTATCCGCAAACGCCTGCCAGTCAGGGACGAATGCCAGACAGTGCGCCAGCAGGTTGCGCCACGGCTGTTTCGCCGCCAGGTCACCGCCCGGCAGCGCCACCGGCGGCAGGCCGCCCAGATGCTCGCACTCCCGATAGTTGACGCGCAGGCACTCGCCGCCCCACAGCGCGCCGTTTTCCCCCATGCCGATACCGTCCAGCGCCATCGCCATCACATCGCCACCGTTGAGCGGCCAGTCGTGCTCCGCCAGACAGGCGGCAATATGCGCATGGTGATGCAGCACCCGCTGCTGCGGTAACCCGCTGACCTCCGCCCAGAGCGAGGAGCGGTAGTCCGGGTGCGCATCGGCAACCACCGCCTGCGGGGTAAAATCGTAAATCGCCTGCATTACATTCAGCGCCTGCCGCCACTGGGCTTCGACGCCGTCATCGGTCAGGTCGCCAAAATGCTGGCTCACCACCGCCTGATCGCCGCGCACCAGACAGAAGGTGTTTTTCATGTCCGCACCGAGGCACAGCGTCGGCGGCACGTCGCGAAAGCCCGGCGGCAGGGGCAGCGCGTCCGGCACGTAGCCGCGCGAACGGCGCAGCATTTCGCCGCTCTGGCGCACCACCGAGTCGTCCATACGCTGGACGATGTCGCGGTTATGCAGCAGAAAACCGTCGGCGATGTCGGCGAGATCCGCCAGCGCCTGTTCATTGCTTAACGCCGGCGGTTTACCGCTCAGATTGCCGGAGGTCATCACCAGCGGGCGGCCCAGCGCCTGCATCAGCAGATGCTGGAGCGGGTTGGCGGGCAGCATCACGCCCACTTCGGCCAGGCCCGGGGCGATGGCGTCGCAGAGGCCCGTTACGCGCGCTTTATCCACCAGCACAATCGGCGCGGCGGGCGTGGTCAGCAGCGAACGGGCGTCCATCGGCAGCGCGTCGACGTTCGGTAACATCACCGCCAGCGGTTTTGCCGGGCGATGTTTACGCGCGCGAAGCTCTGCCACCGCCTGCGGGTTGCCGGCGTCACAGGCCAGATGGAAGCCGCCGATGCCCTTCACCGCCACGATGCCGCCGGCGTTTAACATCGTAATCGCCGCCTTGAGCGCCGCCTCTTTCGCCGCGCGCTGGCTGCCGCTCTGCCAGCTCAGCCACGGGCCGCAGTCGGCGCAGGCCACCGGCTGGGCGTGAAAGCGACGGTCATACGGGTTGCGGTACTCCGCCGCGCACTGCGGACAGAGCGGGAACGCCGCCATCACCGTGAAAGGACGGTCGTAGGGCATGGCGTTGATAATGGTAAAGCGCGGCCCGCAGTGGGTGCAGTTGATAAACGGATAGCGGTAGCGCCGCTCCTGCGGGTTGTTCATCTCCGCCAGACAGGCCGGGCAGGTCGCCGCATCGGGGACGATCTGCGTACTCATCGCCCCGGCGCCGCTCTGACGGATAGTAAAATCGGTCGGGATGGTCGGCCAGTCGAACGGCTCGACCTGGGTACTGTCGATGCGTGCAAGCGGCGGGCAGTGCTGGTACAGCGCGGCGATGAAGTCCACTTCATCGCCGTACAGGCGCAGCAGTACCCCCGCGCTGTCGTTACAGACATCGCCCCGGCAGCCGCGCTGCTGCGCCAGCTGCCAGACGAAGGGGCGGAAGCCCACCCCCTGTACTTTTCCGCAGATGCGGATCTGCACGCCGTTTGCACTCATTATGATTACCCGTGTACCGCGGCTTTCAGGCGCATTTTCATCGACTGATAGCTCTGTAGCGCATGATTTTCGGCCCAGCGCTGATCCTCAATCGCCTCGACCTTCACCGCGCAGTACTTGGTTTCCGGCGTTTTGGAGATAGGGTCCAGATTATCCTGGGTCAGTTCGTTGCAGGCGCCAATCCACCACTGGTAGGTCATGTATACGCTGCCGTGGTTGATGCGTTCGCTAATGTTCGCGCGGCTGATGACCTTGCCGCGGCGCGAGGAGACCCAGACCAGCTGTTTGTCCTGCACCTTGAGACGTTCGGCGTCCTGCGGGTTCATCTGTACGAAGCCTGGCTCATCGGCCAGCGACTGCAAGGCGGCGCAGTTGCCGGTCATCGAACGGCAGGAGTAGTGCCCCACTTCACGCACGGTGCACAGCACCAGCGGGAAGTCGGCATCCGGGCTCTCAGCCGGCGCGCGCCACGGCGCAGCGAACAGATGCCCTTTGCCGTCCGGCGTCGCAAACTGATTACCTTCATACAGGTAGGGCGTGCCGGGGTGATCCAGCGTCGGGCACGGCCACTGCACGTGGCCCATGTCACCCATTTTTTCGTAGGTCACGCCGTAGAACAGCGGGCACAGCTCGCGCATTTCGTCCCAGATTTGCTGGTTGTTGTCGTAGTGCATCGGGTAGCCCATTTCGCGGGCGATCAGGCTGATAATCTCCCAGTCGCGCTTAACGTTATAGGCAGGTTCGATGGCTTTTTCGAAGCGCTGGAAGCCGCGGTCGGCGCAGGTAAAGACGCCGCCGTGCTCGCCCCAGGAGGTGGCGGGCAGCAGCACGTCCGCCTGCTCGGCGGTTTTGGTCATGAAGATATCCTGCACCACCACAAAATCGAGCGCTTCGAAGCCTTTGCGCACCAGCCCTAAGTCGGCTTCGGTTTGCAGCGGATCTTCGCCCATGATGTAGTAGGCTTTCACCTTCCCTTCAATCGCCAGATGCGGCACTTCGGTAATGCGCACGCCAACTTTGTCGTCCATCAGGCTGGCGTCGATGCCCCAGGCGTTGGCAAACTTCTCGCGCACCAGTGGATCCACCACGTCCTGATAGCCGGGGAACTGGTTCGGCAGCACGCCCATATCACAGGCACCCTGCACGTTGTTCTGCCCGCGAACCGGGCCGACGCCAACGGCTTCACGCCCGAGGTTGCCGGTCAGCAGCGCCAGGCTAGCCAGCCCTTTCACCACGTCGACCGCCTGGCCGAACTGGGTGACGCCCATGCCCCACATGATGGTCGCCGACGGCGCGGCGGCGTAGGTGCGCATTGCCTGACGAATCTGCGCGGCGGACAGCCCGGTTAATTCTTCCACCGCTTCCGGCGCGTAGTCTTTTACCACCTCGCGCATCTCATCCAGCCCGGTGGTGTAACGCGCGACGTACTCTTTGTCGTACAGCTCTTCTTCCAGCAGCACGTGGGCGAAGGCGTTCACCAGCGCCATATTGCTGCCGTTACGCAGCTGTAAATGCTGGTCGGCGATGCGCGCGGTTTCAATTTTGCGCGGATCGCAGACGATAATTTTCGCGCCTTTATCTTTGGCTTTAATGACGCGACGCGCCACGATCGGGTGCGAGTCGGCACAGTTGTAGCCAAAGACCAGCAGGCAGCGGGAATTTTCAATATCGCCAATGCTGTTGCTCATCGCGCCGTTACCCAGCACATCCTGCAACCCGGCCACCGACGGGCCGTGGCACACACGCGCGCAGCAGTCGACGTTGTTGGTATGCAGCACGCCGCGGGCGAATTTCTGCATCACATAGTTGGTTTCATTACCGGTACCGCGCGATGACCCGGTGGTCATAATGGCGCGCGGCCCGTATTTGGCTTTGATATCGCTTAGCCGCTTCGCGGTGTAGCGAATCGCCTCATCCCAGCTCACGGGGGTAAATTTGCCCCCTTTTTCATAGCGGATCATCGGCTGCGTCAGACGCGGCGTCAGCAGCTGAGTATCGTTAAGGAAATCCCAGCCATAGTAGCCTTTCAGACACAGCTCGTTCTGGTTGGTTTGCCCATCAGCCGCCTCGGCGCGAATAATCTTGCCGTGGTCGACGACCAGCTTCAGTTTGCAACCAGCACCGCAATAAGGGCATACACTCGTGATTTTTTTCATCAGTAACAGACCTGTTAAAAGAGAAATGAAGGATGATTAAAGAGAGATAGACGCGGCGCTTTCCAGCGCAGCGCGACGGCGTTTTTCCGCGCTCAGCTGTTCCAGCTTGCTGCGGTCTACGCAGAACAGCGCGTGCGTCGGGCACGCTTCCATACAGGCAGGGCCTTCTTCGCGGTGGAAGCAAAGGTCGCACTTGTTGGCTTCCGCTTTTTCCGCACGCACCTTCAGCCCTGCGCCGCTGTCGCGAACCACCGGACGCACCACCACTTCCATGGCGCCGTACGGGCAGGCCACTACGCAGGTTTTGCAGCCAATGCAGCGTTCCTGCATGACGTGGATAAACCCTTTATCACGGATAATCGCGCCGTTCGGGCAGACGTTGGCGCACGGCGCGTCTTCGCACTGACGACAGGCGGTGGCGGTAGAGACATCTACGCCCTTAATAACGTGAATACGCGGCAGGAAAGACTGCGGCGTCAGCGCGGCGCAGTCCTGATCCTGCTGGTGAGATACCACGCAGGCGACTTCGCACGTACGGCAGCCAATACATTTACTCGCATCAGCGATGATGAAACGGTTCATCAACTTCTCCAGCTATGACAGTGATTGCGCGGGAGAATGCATTATTCGAGCCAACTTTTAGTTGATTGATTAGTAAGACTATTTTTAGAAGTGTCTGCGGGAACAGGCTGTCATCGTCACTTATGACGATGACAGCTGACGACATTAGCGATGCGGCCCTGCCACGATGGACTCGCGCTCAATCAATTCGCCGGGGAAGGTTTGTTGATATTTAAAATCACCGCCGTCGAGCATAAAGATAAGGCGATGGATGGTCTCTTTGATCATTTCCGTAACCGGAATGCGCACGCTTGAAAGCGCTGGAATCATATACGGCGCGAGCGCGATATCATCAAAGCCAATAACCGATACCTGCTGTGGTACCGCTATTCCGTGGGCGTGAAGACGTTTAATTGCCCCTACCGCCATATCGTCATTACTGGCCACCAGCGCGCTGAATGTCACCTGCCGCTCCCGCAGGGTATCAACGCCTGCCGCGCCGGTAGCGGGCGTCCATTTTCCTTCCACAATCAGCTCATTACGCACCGCAATGCCGTGCTTCGCCAGCGCGTCTTTATACCCGGAAAGACGTTCAATCCCGGTGGGTGAATCCAGCGAACCGGTAATAAAAGCAATATCACGGTGGCCCAGCGTAATCAGTTTTTCCACCGCCTGCTGGCTGGAGGTTTTTTGATCGCAATACACGCAGTGGCTGCTATTTCGCCGTAGCCGACGATTAATCACCAGCACCGGCTGTTGCTGCTGCTGAATAATGTCGTCAATTTCATCGACGCTTAAAAAACGCGGATAAATAATAATGCCATCGCAGCGCAGATCGAGCAGATACTGAATCGCCTCACGTTCGTCCTCGGCGCTGTGTTTACCGTCCGCCAGCACCAGACGGCGGCCCTGATCCTCGGTCATGCTCGCCGCGTGATACAGCAGTTCACTAAAGTACACGCCGTGATAGAGGGTGTTGGTCACCACCAGCCCGATGGTCTGCGTTTTTTTCGTGGCCAGGTTACGCGCCAGCAGATTGGGCCGGTAGCCGCTCTCTTCAATCGCCAGAAACACCCGATCTTTGGTCTCCTGGCTGACGTAACCGTTGCCCGACAGCACCCGAGACACGGTGGCTTTCGATACGCCGGCCCGCTGTGCTACCTCCAGCATCGTCGTCATATTCATACCCTTAAGCAATTATCTGGCTGCAGTGTACTTCACCGTCTGGCGATTTTCAGCAATGACGAAACGGCTGTCTTTTTCGCCACCACCATTTGATGTGATCGGTTTCACGAATTAATTAAAAACAAAATTTATATCTTGTAGTCACAAAATAAACACCTGATGATTATGTGGAACCGGTTTCCTATGCAACGTTTCATCCGCTAAAAAATTCCGCTGATGAACGATAAGTACCCTACTGATAAAACAGGATTTTCCGATGGCTAAAAATTATGCGGCTCTGGCGCAATCCGTAGTGAGCGCGCTTGGCGGCGCGGGTAACATCGCCGCCGTCACGCACTGCATGACGCGTCTGCGCTTCGTGCTGAAAGACGATACCCAGGTCGATAGCGCCACGCTTAAAGGCATCAGCGGCGTGATGGGCGTGGTACGTACCGACAGCCAGTGCCAGGTGATCATCGGCAACACCGTTTCGCAGGCCTACCGCGAAGTGGTGAGCCTGCTGCCGAACGACATGCAGCCGCCCGCTCCGGTTGGAAAACCGAAGCTTACGCCACGCCGTATTGGCGCGGGGATCCTGGACGCGCTGATCGGCACCATGTCGCCGCTGATCCCAGCGATTATCGGCGGATCGATGGTTAAGCTGCTGGCGATGATCCTCGAGATGACCGGCGTGCTGCCGAAAGGCGCGCCAACGCTGACCATCCTGACGGTGATCGGCGACGGGGCGTTCTTCTTCCTGCCGCTGATGGTTGCGGCGTCGGCGGCGGTAAAATTCAAAACCAACATGTCGCTGGCGATCGCTATCGCTGGCGTGCTGGTGCACCCAAGCTTTATTGAGCTGATGGCGAAGGCCGCCCAGGGCGAGCACGTCGAGTTCGCCTACATTCCGGTCACCGCGGTGAAATACACCTACACGGTGATCCCGGCGCTGGTGATGACCTGGTGCCTCTCCTACATTGAACGCTGGGTCGACAGGATCACCCCGGCGGTGACCAAAAACTTCCTCAAGCCGATGCTGATCGTGCTGATCGCCGCGCCGCTGGCGATCCTGCTGATTGGCCCGATTGGTATCTGGATCGGTAGCGCCATCTCCGCGCTGGTATACACCATTCACGGCTATCTGGGCTGGCTGTCGGTCGCCATTATGGGCGCGCTGTGGCCGCTGCTGGTGATGACCGGGATGCACCGCGTGTTTACGCCGACCATTATTCAGACCATCGCCGAAACCGGCAAAGAAGGGATGGTGATGCCGTCAGAAATCGGCGCCAACCTGTCGCTCGGCGGTTCATCGCTGGCGGTGGCGTGGAAAACGAAAAACCCAGAGCTGCGCCAGACCGCGCTGGCCGCCGCCGCATCGGCGATTCTGGCCGGTATTTCGGAACCCGCGCTGTACGGGGTCGCCGTCCGTCTGAAGCGCCCGCTGATTGCCAGCCTGATTAGCGGCTTTATCTGTGGTGCCGTCGCCGGTATCGCCGGGTTAGCCAGCCACTCCATGGCCGCACCGGGGCTGTTCACCAGCGTGCAGTTCTTCGACCCGGCGAACCCGATGACCATTGTGTGGGTGTTTGGCGTGATGGCGCTGGCGGTGGTGCTGTCGTTCATCCTGACGCTGATCCTCGGCTTTGAAGATATTCCGGTTGAAGACGCCGCCGCCGAAGCGCGCAAGCGCCAGGCGACAACGCCTGCTAACGCAGCCGCTACACCTATTTCCTGATTTTAGCGAGGTAACGCATGTCGACATTTCCACAAGACTTTCTCTGGGGCGGCGCGATTGCCGCTAACCAGGCCGAAGGGGCTTATCTTGAAGGCGGCAAAGGGCTGACCACGGTAGATATGATCCCGCACGGCGTGAACCGTCTGCCGGTTAAGCTGGGCCAGGAGAAGCGTTTCGCCCTGCGCGACGATGAGTTTTACCCCAGCCACCAGGCGATCGATTTCTATCATCGTTATAAAGAAGATATCGCGCTGATGGCGGAAATGGGGTTCGGCGTATTCCGCACCTCCATCGCCTGGAGCCGTCTGTACCCGAAGGGCGATGAGCTGACGCCTAACGAGGAAGGCATCGCCTTCTACCGCGACCTGTTCCGCGAGTGCAAAAAGTACGGCATCGAGCCGCTGGTGACGCTGTGCCACTTCGACGTGCCGATGCACCTGGTGACCGAATACGGTTCGTGGCGCAACCGCAAAATGGTGGAGTTCTTTACCCGCTACGCCCGCACCTGTTTTGAGGCCTTTGACGGGCTGGTGAAATACTGGCTGACGTTCAATGAAATCAACATTATGCTGCACAGCCCGTTCTCCGGGGCCGGGCTGGTGTTTGAGGAGGGCGAAAATCAGGATCAGGTGAAGTACCAGGCCGCACACCACGAGCTGGTGGCAAGCGCGCTGGCCACCCAAATCGCCCACGAGGTGAATCCGCAAAACCAGGTGGGCTGCATGCTGGCGGGCGGCAATTTCTATCCCTACTCCTGCAAGCCGGAGGATGTGTGGGCGGCGCTGGAGAAAGATCGCGAAAACCTGTTCTTTATCGACGTGCAGGCGCGCGGCCGCTACCCGGCCTACTCGGCGCGCGTGTTCCGCGAGAAAGGCGTGACCATCGCCAAAGAAGCTGGCGACGATGAAGCGCTCAAGCACACGGTCGACTTTGTGTCGTTCAGCTACTACGCCTCACGCTGCGCATCGGCGGATATGAATGCCAACAACACCAACGCCGCCAACATCGTGAAGTCGCTGAAAAACCCGTACATTGAGGCCAGCGAATGGGGCTGGGGTATCGACCCGCTCGGCCTGCGCATCACCATGAACATGATGTACGACCGCTATCAGAAGCCGCTGTTCCTGGTGGAGAACGGACTGGGCGCGAAGGACGTGGTGAACGCCGACGGCCAGATTGACGACGATTATCGCATCAGCTATTTGCGCGAACATATCCGCGCGATGGGCGATGCCATTGAAGACGGGGTACCGCTGATCGGTTACACCACCTGGGGCTGCATTGACCTGGTGGCGGCGTCGACCGGTGAAATGAGCAAACGCTATGGCTTTGTGTACGTCGACCGCGATGACGCCGGCAACGGGACGCTGGCGCGGACGCGTAAGAAATCGTTCTGGTGGTATAAGAAGGTGATTGCCAGCAACGGGGAAGATTTGGCGTAGAGACTCATCGGTTTCAGTAATTCTGGTTTTTGCTGTTAACTAAAAGACCGCACTGGTGTTAGTGGCGTCTAAATCGCCGAAGCGTTCCCTGAAGGCCGGGGCAGCCCACAGGGATGTGGGCTGAGGGCGCGGCTTTACAGGGATGTTACCTCGCGCCCGACCCGAAAGCCGTAAGGGATAAGCTGAGGGAACCGCGTAGCGGCGATTTTGCCGCCAGAGCCCGGGGGTGCAGGGGGCGGCGGCGACTGGCCGCCCCTTGCGCGCTCCCTGCGCCCGTACAATTTATGTGGCGATAGCTGAAAAGGAGCGCAACGGAGTGATCAATCCAAATACATCTCCCTCCTATCTGATCACTGTCGCCGGGGAGCTGTGTATACGAGACAATTGCGGGGGCGTGGCCGCTCGCGTCAACGCTCCGGGCCATTACGCCAAATCTTCCCCGTTGCTGGCAATCACCTTCTTATACCACCAGAACGATTTCTTACGCGTCCGCGCCAGCGTCCCGTTGCCGGCGTCATCGCGGTCGACGTACACAAAGCCAT
>NZ_JBKDZH010000006.1:0-106732 GCF_047971185.1 Kluyvera sp.
ACGGAAAAGCGGTCAGGGCTATCAGGGTTTTGACTGCCGCTTCAGTCCGGACATCACGCTGGAAGAAGATTTACTGCGCCGCGACCTGACCATTAATGCCATGGCGCAGGACGATCATGGCAATATTATTGACCCTTACCATGGCCAGTCCGATCTGCAACAACGCTTATTACGCCACGTATCACCGGCGTTTGCTGAAGACCCGTTACGGGTGTTACGCGTTGCCCGTTTTGCTGCCCGTTTTGCTCCTCTGGGCTTCCGTGTTGCCGACGAAACAATGACCCTGATGCGTAATATGGTAAACGCTGGCGAACTGGATCATCTGGTGGCTGAACGTGTCTGGAACGAAACTCAACGGGCACTGGGTGAACAACAGCCGGAAGTGTATTTTCAGGTGCTGCGCGACTGCGGTGCATTAAAGGTCTGGTTCGCTGAAATCGATGCCCTGTTCGGCATTCCGCAACCGGAAAAACATCATCCGGAAATTGATTGCGGTATTCATGCACTGCTGTCGTTAAAAGCCGCAGCACAACTCAGCGACAGCATAGCTGTACGCTGGGCAGCCCTCAGTCATGATCTGGGTAAAGCACTGACACCAGAAGAAGAATGGCCACGTCATATTGCTCACGAAGCGCGCGGTAAAAAGCCGTTAAAAGCCCTGCATCAGCGCCTGAAAGCACCACGGGATGCAGCGGAATTAGCCGTGCTCAGCAGTGAATTTCATACCCATGTACACCGTGCCTTTGAACTGAAGGGCAGTACGCTGAATAAAGTCTTTAATCAGCTTGATGCCTGGCGCAAAAGTGAGCGTTTTGAACAGTTTTTACTGGTCTGCGAGGCGGATGCCAAAGGCCGTACCGGGCTGGAAAATGAGCCTTATCCACAGGCCGGTTATATGCGTGCGGCACTCAAAGAAGCGCTGAGTATTAATGCTCAGGATATGATCGCCCAAGGGCATCAGGGCGCAGCAATAAGAACCGCACTGAACGAAGCGCGGGACAAACATCTGCAACACTGGAAAACACAGCAGCAATTAAACGCTGAATAAAAACCGGTGTTAAAAACCGCTGTTAAAACCCGTCTAGCCGCGGGCAACAGAATTCTGGCTGGCGCGTACCGGATACAACGGCTGGTCGGTTAATGCCGGCCAGTAATGCGTCAGTGGTGTTCCGTCGGCAGGATCAACACCGTCAGGAAAAATATCCAGCAGCGGGCGTAAAACAAAAGCAAATTGCTGAATATCAGAGCGCGGCAATTGCAGCCCGGCAAAATCGCCGGCCAGATCATCAAACAATAAAATATCGATATCCAGCGCACGGGATGAATATTTCACCGCATCAGCGCTGCGGCCAAAATCAAATTCCAGCTGTTTTAAACCGGCCGCAAGTTCCGCCAGAGAACAGGCGCACTCAATTTCAACCACCAGATTAATAAAATCCGGGCCGTCGAAACCCATGGCCGGGGAACGATACCAGGGCGACACACGCAGCAATGAATACTGCTGACTCAGGCGCGCAATACCAGCCGCCAGATTCTGCTCAGCATCGATATTGGAACCTAAACCAAGGAACACCCGCGACATCAGCGCTTGTCTCCTGCCGGCTGATCACCGCGTTCAATGTACAGGCCAACCGCACGCGCCTGCGGCACAACCGCCGGTTTTTCTACCTGAATGCCCAGCCAGGGCATACCAAACTCTTTGCGCAGCGCCTCAGCCAGACGCTCCAGCAATGATTCCAGCAACTGGAAATGCTGCTCACGCACAAAACGCTCAATAAATTCGGTGACGGCCTGATAATTTAACGCGTGCATTAAATCGTCGGTGGCAGCCGCCAGACGAATATCCCAGGCCATTTCCAGATCGAAAATCAGCGGCTGGCGCACCTGTTTTTCCCAGTCGTAAACGCCGATAACGGCATCGACTTTTAAACCGCGGATAAACACCTTATCCATGCTCAGCACCACTTTCTGCGTTAGCGTCAGGCGCAACACAATCAACCGGCGTCAGACTGGTCATCGGCCAGCGCGGCACCACCGATACCGCCAGATCCGACTGCTCTCCAGCCACTAAGCGCTGGGTTCCGGCATAAGCAATCATGGCACCGTTGTCGGTACAGAGTTCCGGCCGCGGGTAAAATACCGCGCCGCCCAGAGCTTCTGCGGTGGTACGTAATTTTTCGCGCAGGCGTTTATTAGCACCGACACCGCCGGCAATAATCAGGCGGTTAATACCGGTTTGCTGCATCGCCCGTTTGCATTTAATCGCCAGCGTATCGACCACGGCCGCCTGAAAACAGGCAGAAATATCCGCTTTATCCTGATCCGCCAGTACACCATCGACCGCACATTCAAGAATGGTGGTACGTACCCGGGTTTTTAAGCCACTGAAGCTGAAATCCAAACCAGGACGGTCGGTCATCGGGCGCGGGAATTTAAAGCGTTTATCATCGCCCTGAGCCGCCAGAGCACTCAGCGCCGGACCGCCGGGATACGGCAGCCCCATCATTTTTGCGGCTTTATCGAAGGCTTCACCGGCCGCATCGTCAAGGGATTCGCCCAGCAGGCTGTAACGACCAATACCATCGACCTGCACCAGCTGGGTGTGCCCACCGGATACCAGCAACGCAATTAAAGGGAATGGTGGCGGATTATCTTCCAGCATGGGTGCCAGCAGGTGGCCTTCCATATGGTGAACACCAATTGCCGGCAGATCGAGTGCCCAGGCCAGGCTGCGGCCCAGACAGGCACCAACCAGCAAAGCACCCACCAGACCCGGGCCTGAGGTGTAGGCCACACCATCCAGATCTTTCAGTGTCAGGCCGGCTTCGTCCATCACTTCACGGATCAGCGGTAATGCTTTGCGCACATGGTCACGGGAAGCCAGTTCCGGCACCACGCCGCCATATTCGGCATGCAGTGCAATCTGAGAGTAAACCCGGTGCGCCAGCAAACCCTGCTTGCTGTCATACAGGGCGATGCCGGTTTCATCACAGGATGTTTCCAGACCTAAAACCCGCATAAATAATCTCTTCTCACACGATCTAACGAAGGGGCGCATGATACTGCCGCACCCCAGCCTGCGCCAGCCGCAATTCCCCGATCGGCCGGGATGCCCCGCCGGGGGCGCAGGAAAGACAGGATAATCTCCGCTACTCATCGGCCAGAACCCAGCAAATACGCGGGCTGCCGGTTGCCCGGGGTCAATCTGCAAACTACTCTTTGCAATCCACGGACAAAGGATTTAGAATGCCCGCCCTCTAACTGGGGCCTGTGGTTTCCCCATAAACAGACTGATTTAAAACGTAGGTGATTGGATGCCAGCTGTAAAAGTTAAAGAAAACGAACCGTTTGACGTCGCACTGCGTCGCTTCAAGCGTTCTTGCGAAAAAGCAGGCGTACTGTCTGAAGTACGTCGTCGTGAGCACTACGAGAAGCCAACCTGGATCCGTAAGCGCAAAGCGGCTGCCGCTGTTAAGCGTCACTTGAAGAAAGTGCAGCGCGAACAGCGCAAAATGACCCGCCTCTACTAAGAGCCGGGTTACGGGAAGAAAGGAGACCGCATGAGTACTCTGGTTGCTACCATTAAAGACGCTGTTAAAGCGGCAATGCGCGCCAAAGAAAAAGAGCGGCTGAATGCTCTGCGTTTAGCGCAGGCAGAATTCAAACGCGTAGAAGTCGATGAGCGAATTGAAATCGACGACGAGCGTGCTCTGGCTATTCTCGACAAAATGACCAAACAACGTCGTGACTCCATCGCGCAGTATTCTGCCGCCGGACGCGACGACCTGGCAGCGGTCGAGCAGTACGAAATTGATGTACTGAGCGAATTTCTGCCGGAAGCCTTGAGCGAAGAAGAGTTGGCCAAACTGGTGGCTGATGCGATTGCACAGTCCGGTGCTGCTTCAATGCAGGACATGGGCAAAGTCATGGGCATCCTGAAACCACAAGTGCAAGGTCGTGCCGATATGGCACAGATCAGTCAACTGGTGAAGTCTCAACTGGGCTGATTCTGCTCTGCAGGCAATAGAAGCGCTACCCATCCCGGTGTGTAGCGCTTTTGTCGTTTATACGGCTTAATCAAATATACGCTCAGCAACAGGCACCGCATTTATGGCAGGCCGCATACCCCAGTCTTTTATTGATGATCTGCTCGCCCGCGTCGATGTAATCGATGTGGTGGACAGTCGTGTCAAACTGAAAAAGACCGGCAAAAACTACTCCGCCTGCTGTCCTTTCCATAACGAAAAGTCGCCGTCGTTTACCGTCAGCCCGGACAAACAGTTTTATTACTGCTTTGGCTGCGGCGCTTCCGGCAGCGCGCTTAAATTCGTGATGGAATTCGATGGCTTGAGTTTTCCCGATGCGGTAGAAAAACTGGCCACCCAGGCCGGTATGGAAGTACCGAAAGAACAGGTCAGCTTCGAAGCCCGCCAGGAACAACAACACCAGCCACTGTTCGAGCTGATGCAGAAAGCCGGTGACTATTTTGAAAAAATGCTGCGCAGCCATGAACAGCGCGGCAAAGCTGTCGATTATTTAAAAAACCGTGGTTTATCCGGCAAGGCAGCCAAATTCTTCGGCATCGGCTACGCCCCGCCCGGCTGGGATAACCTGCAGAACTTTCTCGCCGCCAATGGCGAACGCGAGCTGATCAAACAACTGATCAGCTGCGGTATGCTGATTGAAAAAGAAGATGGCCGCACGTACGACCGTTTCCGCGACCGCATTATGTTTCCGATACGCGATGCCCGCGGCCGTTATATCGCTTTTGGTGGTCGCGTACTGGGTGACGAAAAACCCAAATATCTGAACTCGCCGGAAACCCCGATTTTCCAGAAAGGCCGCGAACTTTATGGCCTGTACGAAGCACGTAAAATCCGCCAGAAGCTGACCCGTATCGTCATCGTTGAAGGCTATATGGATGTGGTCGCGCTGGCCGAATTTGGCATTCATTACGCCGTGGCCACCCTTGGCACCGCTACCAGCGAGCACCACCTGCGGCGCTTATTTAAAGTCGTGCCGGAAGTGATTTTCTGCTTTGACGGCGATCGGGCCGGACGCACCGCCGCAGCGCGGGCGATGGAAACCGTATTACCGGTACTGGAAGACGGCGTACAGGCACGCTTTCTGTTTCTGCCCGATGGCGAAGACCCGGACACACTGGTTCGTCAGGAAGGCAAAGATGCCTTTGAACAGCGCCTGAATCAGGCCGTGCATCTGCCAGAATTTCTGTTCGACCACCTGAAAGAACAGGTCGACTTCGACACTCTGGATGGCAAAGCACGCCTTGATCAGCTGGCCGCCCCGTTAATTAATAAACTGCCGAAAAGCATGTTGCGCAGCCTGATGCGCAATAAACTGCGTGACGAACTGGGCGCCGACAGTGTCGCCCTCGACCGCCTTGAGTCATCGCCACCAGCAACAGCCGCCGTGGCGGAACAGGCACAATACGAAGAGCAGCTGCCTTCTTATCTGGACGATGAGCGGCACGAACCGCAGCCACCGCATCAGGATCACAGTGCCGACACCCTGGCACCACTGGTGCATAAAGCGCTGACCGCACTGGTCAAGCAGCCATCACTTTCAGCCGAGCTCGAACTCCCCGACACCGAGCCGGAGAGTGAGTACGAACGCCTGCTGATTGAAGTGCTGCGCAAGCTGAAACAGGCACCGCAACAAAGCAGTGTTGGTCTGCTTATTCAGTGGATCGGTTCGCCCTATCAGGCAGAACTGCAGCAACTGGCCGACAACCCCAACAGCCAGATGAAACCGACCGCGGCCGATATCGCCGTGGTGCTGAAACAGATGAGCGCGCGCAAACTCAGCGCCGAACTGCGCACTCTGACCAGCAAATTTGAACGCGGCGAGAAACTCAGCGACGAAGAAAAAGCCCGTAAACGCGAACTGCACCAGCAACTGCACAGCATTAACAAAAAGCGTGCGCGTATTTACGCCCGCCACTGAAAACAGACACTGAACAAAAAACAGACAAAGTGGCCGCAATACAGCAAAGAAAACGGCCGCAGGGACTTGAGATTTAACCAACAGCCCTTATATACAAAGAACTTCTGAATCCGGACAACAGCCGCTTTATAATGCTGCCGGATTCAATAAACGACTGCAGCAGCGCAGCAACCAACGTGACAGAGCCAAGAGGCCAGCATCGGCACATCCGGGCATATTTTCGCCAGGCCGATTTCCCACGTTAACTGACCTTGCTGAAGATAGTGAAGCAAGCAACCGAACCCTGCGGTTACAGGCACCGGCATCCGCAAAAACAGCGGAACCTAACGTCGTGCCTATGGCCTAAAGATCGGTTAAAAGTTATACTTCGGCGTTTTTCTTCCGCCTTAAAAAACGGAACACAGGGCTTCTATGTCAGCGAACACGCAACAATCCCGTCTTAAAGAACTTATCGCCAAAGGCAAAGAGCAGGGTTACCTGACTTATGCCCAGGTAAACGACCACCTGCCGGACGATATTGCCAATCCGGATCAGGTCGAAGACATCATCCGCATGATCAACGATATCGGTATTCCGGTATCTGAAGTTGCGCCCGATGGTGACTCACTGTTTATGTCTGATGCCGCCGATGACGCCGCAGCAGAAGAAGCGGCCGCTGCCCTGGCTCTGGTTGAATCCGACGTTGGCCGCACCACCGACCCTGTGCGTATGTATATGCGCGAAATGGGTACTGTGGAACTGCTGACCCGCGAAGGCGAAATCGTAATCGCCAAGCGTATCGAAGAAGGCATCCGCGAAGTGATGTCCGCTCTGGCTTACTATCCGGGCGCTGCTGAAACCATTCTGAACGCTTTCAGAGAAGCGGAAGAAGATCCGAACCGCGTTGGCGATATTTTCTCCGGTTTTATCGATCCGTCCGATGTTGATCCTGAGCCAGGCCCACAAGCCGGTCCGGAAGCCGCTGCTGCCGCAGAAGAAGCCGACGATGACAGCACCGATGACGACGACAGCACCGATGACAGCGAAGACAGCGGCATCGACATGGCCGAAGTTACCCGTCGTTTCGATGAAATCCGTGCAGCCCATGACGCCATGGAAAAATCTCTGGCCAAAAATGGTCGTGCGCACAAGAAAACCGAAGAAGCCCTCGCCAAACTGGCCGAGCTGTTCGCACCAATTAAACTGACGCCAAAATACTTCGACTCACTGGTTAACAGTGCACGCGATGCGCTGGATCTGATCCGTACCCAGGAACGTCAGATCATGGTGATGATGACCCGTAAGTGCGGCATGGACCGTAAAGACTTCATCAAAGAATTTCAGGGTAACGAAGTCAGCAACGAATGGATCGATGGCCTGATCGCTGCCGGTCACAGCTACTCGAAAAAACTCGACACCTACCGTCTGGAAATTTTCCGTTCGCAGAAGAAAATCCGCGCCGTTGAAGAACGCGTTGGTCTGAGCATTCCGGAAATTAAAGAAGTTAACCGTCGCGTATCCATCGGTGAAGCCCGCGCCCGTCGCGCCAAGAAAGAAATGGTTGAGGCCAACCTGCGTCTGGTTATTTCCATCGCTAAAAAATACACCAACCGTGGTCTGCAGTTCCTCGATCTGATTCAGGAAGGCAACATCGGTCTGATGAAAGCGGTAGATAAGTTTGAATACCGTCGTGGTTACAAGTTCTCCACCTACGCAACCTGGTGGATCCGTCAGGCGATCACCCGTTCTATCGCCGACCAGGCGCGCACCATCCGTATCCCGGTACATATGATTGAGACCATCAACAAGCTCAACCGTATCTCCCGTCAGATGCTGCAAGAGATGGGCCGCGAGCCGACGCCGGAAGAGCTGGCCGAACGCATGCTGATGCCGGAAGACAAGATCCGTAAAGTGCTGAAGATAGCCAAAGAGCCTATCTCCATGGAAACGCCGATCGGCGACGATGAAGATTCGCATCTGGGTGATTTCATCGAGGATACCACCCTTGAGCTGCCGCTGGACTCTGCCACCACCGAGAGCCTGCGTGCCGCCACTCACGACGTTCTGGCTGGCCTGACCGCTCGTGAAGCGAAAGTCCTGCGTATGCGTTTCGGTATTGATATGAACACCGACCACACGCTGGAAGAAGTGGGTAAACAGTTCGACGTTACCCGTGAACGTATTCGTCAGATCGAAGCGAAGGCGCTGCGTAAACTGCGCCACCCGAGCCGTTCTGAAGTGCTGCGTAGCTTCCTGGACGATTAATCGCCCCGGCCAATGTGAAAAAGCTCCCTTTTGGGAGCTTTTTTTTGCCCATTATCCGCGCAGGAACGGTAGGCCGGATAAGGCGTTTACGCCGCCATCCGGCAATCTGCACGGGTTCTGCCGGATGGCACTTCGTTTATCCGGCCTACAGGCCTCGCGCCTTCAGCGCCACATCCAGCGCCTGATATGCCTCAACCAGCTTATCCAGCGTAATCCGGCTCAACCCGCTCGGGTTCGGCAGCACCCACACTTCGGTATTGCCAATCTTATACGTCTGCTTCCCCCACGTCGCGCCCCGCTGCCCCAGACCACGCTCAAAGGCCTGCTTACCGAGCACCGCCAACGCAGCAGGCCGATAGTGCTCAACCTTCTCAATCAGCGCCTGGCCGCCGCTGCGCAGCTCCTGTAAGGTCACTTCCGTCGCCTGTACCGTCGGGCGCTCCACCAGCTTGGTCACACCACAGCGAAAGTCGAGCATCTGCGCCGCCTCTTCCGGTTTCAGCTGACGCTCGGTAAATCCCGCCAGATGCAGCACCTTCCAGAAACGGTTCGCAGGATGCGCAAAGGGATAGCCCAGAGAAGACGAAGACAGCCCCGGGTTGATACCGCAAAACAGCACCCGCAGCCCCGAATCGATAACGTCCTTAACCATAATAACCCCTACCAATACAACGTGAGACGAGTATAACGAATTGAAAATGCATTGTTTATAAAAACAGCATGTGCGCGCTTAGCGCTGGATTGGCGGGCGCTGTTACTTTATAATCGTCGGCTATCATGGCCCCTTAGCTCAGTGGTTAGAGCAGGCGACTCATAATCGCTTGGTCGTTGGTTCAAACCCAACAGGGGCCACCAAATTTTAGCTTTATAATCATATTGTTAAGCCATCCTAAACGGGATGGCTTTTTTATTATGAAGCGCACGGCCCCTTTTAGTCCCCTAGGCTTCAGAATTTAGGTATTTTGCCCTGTCGTTCATCCCGTAACTGCTTTACCCATCGCGTCATGGTAGAAAGCCCCAGGTCCATACCACTGGCCGTAGCTGCAACGGTGTAGTTCTGATCAAGAGCCAGTTGAGCGGATTCGCGTTTAAACTCTGCGCTGAAATTTCTTTTTTTCATTGAGGCACCGGTAATGTTCTGAGATGAGCATATCGCCTCTATCAGGTGTCTAAATTCAGTAAACCACTACACTATGCGTAAATGGTACACAATACCGAGCACCTCTTGTGAGCAGTATCAGGGCGAACTAGAATGAAGGCATCAACTATGAGGCTCTCCCCATGACAAAGAAAACAGCGCATCCTTTGGTCACTAAAAAGCAACTCTTCCGCACCGTTGCCAGCTCTACCGCAATTGAAACCGGCGTTTCTGTGGAGAAAATCGAGCAACAGCTCAAACGCTTTCAGGCACAGGCTAAAGCGGTTGGTTTGGCTCGTTAATCAGGCAGAATATCGCTAACCAGCCGGATCATGGGGGCAAAATTACCTGACACACCAGCCTGAATCGCCTTGAAGTAAAATGCTTTATGCTCATCCCATAAGCTGTAATCCAGCACCCCGACACCCGCCTGAACCGCCAGTACATCAAAAAGTAAGCGCGACAAACGTCCGTTACCTTCCCGAAAGGGATGGATCAAAATAAATTCCACGTGGCATTCCGCCAAAAAACCAGCCAGCTCGGCGCGGGACAATGTGTTCAATTCCGTGAAGCGGGAAAGGTATTGTTTTTCAAAGCCTGCAATCAGCACTGGGATCCTGTCCGCAGCGGCAAACTGAAACCCATCTTTTGCAAGGTTCGCGTTACGGAGTTTTCCAGCCCAGTCATAGACATTACCTAACCATTTTCGGTGCCACTCGCGGATATGCTCAAAGCTCAACGTTGCAGGTAGTTGCTGACTGATAAAAAGCTGCTCATACAACATGAGCAGCAGCCCTGACTCCAGAGTATCCATTTCAGCAGCATCGATAATGTTCAGCTTGTTCGCTAAAACCAAATCATCCGAACCAGGCTGATAACGTTCTTCTGCGGTATTAAGCTCATATTTTGACAAGCATTACCTCCATCCGAACTCGTTCAAGACATTGTGTTCCTACTGCCGTTGATCGCTACTGAACTGGCCGATTAACCACTCCTCTATGACTTAATTCTGTGAGGTTTTACCACCTGTGCACTAGCTGAAAGCATAATTATTATTTCATAACCAACATCCGGTAAGAAAGGTATCTCATCCTGCTGGCTAGAAGGGAGAGATACTAACGACAGGACATCGGTACTTAACTTTTCAGATTCTGTTTACCCATATTTTATTGCCTTACAACATCCCTCAGCGCGCAATCATCGGCATCACCACGCTCTTAAGTACCTTATCCGCACCATACCGCGTCAAATGCTGCGGGTCTTTGTAATAAATATGCGTGTTTTCCGCAAAGCGGCAGGTCGCAGCGTCGCACAGCGCATCCTTCAGGCTGGCGAATTCGGCGTTCAGCTGCGTCGATACCTTGCTGAGCAGCACCGTACTGGCGTCAGGCTCAACGCTATCGTGACCAACCACTTCACACATCCCGGCGCTTTGCGGGTTAGCGTAGGCAAACGCCCGGCTAAAGCAGCGCATCACCCGTTTGGGCGGGGAGAAATTCATCATCGGTACATCGCCCAGCACAATCACTCGTTTCCCCATCTGCTGCAAGCGGGTGATGCTCTCCGTCAGCCCCTGCTGCAGCGCCTGAGCGGGGTCTAAAGACGGCGTGGATTCAGACTGCCAGGGCGCTTTCCCCGCCATCAACCCGGACTGCCAGAAACCGGTAAGAATCACCGTCGAAATCTGCTTGTCCTGCGCCAGATAGCTGTCGACATCAAGCTTGAAGGCTCGGCACTGCGCGTCATGCAGCGGCCATCCGGCGGCCAGTCGGTACACGCCGGATAGCGGCGCACAGGACGATTTCGCGAAAATCACCGGCGTCAGATGCTGGTCGTGCGCCAGCTTGCGAAACGCCGCGGCCAGCGCACCAGCATGGCTATCGCCTATCAGCGCGATTTTCTCCTGCGCACCGCCGCCGGTACAGCGAGGGGTGGCGGTCAGCAGGATATTACCGTAGGAGGTCATGCAGCTGTCTTCCGCTTCTTCTATCTCCGTCTGCATCTGGGTAAAACTCGCTGGCCAACGCTCAGGAAAGCCCTTTTGCAGCCAGGTAGTCGCAAATACCACCGTCAGCAGGCCCATCGCCATCCCGTAGCGCCAGAATACGCGGGATGGCGGCAGCTGTGCCGCCCGAAACGGTTTCTCAATGATGTAGTAGCTTATCGTCGCCAGCAGGAAAGAAAGCGCAATCAGCAGTACTCGCATCCCGGTTCCCGGCTCCGCCTCACAGAGATAGTGATAAAGGCTGATAACCGGCCAGTGCCAGAGGTAGAGCGAGTAGGAAATTAGCCCAATAAAACGCAGCGGTTTCCAGGACAATAGCCGACGGTTGAGCAGCGCCGTCTGCCCATCCAGCAGCAGCACGGCGCCGATCACCACCGGCAGCGCGCCAACGCCCGGGAATGAGGTCTGGTCATCGTAAAATAGCGCGCACAGGATTATCAGCAAAACACCTGAAGTAGACTTCAGGTTATCTGCCCTGGCTGAAAAAGCGGCAGGAAAGTGGGTATGCGCCATCCCCAGCAGCGCGCCGGCAAAAAGCTCCCAGGCGCGAAACGGCGTCAAAAACCATGCGCTATGTGGGATCTGCAGCGTCCCGGCGGCGGCAATGGCAAAACAGAGCAGCGTGACGCTCCCCATCAATAAAAAAGAGAGTTTTTTATCAAACCGCGTCAGCGCAAGAATCAGCAGCGGCGCGAGAAAATAGAACTGCTCTTCCACCCCCAGCGACCAGGTCATCAGCAAAGGGTTATGCTCGGCGCTGGGGCTGAAATAGTCGATAGAATTCCACAACGTGACGTTAGAGACCGACAGCAGCGTCGCCGCCGCATCGCGGCCTAATTTTCTGAAGTCCGCGGGCGTCGAGATAAAAAACATCACCAGCCACACCGCAATCACTACGGCGATCAGCGCAGGCAGAATTCGCTTAATTCGGCGAACATAAAACTGTCGCCACGAGAAATGCCCCGCCAGCTTACTTTGATAAATATGGCCGCCGATCAGATAGCCTGAAATCACGAAGAAAACATCGACGCCGACAAATCCACCGGGGAATCCAAGCCCAAAGTGAAAAAGCACCACAAGGAGGACGGCGAGCGCGCGCAGCCCATCAATATCGGCACGATATTTAACGGTAAGGTTCATATTTATCTCTGGATGCAGGGGAGTCATCGCTAAAAACATCATTCGTATGATGATGTTTTTAATAATATTTTTTATTAAAAATGGTCTTTCTTAGCGGAATTATAAAAGGGGGGGGAGGATGTCTCAAGAAAGGGCGGCTGTTTTCAGATTAATTGCAAAACGAGGTACTTTGCGCTCTCACCGCCTTCGCGAGAGCGCCGCCGTCGAGGGCTTATACCAGCGCGCGAAGCTCTTCGCGCATGTAATCGGAGAAGTATTCCGGGTTTTTAATCAGCATATGGTCGCCGGAATCCACCTTATCGGCCCAGCCAGCAACTTTCTGGGTAAAGCCAGCATTCCAGCCTTCACGCTCGCCCCGCGCCGTAATGTCGGCCGCGCTCGCGGGCACGCCCAGCTCTTTTAAATATTTCAGAATTCCCTTCGCTGTACTTTCGTCCATGGACTGTGGCACCGGCTCAGACGTATTCATACCACCAATAAAATCCAACGCTTTATCAATGACTGCTGGCATATTCTTGTCCTTAAATTAACCACGTAGTAAACAAGTCTATACTATGGACTGGAATCGAGCGGAATTTCAAAGAAACCGCTCACGTTCTTGCATTTTTTCGTGAGCTGTCACCCTTTTGGCCGCCGTTTGCGCAAAAAAAAGCCGGCGCATCGGCGCCGGCAGGTGATGTTGAATGACAATCAGACGTTAGCCGCCGGGTTCTGCTCCGCGCTGGATTTGCTGTTTTCCAGCATCCGACGCACCGGAACAATCAGCACGCATAATACGGCAGCACAGATCAACAGCGCGATAGAGCAGCGGGCGAACAGGTCCGGCAGCATATCCAACTGGTCGGCCTTCACGTGGCCGCCAATCAGGCCAGCCGCCAGGTTACCCAGCGCGCTGGCGCAGAACCACAGCCCCATCATCTGGCCGCGCATTCTTTCCGGGGCCAGCAGCGTCATGGTCGCCAGACCAATCGGGCTGAGGCACAGCTCGCCCAGCGTCAGCATCAGAATACTGCCCACCAGCCACATTGGCGAAACGCCAGCGCCGCCGCTGTTCAGTACGTTCTGCGCCGCCATCATCATCAGGCCAAAGCCCGCCGCCGCGCACAGAATACCAATCACAAACTTGGTGATACTGCCCGGGCGCACGTTCTTACGCGCCAGCGCAGGCCAGGCCCAGCTGAATACCGGCGCCAGCAGGATGATAAACAGGGCGTTAATCGACTGGAACCACACGGCTGGGATCTCAAAATCACCGATCATGCGGTTGGTGTAGTCGTTGGCAAACAGGTTGAAGGAAGTCGGTTTCTGCTCAAAGGCAGACCAGAAGAACGCCGCGGAAACCAGCAGAATAAAGCATACCAGCAGACGGGCACGTTCTTTACGGCTCAGGCCGGCAAAGGCGAACAGATAGATAAAGTACAGCGCTACCGATGCGGCAATCACGTACACCAGCACGCTCGCCACCGCCACCGGGTTAATGACAATCACGCCCTGAGCAATCAGGGTGATAATAACCGCCACGCCCACGGCCAGCGCCAGCAGCCATGCGCCTACGCCGTTCTTCTTCACCACCGGGCTGTTCCAGGTGGAGTCCAGCCCCACTTCGCTGTCGTAGCGTTTCATCGCCGGAACCGCAAACACGCGGAAGATAACCAGCGCCACCAGCATCCCGATACCGCCGATGCCAAAGCCCCAGTGCCAGCCGTGTGATTTAATCAGCCAACCGGAAATCAGCGGCGCGATAAACGACCCCATATTGATGCCCATATAAAACAGCGAGAAGCCGCCGTCGCGGCGGGCATCGCCTTTTTTATACAGCGTACCGACCATCACCGAGATACAGGTTTTGAACAGGCCCGACCCCAGAACGATAAACATTAAGCCGATAAAGAACAGGTTGTCGCCCATAAAGGCAGACAGCGCAATCGCCAGGTGGCCCAGCGCAATCAGAATGGAGCCGTACCACACCGCTTTTTGCTGGCCAAGCCAGTTATCCGCCAGCCAGCCGCCCGGCAGCGCCGCCAGGTACATGGTGCCGGCAAAGATCCCGACAATCGCCGATGCGTTTTCGCGCGCAAGTCCCATACCGCCGTCATAAACGGTGGCTGCCATGAACAGGATCAGTAATGGACGGATGCCGTAAAACGAGAAGCGCTCCCACATTTCGGTAAAGAACAGCGAACCCAACGGATAGGGATGACCGAAAAAAGTTCGGCTTTCGTTTTTATTAACAGAGGAATGCATAATCTCTCCAGAGAAGGTGCGTCGTAACGCAGGTCAGTCGTGTAAGCAGGCTAGCCATTTTCTAATTTTGTCGATGTTTTACATTCGACCAGGTATTTTTTAACCATTTGATAACCATAATATGGTCATGTCTAGCCCCTGCCCCGCTATTTTTAGATGAAAACTCGACAAACATCTACTTTTATAGATTTTGTATTGGCAGAAGGCATTAGGTGATTGACATCACAATATCATACAGGAATTGGTTTATTTACTTTATAAAACAATGAATTATTAAATTAAGGCAACAGAAAATCACCGGCATTTACGCGCAAAATAAAAGTATAAAAAGTAGGGAAAAGACGCTCTTAAGTGGATAGTTCAGGATAAGCGTCGATTAGTCTCGTAGAGATGAAAAGGGCAAAAGTCATGGCGCAAGCATGCGCCATTGGCAGAACCGCTGGCCGTGGGAGAACCCGCGGTGGCATGGGCTTACTTCGCGTGCCAGTAAGCGCTTGAGCGGACCAGCTGCGGGTCCATCGCGTCGGTCACAAATCCATCGGTCAGCTGTTTAACCACCTTCCCTTCACCGGTCAGCCAGATGAAATAGTCGGACTCCGGTACCTTAAGCTGCGCCAGCCGGGCAGCGACGGCCGCCGCGTTATAGTCGCTAATCCATTCGATATTGAACTCGTCAAAATCGGCCAGATAGGCTTTATCGGCCACATCACGCACCATCACCAGCGCGGTGACCTGCGGGCGCTGCGCCAGCGCGCGTAAAGACGTCAGACGGCGACGCAGCGCCGGCATACCGGTTTCATCGCACACATACAGCTGCCAGGCATAATCTTCCGGCACCACCAGCGAACCACGCGGCCCGCCGAGCGTCAGCGTATCACCCGCTTTGGCATTCATCGCCCACCGGCTAGCCACGCCGCCGTCGTGAATAAAGAAGTCATAGGCCAGCTCGTGGCGTTCGGCGTCGTACAGCGGGGTATAGTCGCGCGCCTGCGGACGCACGCCGTCGGCCCAGACGATGCCTTCATCAGTCATCGTCGGCGGCGTAATTTTTGCCCCAGCTTCCGGGAAGAACAGCTTGGTGTGATCGTCAAAACCGCGCGAACTAAAGCCTTCCAGCGCCTCGCCGCCCAGCACCACGCGTTGGAATGCCTCGCCAATGCGCTCA
Organism: Kluyvera sp.; assembly: GCF_047971185.1. Taxonomy (GTDB): domain Bacteria; phylum Pseudomonadota; class Gammaproteobacteria; order Enterobacterales; family Enterobacteriaceae; genus Kluyvera. The sequence goes on from NZ_JBKDZH010000006.1 coordinate 15,901, forward strand.
ACGCGCAGTACGGTCAGTTCACGAAAACGGAGTTCATTGCGCACGCGCTGTGGGTACTTTTTCTCTTTCATGGAGCGTCTCTCTCGCAAATAGATATATCTAAATATTTTGCAAATGATAATGATTGCCAATTAAGAAGAAAGCAAGCAGTTTTTATGATATAGATGCAGACAAGAACAAAAAAATCACACATAAAAACAAATGCGATTAATATCAACAAGATAAAAAATTAAATATTTTCGATATTGCTAAAGACATACATTTAGATATAAATTAGATATATCTAAATGACAAGAAGGATAGAACAATGAGACCTTTCTCTGATACTGAACATCGCGGCCGTGGCGGTCGTGGTCATTGTGGTGAGCGCGGCGGGCGCGGTGAAGGCCACGGCGGCGGGCGGCGTCAACGCTTCTTCGGCCACGGCGAGCTGCGTCTGGTGATCCTCAGCATTCTGCAGGACAGCGCCAGCCACGGCTATGAGCTGATTAAAGCCATTGAAACCCTGACCAAGGGGAACTACAGCCCCAGCCCGGGCGTGATCTACCCCTCGCTCGATCTGCTTCAGGACCAGGGGCTGATTACGGTTCAGGAAGAAGACGGTGGGCGCAAGAAAATCGCCATTACCGCCGAAGGCAAGCAAACGCTGGAAGAGAGCCAGGAGCATCTGGAGCATATCCGCGCCCGGATGAAGGCCAGAATGGTGGGCCACGAGCTGCGTAAAAATCCGCAGATGAAACGGGCGCTGGACAACTTTAAGGCCGTACTGGACCTGAAGGTTAATCAGGGCGAGACCAGCGACGCGCAGCTGAAGCAGATTATCGGTATCATCGACCGCGCGGCGCTGGAGATCTCACAGCTGGATTAATGCAGAACGGTGACGGCATCCTGCAGCCGGCTGGCGCGATGTTTGACCATCGCCGATACATTGGCGCTTTCCGCCACCAGCCCGGCATTCATCTGGGTGATCTCATCAAGTTTCGCCACGGCCCGGGTTAATCCCGACAGCCCGGTGGCCTGTTCGGACGTCGACTGGCTAATCTGCGCAATCAGTTGGGTGACATTCTGCACCTGCGAGACAATGTCATCCATCGTGCGCCCCGCAGCGTGCACCTGCTCAGAACCGGACTGCACCTTGCTGGCGCTGGCCGCGATCAGTTGACGAATTTCGTTCGCCGCCGTCGCGCTGCGGCTGGCCAGATGGCGCACCTCTCCGGCGACCACCGCAAAACCTTTCCCCTGCTCGCCCGCCCGCGCCGCTTCTACCGCCGCATTCAGCGCCAGAATGTTGGTCTGGAAGGCGATATCGTTGATCAGCGTGGTGATCGAGCCGATACGCTGCGTGCTATCGGCAATCTCTTCCATGGTCTGCACCACCCGATGCATCGCTTGCCCTCCCTGCGACGCCGCGCCGCTGGCGGCCAGCGACAGCTTGTCGGCCTCGGCAGCGGTCTGGGAATTATTCTGTACCGAAGCCGCCATCTGGCTCATGGTAGCCACGGTTTGCTGGACGTTCACCACCGTTTCCTGCGTACGCTGGTTGAGGTCTTCGTTACCGCGCGCCAGAATGTCGCTACCGTCGCTGACGCTGCTCACCTGGCTGGAGACGTCGTTAATCAGCCAGCGGCACATCAGGCCCAGCTGGCCGACGGCGCGCAGCAGCAGCCCCAGCTCATCGCTGCGTTTTAGATGATCCACGCTGTTGCGCTCGCCGGTGGCGACGCTCAGCGCCTGACGGGCGACGTTCTCAATCGGGCGGATAATCTGCCATTCCAGCACCGCCGTCGTCAGCAGTCCGATCATCACCGAGACCAGTATCGCCGCTACCGGCGCGCCCAGCGTCAGCAGACTCGCGGCCAGCAGCAGGTAGAATCCCAGCATCACGCTTCGGGTGCGCCAGCGCAGCGGGATTGCCGCCAGCTTGCCCCACCAGCGCTTGCTGATGACGAGGCCTTTGTCGAAGCGCTGGTTACTGCGCCCTTCCCGCAGCGCCTGATACAGCGGTTCAGCGGCGGCGATCTCCTCGGCGGAAGCCATCGTACGGATCGACATATAGCCGATCGTTTTGCCATTACGCACCTGTGGGATAGCGTTCGCTCGCACCCAGTAGTGGCCGCCGGTTTTGGGTCGATTTTTGACGATCCCGCTCCAGGGCTCGCCCTGTTTGAGCGTGTTCCACATGTCGGCAAACGCCGCTTTCGGCATATCAGGATGGCGCACCAGATTGTGCGGCTGGCCGTGCATCTCTTCGCGGCTGTAGCCGCTCACTTTCACAAAGGCATCGTTAACGTGGGTGATGTAGCTGTTGAGGTCGGTGGTCGACATAAGCGTGGTGCGCTCGTCCAGCGGCGATGAGGACGGGCTGAAGTCGGACAGGGTAGACATACGGACATCCTTTTCAGGTGCGGAAAGAAAATGTATTACAATTGTTATATCGGAGAGGATTTAATTAACCTTAATTGTTAATTTTGCGTTAGATCGCAAAACGAATAAAAACCCTACCTTTTTTATGGCCCGCTTCACTGCGCAATGATGGCGCAAAACGTGCCCCGCCCTGGCGCAGCCCGCCCATCCACGCGGCACGCGTCAAACCGCTCCCCGCCCCGCTGGACGATTAAATATTGTACACAACCGGTTTCCCCTGGCATTTATCCCGATTTTCACCGCCTGCTCTGAAGTGGCGTAATCCCTGCAATACTTAAATCAGTATCGTGTGATACGTGATCCCCAGGAGCTCATTTTGAACAGGTTACCTTCCAGCGCCTCGGCCTTGGCCTGCAGCGCGCACGCACTGAATCTCATTGAAAAGCGAACGCTCGATCATGAGGAGATGAAAGCACTTAACCAGGAGGTCAGAGAGTACTTTAAAGAGCATGTGAATCCGGGCTTTTTAGCGTATCGAAAATCTGTAACTGCCGGTGGGGATTACGGAGCCGTAGAGTGGCAGGCGGGAGGGTTAAATACGCTTGTCGACACCCAGGGCCAGGAGTTTGTGGATTGCCTGGGCGGTTTTGGTATTTTCAACGTGGGGCACCGTAATCCAGTGGTGGTTTCCGCCGTACAGAATCAACTCGCTAAACAACCGCTTCACAGCCAGGAACTGCTGGACCCGCTTCGCGCGATGCTCGCGAAAACGCTGGCGGCGCTGGCGCCGGGCAAGCTGAAATACAGCTTCTTTAGCAACAGCGGCACCGAGTCGGTGGAAGCGGCGCTGAAGCTGGCGAAAGCTTATCAATCATCGCGCGGCAAATTTACCTTTATCGCCACCAGCGGCGCTTTCCACGGTAAATCGCTTGGCGCGCTGTCCGCAACCGCGAAATCCACCTTCCGTAAGCCGTTTATGCCGCTACTGCCGGGCTTCCGCCACGTGCCGTTCGGTAATATCGACGCCATGCGCACGATGCTGAGCGAGTGTCAGAAAACCGGCGACGACGTGGCGGCGGTGATCCTTGAGCCAATTCAGGGCGAAGGCGGCGTGATCCTGCCGCCGCAGGGATATCTGCCCGCGGTGCGTAAGTTGTGCGATGAGTTCGGCGCGCTGCTGATCTTTGATGAAGTGCAAACCGGCATGGGCCGCACCGGTAAAATGTTCGCCTGCGAGCATGAAAATGTGCAGCCGGACATCCTGTGTCTGGCGAAGGCGCTCGGCGGCGGCGTCATGCCGATAGGGGCGACGATTGCCACCGAAGAGGTGTTCTCAGTGCTGTTCGATAACCCGTTCCTGCACACCACCACCTTTGGCGGCAACCCGCTGGCCTGCGCGGCCGCGCTGGCGACCATCAACGTACTGCTCACCGAAAACCTGCCGGCGCAGGCGGAGCAGAAAGGCGATATCCTGCTGGACGGCTTCCGCAGCATGGCGCGTGACTATCCGGATCTGGTGCGTGAAGCGCGCGGCAGAGGGATGCTGATGGCGATTGAGTTTGTCGATAACGAAATCGGCTACAGCTTTGCCAGCGAGATGTTCCGCCAGCACGTGCTGGTCGCCGGGACGCTCAATAATGCCAGGACGATCCGCATTGAACCGCCGTTAACGCTGACGATGGAACAGTGCGACCAGGTGCTAACCGCGGCGCGTCAAGCGCTAGCTGCCCTGCGCGTCAGCCAGAATCAGGTGGCGACCGAGCAGTAAACTCACGCCCCCTACGGTATCGTGGGGGGGCGTTCTTATTTAAAACGGTGAGGCAATATCCAGCCACTGCACTTCGCAATCGCTGGTGCCGCAAAACAGCCGTAAGCGCCCCGTTTCATCCTCCAGTAGACCGCCGGGAAACACCACATCCCGCAAATCATCGCGTTTACTTTCCCCCGCCAGGAAATCATCCCGGCAGGCGATAATCGCCATCGCGCTACTGCTGCCGCGCCGGTAGTCGAAGATAAAACGCGCGGCGTAGTAGCGCCGCTCTCCCCGCTCATTAAAGCGCGCGACGTGCGCCAGCGCGCCGACGTGCCCCGAGGGCAGCACGCGCGCCTCGTTCACGCCGCACCAGTACTGCGCTTCAACGTGCGGGATTAGCGTGGCGCTGGCGATTGACCGTAGGTTGAGATCCGCCAGCCGGGAGATAATCGTCCAGCCGATCGTGCCTCGCCCGCCGGGATCGCCCTGGGGGCGCGTAAAGACCAGGATGCGTTGGTCGGGTAGCTCGACCAGGCGAATATCCTTCATACCCCACGGCCCGGCGGTCAGGGGGCGCAGCGCCGAAACCGACGGCCCGACAAAAAACTGCGTGCGCCAGCGTACGCCGCCGCTTTCCCCGGAGAAATCCACCTCAACGCCGCCGAACAGCAGCTGCCCGCCGATCCGGCTGACGAACGGATCCTGTAGCGCAAACGTCGGCATGTCGTCGAGCAGCTCGGCGTGATTGCCGCCATCCCAGGCGAAAAAACGGACCCGCGAATCCTCGCTGTCGCGCGCCTCTACGCGCGCGGCGATACACCATCGCCCTTCATCCATAAAGGGGGCAGTGGGATTGTAGATATCCATCCCGGCAGCGCCGTGGAAGACGATTTTTCCACGGCTGCCGCGTTGAGGGCGGACGCGATAACGCAGGTAAAGCGCCTCAACGTCGTCACGCATTACGCCAGCCCCAGGTGCTGCCAGAGTTCATCCATCGGCAGCGTCGCCAGCGCGGTGCACTCATCCGCCGCGCCGTACCATACGTGCAGCACCTCATCCCGCACCAGCGCGCCGCAGGTGAAGACCACGTTGCCAAAGAAGCCTTCGCGCTCGTACTGCGCCTTTGGCTCCAGCAGCGGCACCGGGGATTTCGCCAGAATCTTGAGCGGATCGTCGAGATCGAGCAGCAGTGCGCCCAGGCAGTAGCGCTGATCGGCATCGACGCCGTGGTAGATCTCCAGCCAGCCGCGATCGGTTTTGATCAGCGGCGCGCCGCCGCCGGATTTGCGTGAGTCCCACGCATAGCCCGAGCGGCCCAGCAGATGGCGATGGTTGCCCCAGTGCAGCATATCGGGAGATTCGCAGATCCAGATTTCCGGATGCCCAAAGTGGCACGGCGCCGGGCGGGTCAGCGCCATATAACGGCCACCGACTTTCTCCGGGAAGAAGCAGACGTCGCGGTTATCCGGGCACAGGATCAGCCCCTGTTTTTCCACCGAGACAAAGTCGCGGGTGGTGGCAAGCGCCGTGGTGATCCCTAGCGAGGAGACGGCGGAATAGTTGATATACCAGAGATCGTCGATACGGGTGATGCGCGCATCTTCGCAGCCAAACTCTTCATAGCGGCTATCGGCAATAATAAACGGCTGCGCGTCGATGGTGTAATGCACGCCATCCTTGCTGCGCGCCAGGCGCAGGTGAGACATCGACGTCAGCCAGACCTGCGCCGGGTCGCTTTTGAGCACAATGGTGCGCGGATCGCTGAAATCAAAGCGTTCATCGTCGCGATCGAAGGTTTTCGTGGTTTGCTGCCAGCCGCTTTCTTGCTGTTGCAGCAGCGGCACGACAATCTGCCGCGGGTTATCGTTAATCACGCTTTCCGCCACGCGCAGTAGCAGCACGATCTCGCCGTTGTACTCGGCCACGCCGGTATTAAAGACGCACTCCACTTTGCGTCCCGGCAGCGAAGGCACCACGTCTTTGGGGGTGATAAGTGGGTTACTACTGTGTCGGTTCATGAACGCTCCTTTTCATCAGAATTTGGTTTTTGCCCAGCCACTGGGCGTCAGTGCCGTACAGCACGTCGGCAGCGATATCCCGCCAGGGATTCAGCACCGGCGGGCCAAAGTTGATCGCCATCCACACCTTTTCGCAGACCGTCTCACGGGTAAACCATACGCATTCCTCACTTAACGCCAGCAGACCGCCGTCGCCTTCTCGCAGCGCGGGCGTTGCGGCGCGTAGCGCGATGAGCGCTTGGTACTGTCGCCAGATTGACCCCGGCGTGCGCTGCTGGTATTGCGCGTTGAGCTGGCGGTAGTCCGCACAAACCGGCATCCAGGGTTCAACGGCCGAGAAACCTGCGTGCGGCGCATCGCGCCACGGCAGCGGCGCCCGCGAGGCATCGCGTGAGTGTTCAATCGCCTGCGCCAGCGCCTGTGCGTCATCGGCCCCTTGCCGTAACGCGGTTTGATAGTGGGTTTTGCCCTGAATATCGAATATCTGCTCCACCGACTGCGGGCGGTAGTTCGGCATGCCCAGCTCTTCGCCCTGGAAAATAAACGGCACGCCGCGTACGGTAAGCTGGAGGGCGAGCACCGCCAGCGCGCGTTCGACGTCGCGCGGGCCTTCGCCAAAGCGGCCGATCATCCGCGGCATATCGTGGCTGGAGAAAAACAGCGTCGGTAGCCCGGACTGTTGCGTCAGCGTGGCGTTGATCGCGTCAGCCAGGCGCGCAAGATCGAAGCGTTTCTGGCTGCCGATATTGAAGTTGAACACCACGTCCATCAGCTCCTGGCCCTGATAACGCGCCAGAACATCCAGCTCTTCGCTGCCAATCTCGCCAATCAGAAACGCCTCGCCCTGCTGGCGAACGTAGCGGCATAGCCGGTTTAAGGTGGCGATAATGCCCGGTTGATTGATATCAAACGCATGACGCTGTTCGCCGTTCTCTTGCGGGTTATCCGGGCCGATGCCGTTGGTGGTCAGGAAGTTGATGACATCAAAGCGGAAACCATCAACGCCCTGCGCCTTCCAGAAATCCACCACCCGGTAGATTTCCTGCTCCACCTCGAGGTTCGCCCAGTTAAGGTCAACCTGCTCGGGGGCAAACTTGTGATAGTAGTACTCCCCGGTATCCGGCTCGGCGGTCCAGGCACTGCCGGAGAAAAACGACTGCCAGTTATTCGGCTCGCGACTAAACAGGAAATAGTCGCGATAGCGGCTGGCCGGGTTATTCCAGGCATCACGAAACCACGGATGCGCCGATGAAACGTGGTTCACCACCAGATCGATAATTACCCGGATGCCGCACGCGTGACAGCGCTCAACCACCTCACGAAAGTCCGCCAGCGTGCCAAAGCGCGCGTCGACGGCGCAGTAATCGCTGATGTCATAGCCGTTATCCACCAGCGGTGAGGGATAAAACGGCGTGATCCAGATGGCGCCGACGCCGAGTTGATGCAGATAATCCACTTTCGACAGCAGGCCGGGAAAATCGCCCAGCCCATCGCCGTTGCCATCGCAAAACGAAGGCAGATAAATTTGGTAGCAGGTGCATGCCTGCCACCAGGGTTGATTGCTCACCGGCCACTTCCTTATTTCAGTGATAACGACATGCCCTGCAGGAAATATTTGCGGAACAGGATAAACAGCACCACCACCGGCAGCATTTGCACCACCGCTCCCGCCATCACCGGGCCCAGATAGACGCCGTAGGACTTACTGAACGTCGCCAGCAGCACCGAGAAGGGCATTTTGTCGACGTCGCGCATCACGATCAGCGGCCACAGGAAGTTGTCCCACGAACTGGAGAAGGTGAATAAGGCTACAATCGCCAGAATGGATTTGTTCAGCGGCATCATCACGTGACGCAGGATCCCCCACAGGCTGGCGTGATCGAGGCGCGCGGCGTACAGATAGTCATTCGGCGTGCCTTTAAAACTTTGCGACACCATAAAGATCCCCCAGGCGCTCATGGCGTAGGGCAGGATCATCGCGCTATAGCCGTTGACCAGCCCCAGCTCGCGCATCAGGACAAACTGCGGAATGATGAACATGAACACCGGGAAAACCATCTGCACAATCAGCAGGTTGCGGAAGGCGTTTTTACCGCGAAACTCGGTTTTCGCCAGCGCGTAGCCCACCAGCATCGACGTCACGGTGACGCACAGGGTGATGGTTATCGAGACAAACAGCGAGTTAAACAGCGTGCGCAGGAACGGCTTGTCCGCCCGGTTGCTGTTATCAAACAGGAAGGTGTAGTTTTCCAGCGTCAGATGGCCGGAAAACAGGCTGGTGGTGTAGATTTCCGCCGTGGGTTTCAACGAGGATATCGTCATCCAGATAAAGGGATAGAGCCAGCTCAGCGCCAGCAAAAACATCACGGCATGAATTAACAGGCTCAGGGGAGTGAGTTTTTTCATTCACACAATCGCGATATTTTTTTCAAACAGTTTGCGGAACACCCAGATAGCCAGGAAACTGCAGCCCGCGACAATAATCGACATCGTTGCCGCCCAGGTCGGTTTCATATTCTGGAATGCCGCTTCATACATCACCACCATCGGGCTGGTGGTGCTGTTCAACGGGCCGCCGCCGGTAATTAAATAGGGTTCGGTAAAAATACTGAACGCCACGGTTATCGCCAGCACCATCACCATCACAATTTGCGGGTTCATCATCGGCAGCGTAATGGCCCAACCTTGTTTAAACCGCCCGGTTTTATCCAGCAGCGCCGCGCTATAAATATCATTAGGAATAGCCTGCATGCCGGAATAGAGAATAAGCCCGTAATAGCCGACAAATTTCCATGTCACAATCAGCGCAATAGATAACATGGCGCAGTCCGGATTGGTAAACCAGGGCACCGAGACGCCCAGATGTTCACGTAGAAATTCATTCATCGGCCCATATTCGCTGAACAATTTAGAAAAAACGATGGAATACGCCACGCCGGAAGAAATATTGGCTAATAAAAAACTCAGCGCAATAAAACTCTTACCATACTTTATTTTCCGCAGCCCGGCGGCAAACAGCAGTGAGGCAATAAAGACAATCGGGATATACCACATTAAAAAGCGGCAGATATTCCACATGGATGTCCAGAACAGCGCATCGTTCACCACGCCAAGCAGATTTTGTAGCCCCGAAAACCGGGGCATACCAATAAACTGCCATTGGGTCACGCTGAGTACGATGAGCCACGCCAGCGGATAAAACCAGAACAACAGCGAATAGCCAATCCACGTGGAGGCCAGCAGGCCTCCGGTGCGGGAATCATATCCAGCCATCACTTCCCCTTATTTTGCCAGCAGCGCGTTAATTTCCTGCTGCGACTGTTCCAGCGCCTTCGCCGGAGCGTCGTTGTTGAAAATCACCCGCTCAAGCATCTGCGTCATGCTGCGCTGAATTTCCGTGGTTTGCGTTGTGGCGACCGGCGGCAGCGCGACGTCAACGTAGGAAGCGATGTCTTTCTCTAGCGGGTTCTGCGCAAAATAATCAGTAAACAGCGGGTTAGTCATCAGGTCGGCACGTGCTGGCGGCATCCCGGTCAGTTCAAGCCAGGTTCTATCGTGATCAGCGCTGCTGAATACCCACTGCATAAACGCCCAGGCCTGGGTTTTATGCTTGCTGGAGCTGAACATCACCATCCCTTTACTGTCGCCAAAGGTGTGCGGATGGGCGTCGCCGTTTCCCGTCAGCATCGGGCCAATCTGGATGGTTTTCAGCACCTCAGGATACTGCTTACGGTAGCGCGCCAGATCCCACGGCCCGCGCGCGGAAGCCAGCACCTGGCCGGTTGCCAGCGGGTCGTCTGCGGAGGTGAAATCGTAGCTGCTCCACTTGCTGTTAAACACCTTGCCCATAAAGGTCAGCACCGCCTGGCCCGCCGGGTTGCTGAAGTCCGCTTTTTTATCCGCGATATAGGATTTGCCGCCGCTCTGCGCGTAATACAGCGGGATAAAGTCAAACCAGCGCTCCCACCAGTTCTTTCCGGCGGTGAGCTGCATAACATAGCCGTGGTTATCCGCCGCCCGGCGCTGCGCCAGCTGGTACAGCTCTTCATAACGGGTCGGCACGTGGTCAAATCCGTACTTCTTCAGCAGGTCGCCGCGCCACCACCAGACTATCGGGTTGACGTAAATCGGCAGCACGTTTTGCTGGCCGTTTAATTGCCATGCCGGAAGAAGGGTCGACATCTGACGGGTTTTAATCAGTTCATCAAACCCGGGCATTTTCGACAAATCTTCAATTTGCCCGACGTCAACCAGCTGGCTGGCAAAACCAATAAAAATATTGCTGGATATATCAGGTTCAGTTCCGGAAGCCAGTGCGTTCATAATCGCTTCTTCGGAGCTATTAGCGGCAGGAATCGTGGTGAATTCAACGGGCGTATGGGACGGGTCTTTATTCCACTCCGTCACCATTTTATTCCAGAAGGCTTCTTCATTTTCATTCGGCGCCACCCACATTTTAATGGGCGTTTTTGCATTTGCCTGCTCATCCTTTTTATCATCAGGACCACAGCCTGAAATACATAGACTGAGTAATATTGATGCCGTCAATTTAGCAACCGATGCAACTTTCACGATATTTCTCCCTAACTCTCAATAAGTGTTATTGGCTTACCGCTACCCTGCTTTGAATGGTGCGTAAGCTAACATCCATTTTTTATGTTTAACGTTAAACAAATCACAAAACTATTTTTGTTTAACGATAAACTCAGCCGTCAATATCGAACAGGAAAGACAAGAAATATAAACGCAATGAATATAAAAAATAAAAACACATCGTCTGACATATACAAGAATCAAAAACCAGAGAAAATAACGATAAAATCATTAGCTAGAGAAATGGGAATATCCCACACCACCATTTCAAATGCCTGGAATAATCCCGAGAAGCTCTCCGCGGAGCTGCGTGAACGTATTTTAGATTATGCGAAGACGATCGGCTTTCAGGGACCGGATAAACTGGCGCGCGCGCTGCGAACGGGGAAATCAGACACCATCGGCGTGATCTTTAATGATTCGATGAGCTATGTGTTTATCGATCCCCACGACATTAAGCTGATGCGCGGGATTGCCGTGCGCTGCGAAGCGCAGAGCATCAATCTGGTGCTGATTCCGCTGCGCAAAGGCGCCTCGAACAAAACGCCGTCGCTGACCACGCTGGTTGACGGCTATATCCTCAACGCGACGCACAATAGCGCGGCGGTCATCCAGCAAACGCTCGCGCGCCAGCTGCCGGTGGTCACCCTCGACTTTCAGCTGCCGCAGTACAGCAGCGTATCCATTGATAACGCCAGCGCGATGCGCGATATCGCCAGATATTTAATCGCAAAAGGGCACCGCCGCTTCGGCATTATCGCCTTTTCCTCGCGGCCCGGCGCGCAGGGAATGCGCCATCTTGAGCGCGCCGTCTCAGGCGATAACACGCTGATGCTGACGCGCGTCAACGCCTGCCGCGAGGTGTTTCTCCAGCAGGCTATTCCACTCAGCGACTGCTGGCTGTACGAAACGCAGCACGATGAACAGCACGGCGAGCTGGCCGCCGAGGCGCTGCTCACCGCCCACCCCGAACTTAGCGCGCTGATCTGCCTTTCCGACCGCTTTGCGCTCGGCGCGGTGAACTACTGCCAGCGCCAGCATCTCGCTATTCCGCAGCAGGTCGCCATCACCGGCTTCGACAATATTTTGCCCGAAGTGAACGGTATCGGCCTGACCACCATTGCTCAGGATGCCGAACGCAAAGGCGAGATTGCCGTGGAATTACTCCTGAACAGCGGGCCAATAACCCACTATGCGCTGGAATATCAGCTCATTGTGCGCGAGACGGCCTGAATACAGATGGCTCAACAGAAGAGTGGATTATGGATGAACTGACCTGTTTTAAAGCTTATGACATTCGCGGTGAAGTGGGCGTTACGCTCACGTCGGATATTGCCTTTCGTATTGGCCGCGCCTACGCCGCGTGGCGACATCCGCGACGCGTGGTGGTCGGCGGCGATATCCGTCTGAGTTCGGAGACGCTCAAAGCAGCGCTCACCGAGGGGCTTATCGCCAGCGGCGTTGACGTGATTGATATCGGGCTGTGCGGAACGGAAGAGATCTATTTCGCCACCCGCGAGCTGAGGACCGACGGCGGCATTCAGGTCACCGCCAGCCATAACCCCGCCCAGTACAACGGTATGAAGCTGGTTCGCGAACAGGCCCGCCCCATCAGTAACGACAACGGCCTGCTGGAGATTAAAGCGCTCGCCGAGCAAAATATCTTCTCGCCGATCGTGCATCGCGGCAGTCTGCTGCCGTTTGATAACCGCCCTGCCTGGGTCAACTGCCTGCTGCGTTTTGTTGAGCATCCGCCGCTTCGCCCGCTGCGTATCGTCACTAATGCCGGGCACGGCACCGTCGGGCCTGCGCTCGACGCGCTCGCCGATGGGCTAGCGCGAGCGGGCATTGCGGTTGAGTTTATTCGCCTTCACCACCGGCCAGACGGCCATTTTCCTGCGGGCGTGCCCAACCCGATGCTGGCGGAAAACCGCCTCGTTACCCAGCAGGGAGTGATCGACCATCAGGCCGATTTCGGCATCGCCTGGGACGGCGATTTCGACCGCTGCTTTTTCTTTGACGAGCGCGGCCGCTTTATTGAGAGCTACTATCTGGTCGGCCTGTTCGCCCAGCACTTCCTGCAACGCGTCCCCGGCAGCCGCATCATTCTCGACCCGCGCCTGACGTGGAATACGCTGGACGTTGTCACCCGCAGCGGCGGAACCCCGGTCATCAGCAAAACCGGCCACGCGTTTATCAAAGCGCGGATGCGCGAAGAAGACGCCGTTTACGGCGGCGAAATGAGCGGCCATCACTACTTCCGCGAGTTTGGCTACTGCGACAGCGGCATGATTCCGCTGGTCTTGATGCTGCAAATCATCGGCAACAGCAGTCAGCCGCTTTCACAGCGGATTGCCGATGCGCAGGCCCGTTATCCCGTTTCCGGCGAGATCAATCTGACCATCGACGATCCGGCGGCGATCCTGCAACGCGTCGACGCACACTACTCATCCTCCGCCGCACAGCGCGATGACTGCGACGGCCTGAGCCTCGACTTCGCCGACTGGCGTTTTAACCTACGCGCCTCCAACACCGAGCCTCTGCTACGACTCAACGTCGAAACGCGCGGCGACACCGCCCTGCTTGCCGAAAAGACCGATGAAGTACTAACGCTTATTGCCGCCCAGCGCAGCGTGAAGGAGATGCTATGACCGCCCTGTCTCTCAGTAATATCCACAAGAAATATGACAAAACCACCATTATTGAAAATCTGTCGCTGGACATTGCCTCCGGCGAATTTATTGTGCTGGTTGGCCCCTCGGGCTGCGGCAAGTCAACGCTGCTGCGGATGATCGCCGGGCTGGAAATGCCCGATAACGGCAAGCTGATGATGGGCGATAAAGACGTCACCCATCTGGCCGCCGGGAAACGCAGCCTGTCGATGGTATTTCAGTCCTACGCCCTCTATCCGCATATGACGGTGCGGGAAAATCTCTCCTTCGGCCTGCGCAATATTCGCACCCCGCCCGCCGAAATTGAACGGCGGATAGCCGACGCCGCTGCCATGCTTAAGCTCGATGAAATGCTGGATCGGCTGCCGCAAAACCTCTCCGGCGGCCAGCGTCAGCGCGTGGCGATTGGCCGTTCTATCGTGCAGCAGCCGGAGCTGTTTTTATTTGACGAGCCGCTGTCGAACCTGGATGCCGCCCTGCGCGTGGAGATGCGCCAGGAAATCCAGCAGCTGCACAATACGCTGAAAAACACCATGATCTACGTGACCCACGATCAGGTGGAGGCCATGACCCTCGCCGACCGTATCGTGGTGCTGTATAAGGGCAAAATCGAGCAGGTCGGTACGCCGCTGGAGCTGTATAACACTCCGGCTAACCTGTTTGTCGCCGAATTTATCGGTACGCCGAAAATCAATATGCTGCCCGCCGTCTGGCGTCAGGGGGCGCTGCATATTGCCGAGGACATTATCTTCCCGCTCTCACGGCAGCCGCAGGGGGTACGTGAAGGCGACAAAATATTCGTCGCCATTCGCCCCGAGCATATGCAGTATCAGCAGCCCGGCGATTTTAGCCTTCGCGGCCGTACCCGGCTGTGCGAGCTACAGGGCGACTCAACGCTGGTGTGGCTGGAGATTGCCGGGCAGTCCGTATGTCTGAAATCGTTCCAGCAGCTGAGTTTTCCGGCGCAAAGCCCGCTGACCTTAACCGTGCAGGAATCTCATCTTCATCTCTTTGATTCAATTGGCAAACGCGTTATTTTTTCCTGAACAATGCCCCCGCACCGCGGGGGTATTCTTTGAATCCCATCACAATCATCGCATTCCCCTTTTCCCTTTTTCCTGCCGACGGCTAAATTAGTAACTCATCCGACCACATAACAATAATTTCACATACTGGACATCCTTATGAGCTATCCGTCGCTGTTCGCCCCGCTCGATCTGGGTTTTACCCAGCTGAAAAACCGTGTGCTGATGGGTTCGATGCATACCGGGCTGGAGGAGTATCCCGACGGCGCCGAACGGCTGGCGGCCTTCTACGCCGAACGCGCACGCCACGGCGTGGCGCTGATCGTCAGCGGCGGCATCGCGCCGGACCCTACCGGCGTGGGGATGGCGGGCGGCGCGATGCTCAACGATGCCAGCCAGCTGCCGCATCACCGCACTATCACCGACGCGGTACATCAGGAAGGCGGCAAAATCGCCCTGCAAATTCTGCATACCGGCCGCTACAGCTACCAGCCCAATCTGGTCGCCCCTTCCGCACTACAGGCGCCGATCAACCGCTTCACGCCGCAGGCGCTAAGCCATGAGCAGATTCTGGCGCTGATCGACGACTTCGCCCGCTGCGCCCAGCTGGCGCGGGAAGCGGGCTACGACGGCGTGGAAGTCATGGGCTCGGAAGGCTACCTGATTAACGAATTTCTCGCCGCGCGTACCAACCTGCGCGACGACCAGTGGGGCGGCGAGTACGCCAACCGGATGCGCTTTGCCGTCGAGGTGGTGCGCGCGGTGCGCCAGCGCGTGGGCAAGGACTTTATTATTATCTACCGCCTGTCGATGCTCGACCTCGTCGATAACGGCAGCACGTTCGACGAAACCGTCCGGCTGGCGCAGGCCATTGAAGCCGCGGGGGCAACCCTCATCAACACCGGTATCGGCTGGCACGAGGCGCGGATCCCAACCATCGCCACGCCGGTGCCGCGCGGCGCGTTTAGCTGGGTAACGCGCAAGCTGAAAGGCCTGGTGACGATCCCACTGGTCACCACCAACCGGATTAACGATCCGCAGGTGGCGGATGACATTCTGGCGCGCGGCGACGCCGATATGGTGTCGATGGCGCGCCCATTCCTCGCCGACGCCGAGCTGCTGTCAAAAGCGCAGTCGGGGCGGGCCGATGAGATCAATACCTGCATCGGCTGTAACCAGGCCTGCCTGGATCAGATCTTTGTCGGCAAGGTCACCTCATGCCTGGTTAATCCACGCGCCTGCCATGAAACCAAAATGCCGATCGTCCCTGCCGCAGTGCGGAAAAGTCTGGCCGTTGTCGGTGCAGGCCCGGCGGGGCTGGCCTTTGCGATCAATGCCGCCGCGCGCGGTCATCATGTCACCTTGTTTGACGCCAACGCCGAGATCGGCGGGCAGTTTAATATCGCTAAACAGATCCCCGGCAAAGAAGAGTTTTACGAAACGCTGCGCTATTACCGCCGGATGATCGACGTCACCGGTGTGACGTTGAGGTTGAATCATCGCGTCACCGCAGACGATCTGCTCAACGCTGATGAAACGATCCTCGCAACCGGGATCACCCCGCTTACACCGCCTATTGAAGGCATTGATCACCCAAAAGTTCTGACCTATCTGGACGTGCTGCGCGATAAAGCGCCGGTTGGCCAGCGGGTGGCGATTATCGGCTGCGGCGGCATCGGCTTTGATACCGCCATGTACCTCAGCCAGCCGGGTGAGGCCACCAGCCAGAATATCGCCGGGTTCTGCGCGGAATGGGGCATTGATACCAGTTTGCAGCAGGCGGGCGGCCTGCGTCCGGAAGGGCCGCATCTGGCGCGTAGCCCGCGACAGATTGTGATGCTCCAGCGCAAAGCCAGTAAACCGGGCGAAGGATTAGGCAAAACCACCGGCTGGATCCACCGTACCACCCTGCTCTCGCGCGGCGTGAAGATGATCCCGGCGGTCAGCTATCAGAAAATTGACGATGCGGGGCTACACGTTGAGATTAATGGAGAGTATCAGTTACTGGCGGTTGATAACGTGATTATCTGCGCCGGACAGGAGCCTAATCGCGCGCTGGCGGAACCGCTACGGGCGAGGGGTAAAACGGTGCACTTAATTGGCGGCAGCGACGTGGCGGGCGAGCTGGATGCGCGGCGGGCGATTGCGCAGGGGACCACGCTAGCGTTGGACATTTAGTTCATTGCCCGGAGTCGGTGCTCTCGCACCTCGTCCGGGCTACAACCCAGCTATCGTATTAGCGACGACGCCCCAGCTTCACCGCTTTCAGAATCACAAACTTATTATTCGTGGCGATGGTTTCACAGTTGCCGAAAATCTTCTTCAGCTTGTGGAAATAGTCGAGGTGACGGTTGGCCACGATATACAGCTCGCCGTTGATCTTCAGGCAGCGGCGGGCGTGGTGGAACATCTCCCAGGCGATATTATCGGTCAGCGCGTGCTTCTGGTGGAACGGCGGGTTACAGAACACTGCGTTGAAGCGGAACGGCTCGACGCCGGAGAGCGCGTTGTTGATCATAAACTCGCTGCGGTCCAGCGCGTCCGGCAGGTTGGTCTCGACGTTCAGGCGGCTGGAGGCGACCGCCATCGGCGATTCATCAACGAATACCACGCTTGCCTCTGGGTTTTTCGCCAGCAGCGTCATGCCCAGCACGCCGTTGCCACAGCCGAGGTCGACAATCTCCCCTTCCAGATTTTCCGGCAGATACTGCATAAAGAAGCGCGCACCGATATCCAGCCCGGTTCGGGAGAAGACGTTGGCGTGGTTGTGGATGGTCCAGTCGGTGCCTTCCAGCTTCCAGCTCAGCATCTGCGCGGTATCGGCCAGTTCAGGTTTAGTGAAGGTGCCGTTAATCAGACGCGCTTTTTTCCACGCCAGCGTGGTGGTGGTCGGGCCAAGCACCTTCTCGAACAGCTCCAGCGTGGAGGTGTGAATATCGCGGGCCTTGGCACCGGCGATAATACGCGTTTGCGGCGTCACCACTTCGCGCAGCGCGCGCAGCTGCTGCTCCAGCAGGGCCATGGTTTTGGGAATTTTAATCAGCACCACGCCCGGCGCCTGCGGGTATTCCGCGGTGCTGTCGAGGAACTTCACGCTCGACTCGGCAATGTCGTTATGGCGCAGGTTTTCACGGGTCGCCAGCTCGCTTAAGTAGGAGTCGCCAATGCTGTACGGCGTATGCTCCGCTAACGCGCAGGCCAGCGCGCCGAAAGTATCATTCAGGATCAGCACCGGGCCGCTAATTTCGGTATCGTCCAGCTGTTGCAGCAGATATTCATCCGCCGCTTCCCACGCCAGCAGCGGGTTAACGTCGTCCGTCTCCGGGAAACGTTTTAGTGTCAGTGAACGGAAACCGTTGTCTGTGTGGCTCATCGGCCCTCCTGAATGGTAAAATTTCGGCTTATCCCTGAAAAGGGTGCGTGAGTATACACTTTTTATGATTGGCATGGGTGAAGATGAACCAACTAACTTACCTCCAGGGCTACCCGGAACACCTGCTTTCTCAGGTGAGAACGCTGATTGCCGAGCAGCGTCTGGGCGCGGTACTGGAAAAACGCTATCCGGGTACCCACGATTACGCCACCGATAAAGCGCTCTGGCAGTACACCCAGGATCTCAAAAGCCAGTACCTGCGCAACGCGCCGCCGATCAATAAAGTGATGTACGACAATAAGATCCACGTCTTGAAAAACGCGCTGGGGCTGCATACCGCCGTGTCGCGGGTGCAGGGCGGCAAGCTGAAGGCCAAAGCGGAGATCCGCGTGGCCACCGTGTTTCGCAACGCGCCGGAAGCCTTTCTGAAGATGATTGTGGTGCATGAGCTGGCGCATTTAAAAGAGAAGGACCATAACAAAGCGTTCTACCAGCTATGCTGTCATATGGAGCCGCAGTATCACCAGCTGGAGTTTGATACCCGCCTTTGGCTGACGCATTTATCGTTAAATCAAACTGCGTAGCAGTGCACTGTCTTTGTCATAAAGACATGATACATTGGCGAAAGATCCCCTTTATGGAGCCCAAAGGCATTTATGATACGTTTCGCTGTGATTGGCACAAACTGGATCACCCGCCAGTTTGTCGATGCCGCCCATGAGACCGGCAAATATAAGCTCACCGCCGTCTACTCCCGCAGCCTGGAACAGGCGCAAAGCTTCGCTAATGATTATCCCGTTGAGCATCTCTTCACCTCATTAGAGGCGATGGCGCAAAGCGATGAAATTGATGCGGTGTATATTGCCAGCCCGAACTCGCTGCACGCGCCGCAAACCGAGCTGTTTCTGCGCCATAAAAAACACGTTATCTGCGAGAAGCCGCTGGCCTCCAATATTGTCGAAGCCGAGCGGGTCATTGCCGCGGCGCGGGAAAATCAGGTGGTGCTGTTCGAAGCGTTCAAAACCGCCAGCCTGCCGAACTTCCAGCTGCTCCAGCAGACGCTACCGAAGCTTGGCCAGCTTCGCAAAGCGTTTATCAACTACTGCCAGTACTCCTCGCGCTACCAGCGCTATCTCGACGGCGAAAATCCGAACACCTTTAACCCGGCCTTCTCCAACGGCTCGATTATGGATATCGGTTTTTACTGCCTGGCCTCGGCCATCGCGCTGTGGGGCGAGCCGCAGCAGATTCAGGCCTCCGCCAGCCTGCTGGAGAGCGGCGTGGATGCCCACGGCGTGGTGATGCTCGATTACGGTGACTTCAGCGTAACGCTACAACACTCAAAAGTCAGCGACTCGACCCTGCCGAGCGAAATTCAGGGGGAAGCGGGCGCGCTGGTGATCGAGAAAATCTCGGAATGCCAGAAGGTTTGCTTCGTGCCGCGCGGCAGCAAAGCGCAGGATCTCAGCCAGCCGCAGCATATTAATACTATGCTGTATGAAGCCGAGGAGTTTGCGCGCCTGGTCGAAAACAACGAAGTTGAGCACCCGGGGCTTGAAGTCAGCCGTATTACCGCCAAAGTTCAGACCGAGATCCGTCGCCAGACCGGCGTCGTGTTCCCGGCGGATGCGCCTGCTGCGTAAAGCAACGTAAACAGAGATTGTCGGCCATTGACGAAATCAATGGCCTGTCATATTTTGTTACGTGCAAAGGGGAGTAACTTCCTTGTCGGTGGATCGTCATTACGATACGTGCAAAACCGTATCCGGTCGCCGGGCAACGAAAAAGGAATGCGTCAGCGCATTCTTTTTTTGTTGTAAGTGAGACCTTGCCGGAAGGCGAGGTCTATGCATAAAAAGCAACGGCTATCGTCTTCTGACGTTAGCCGTTTTTTTATGCGTAAGGAAATATCTATGAATACTGTCGGCACACCGTTGCTCTGGGGCGGATTCGCTGTCGTCGTGGCGATTATGCTGGCCATCGACCTGTTTTTACAGGGTCGTCGCGGCGCTCACACCATGTCAATGAAGCAGGCGGCAAGCTGGTCGCTGGTCTGGGTCACCCTGTCGTTGCTGTTTAACGCCGCGTTCTGGTGGTATCTGGTGCAGACTCAGGGCCGCGCGGTCGCCGATCCGCAGGCGCTGGCGTTTCTCACCGGCTACCTGATCGAAAAATCGCTGGCGGTCGATAACGTCTTCGTCTGGCTGTTGCTGTTCAGCTACTTCTCGGTGCCGCCAGCGTTACAGCGTCGTGTGCTGGTGTATGGCGTGCTGGGCGCGATCGTGCTGCGTACCATCATGATCTTCGCAGGCAGCTGGCTTATCTCCCAGTTCGAGTGGCTGCTGTACGTCTTCGGCGCGTTTCTGCTGTTCACCGGCATTAAGATGGCGCTGGCGAAAGAGGACGAAGGCGGGATCGGCGACAAGCCGCTGGTGCGCTGGCTGCGCAGCCATCTGCGCATGACGGACAAAATCGAAAACGAGCATTTCTTCACGCGTAAGAACGGCGTGCTGTTCGCGACGCCGCTGCTGCTGGTGCTGATTCTGGTGGAGCTGAGCGATGTGATCTTTGCCGTCGACAGTATTCCGGCCATTTTTGCGGTCACCACCGATCCGTTTATCGTGCTGACCTCAAACCTGTTTGCCATTCTCGGCCTGCGCGCCATGTACTTCCTGCTGGCGGGCGTGGCGGAGCGCTTCTCAATGCTGAAGTACGGTCTGGCGGTGATCCTGGTATTTATCGGCATCAAGATGCTGATCGTCGAGTTCTACCACATCCCGATCGCGGTATCGCTGGGCGTGGTGGGCGGTATCCTGACGCTGACGTTGCTGATCAACGCGTGGGTTAACCACCGTAACGATATGAAAAAACAGCAGTTCTAACCTGTAGCCCGGCCGAGCGTAGCGACGCCGGGACGACCATACAATGTCCCGGGGTCGGCGTAAACGCCTCGCCCGGGCTACGCTTCCTGCCTGATTTGCATTACACCATGTAAATTATTAGTTAAAAAATATGACGCACGGCGTAAATTCCAGCATTTTGTACTTCCCCAAATCCAGACTTTCCTTATACTCGATCGTGCAAACACTTTTTTACATCCAGACATAAACGTAACAAATAATACGTCGCTGGAAAGACACAACACATCACTCGAAGGAATACAACAATGACAACGAAATCCACGTTACCCGGATTTTTGCGCATCCTGATGGCAGGCAGCCTGGTGAAGCAAATCCTGGTCGGTTTGGTACTGGGGATACTGCTGGCCGTCGTCTCTAAACCCGCAGCTGTCGCTGCTGGTCTGCTGGGAACGCTGTTCGTCGGGGCGCTGAAAGCCGTCGCACCGGTGCTGGTGCTGATGCTGGTGATGGCCTCCATCGCCAACCACCAGCAGGGGCAAAAAACCAATATTCGCCCGATTCTGTTCCTCTATCTGCTGGGGACCTTCGCCGCCGCGCTAACCGCCGTGCTGTTCAGCTTCCTCTTCCCGTCGACGCTACACCTGAGCGCGGCGGCGGAAGATATCGCGCCGCCGTCTGGTATCGTTGAAGTTATGCGCGGCCTGCTGATGAGCATGGTTTCCAACCCGATTAATGCGCTGCTTAACGCCAACTATATCGGTATTCTGGTGTGGGCAGTTGGTCTGGGCTTCGCGCTGCGCCACGGCAATGAAACCACCAAAAACCTGATCACCGACGTTTCTAACGCCGTCACCTTTATCGTGAAAGTGGTGATCCGCTTCGCGCCGCTGGGTATCTTTGGCCTGGTCGCCTCTACGCTGGCAACCACCGGCTTCGCCACCCTGTGGGGCTATGCGCAGCTGCTGCTGGTGCTGGTCGGCTGTATGCTGCTGGTGGCGCTGGTGATCAACCCGCTGCTGGTCTACTGGAAAATTCGCCGTAACCCGTACCCGCTGGTGATGGCCTGCCTGCGCGAAAGCGGCGTCTACGCCTTCTTCACCCGCAGTTCAGCGGCCAACATTCCGGTGAACATGGCGCTGTGTGAAAAGCTGAATCTGGACAAAGATACCTACTCGGTCTCTATTCCGCTGGGGGCGACCATCAACATGGCCGGTGCGGCGATCACCATCACCGTGCTGACGCTGGCGGCGGTCAACACGCTGGGTATTCCGGTCGATTTACCGACCGCACTGTTGTTAAGCGTGGTGGCTTCTCTGTGTGCCTGCGGGGCTTCCGGCGTGGCGGGCGGCTCACTACTGCTGATCCCGCTGGCCTGTAACATGTTCGGCATCTCTAACGATGTCGCCATGCAGGTCGTGGCCGTCGGCTTTATCATCGGCGTGCTGCAGGACTCCTGCGAAACCGCGCTGAACTCCTCCACCGACGTGCTGTTTACCGCGGCGGCCTGCCAGGCGGAAGATGCCCGCCTGGAGAAAAACGCCCTGCGCAGTTAATCCTGTCGCCCCTTCGCCGTCAGGCGGAGGGGCTTTCCTTCTGGACTTTCTTCTCAACCCTGAACGGGTCAATACCTTTGCGCTGCATGCGCCAGAAGCGAATAATGTTCAGGCCGTTCATCACCAGGAAACTGCCTTCAATCAGCGTGCCGCCAATCGAGCCGAGCCAGAAGTTGTGCATCACCCAGCAGGCCGTCGAACACCACATCACGCAGCGTACCGTCAGCCCTTTGCAGCGAAACAGCGCCCAGGTACTGGCGACGGTCCCGGCAATCGGCAGCAGCTCCATGGCGTGCTGTAGCTTGCCAAGGCCGAGGATCAGCGTCAGCGCAATAAACACAAACATCACCCAGATGCGGCGCGTATAGACCGAAATAATGGTACGGATAACGTTGAGTTCGGCGCTCATCCCGGCGGGGAACGCGCCCATCAGGAAGAAGTGCACGCCGATGGTGGCGCTGTAGAGAGAAAGCTGAAACTTGAAGCGTCGTTCATCGCGGTTGATAAAGGTGGTGATACCGATTAAAAACGCGAGTACGCCTACGCCCTGGGCAAGCCAATACGCAGTCATGGAAGGGTGTCCCTGTTAAACAAGCATAAAAAAACGGCGCTTCAGAAGATGAAACGCCGTTTTATCGTATCAGATCACATTTTTATTACAACGTGACGCCGCTCTTAAAGATCGCCAGTTCGCGGAAGTCGTTGCGCTCGTTGCAGGTTTGCTTGCCGTTGGCGAAGTCGACAATCTCATCGACGAACTCTTCCAGCAGCTGCGGCATCGCTTTACCGTGAATCAGTTGACCCGCGTTGAAGTCGATCCAGTGTTTCTTCTTCTCGGCCAGCTCGCTGTTGGTGGCAATTTTCACCGTCGGCACAAAACCGCCGTATGGCGTACCGCGGCCGGTACTGAACAGCACCATGTGGCAGCCCGCGCCCGCTAACGCGCTGGTGGCGACCGCATCGTTACCCGGCGCGCTAAGCAGGTTCAGGCCGTGCGTTTTCAGGCGCTCGCCGTAGCGCAGAACGTCAACCACTTTGCTGGAACCCGCTTTCTGGGTGCAGCCGAGCGATTTATCTTCCAGGGTGGTGATACCGCCCGCTTTGTTACCCGGCGATGGGTTCTCATAGATCGGCTGGTCGTGGGCAATAAAGTACTGTTTGAAGTCATTGACCATGGTGACCAGCTTGCCGAACGTTTCTTCATCACGGCAGTGATCCATCAGCAGCTGCTCGGCGCCGAACATTTCCGGCACTTCGGTCAGCACGGTGGTGCCGCCGTTGGCAATCACGTAGTCGGAGAAACGCCCCAGCATCGGGTTGGCGGTAATACCGGACAGGCCGTCAGAGCCGCCGCATTCCAGACCAAACTTCAGCTCGCTCAGTTTACCCGGCTCGCGTTTGTCGTTGCGCATTACGTTATACAGCTGATGGAGATGTTCGATCCCCGCTTCCACTTCGTCTTCCTGGTGTTGGCAGACCATAAAGTGAACGCGATCGGGATCGAACTCGCCAAGGGTTTCGCGGAACGCATCCACCTGGTTGTTTTCGCAGCCCAGGCCCACCACCAGCACCGCACCCGCGTTCGGGTGGCGCACCATGTTTTGCAGCATGGTGCGGGTGTTGATGTGGTCGTCGCCCAGCTGTGAACAGCCGTAGGTGTGGCTGAAGAGATGCACGCCGTCGATACCTTCGGCGTCATTCGTCTCTTTCAGGAAACGGTTCTGCATCTGGCGCGCCATGGCGTTGACGCAGCCAACGGTCGGCAGGATCCACAGCTCGTTACGCACCCCAACTTCACCGTTCGCGCGGCGATAGATCTGCACGTCGCGATCGGCCGGTTGGGCAACTTCCGCCTGAAAATCAGGGTGGTAGCTATACGTGTCCAGGTCGCTCAGATTGGTGCGCGTGTTGTGGGCATGAATATGCTCACCCGCCGCAACGTCCACCAGCGTATGGCCGATTGGCAAACCGTATTTAATGACGTTTTCACCTTTCGCGATATCGCGTAAAGCGAATTTATGGCCACGAGTCACCGCCTGGCGCAGGGTTACCGCCTGCCCGTCCACGTTGACTTCGGTTCCTTCAGCCAAATCAGCGAGCGCTACCGCGACGTTATCCAGCGCATGGATCTTGATGTATTGCATACCAACCCCAGACCTTAGTTCAGTTCAATGGCGAAGTAGTCACGCGCATTGTTAAAGCAAATGTTTTTCACCATCTCACCCAGCAGCTGGATGTCGGCAGGCGCTTCGCCCGCGGCGACCCAACGGCCGATCACCTGGCACAGAATACGGCGGAAGTATTCGTGACGGGTGTAAGACAGGAAGCTACGGCTATCGGTCAGCATACCGACGAAGCGGCTCAGCAGGCCCAGCTGCGCCAGCTGTGTCATCTGACGTTCCATACCGTCTTTCTGATCGTTGAACCACCAGCCGGAACCGAACTGCATTTTGCCCGGCATACCTTCGCCCTGGAAGTTACCGATCATGGTGCCCAGCACTTCGTTATCGCGCGGGTTCAGGCAGTACAGAATGGTTTTCGGCAGCAGGTTTTGTTCGTTCTGCTTGCTCAGCAGTTTGGACAGCTCTTCCGCCATCGGACGGTCGTTGATGGAGTCGAAGCCAACGTCCGCGCCCAGCAGTTTGAACTGACGCAGGTTGTTATTACGCAGCGCGCCGATGTGGTACTGCTGTACCCATTCGCGACGTGCGTATTCTGCGCCGAGGAACACCAGCACCGCGGTTTTGAACTGCGCCACTTCGTGCTCGCTCAGGGTTTCACCGGCCAGACGGCGTGCCAGGATGCTGTCCAGCTCCGCTTCGTTGGATTCCGCAAACAGGACAACGTCCAGCGCGTGGTCAGACACTTTACAGCCGTGAGCGGCGAAGTGGTCCAGACGTTTGGTCAGCGCGGTCTGCAGATCGGCAAAGCGACGGATTTCGGTGTCAGACACTTCACCCAGTTTCGCCATGTAGTCGTTGAAGGTGGCCAGTTCGATGTTGAACGCTTTATCCGGGCGCCAGCTCGGCAGCACTTTCACGTCGAAGGAGCCGTCTTTCGCCACGGCCGCATGGTGCTCCAGAGAATCGATCGGATCATCGGTGGTGCCGACCATTTTCACGTTCATCTGCTTCATGATGCCACGCGCGGAGAATTTGTCCTGCGCCAGCAGCTCATTACATTCGTCCCAGATTTCACCTGCGGTTGCCGGAGACAGCAGTTTACCGGTGATGCCGAACGGACGGCGCAGCTCCAGGTGAGTCCAGTGGTATAACGGGTTGCCAATGGTGTGCGGTACGGTCGCGGCCCACGCGTCAAACTTCTCGCGATCGGACGCATCGCCGGTGCACAGGCGCTCAGCTACGCCGTTAGTACGCATCGCACGCCACTTGTAGTGGTCGCCTTTCAGCCAGATGTCATACAGGTTTTTAAAACGGTAGTCTTCCGCGACCTGCTGCGGCGGCAGGTGGCAGTGATAGTCGAAAATCGGCTGGTCTTTTGCGTAGTCGTGGTACAAGCGGCGAGCAAATTCGGTGTCTAACAGGAAATCTTCAGTCATAAACGGGGTCATTATCGTCTTCCTCTCAACGAGTGGGTCAGATGTTTATCTGTAATGCTGACAAAGTTATCACACCAATTTCGTCGAACCGAAGATTTTTTCGTGAGTTAGATCAATAAACCTTGACAAAAAATGACAGAAAAATCGCGAAAACACCGCTGCAACCCGCGCCACGTCTGGCCTGGCCTATCTACCCCTTAAACTCTATGGAAAATACCTCTTTTGTGACGGTATTCACCTTTTAAAGTTGTATGACAAGTTATCTTGCCCCCCGTCGAAACACATTGAACGACGGAATGTATTTGCGATGGTCGATAAAGACACCTGATTTAGCGGTACGGATACCGAATTCAGCACACGTACTTACTGGCAAGTTCGGGCCGTACCGGGAGTCACCTCCACGGTAAGCCCTTCGAGAATGACATCCTCCGGCAACACAGGAAGATGGCTGCAGGACTCGCATTTATAACAACACGATGAGGTTTACATGCGTAAGATTAAAGGGTTACGTTGGTACATGATCGCACTGGTGACCATGGGCACCGTGCTGGGCTACCTGACACGTAATACCGTGGCGGCAGCCGCGCCAACACTGATGGCTGAGCTGCACATTTCCACACAGCAATATTCATACATCATCGCTGCTTACTCCGCAGCTTACACCGTGATGCAGCCGGTTGCCGGCTATGTTCTGGACATCCTCGGTACCAAAATCGGCTACGCCTTCTTCGCCGTTGCCTGGGCTATCTTCTGTGGCGCAACCGCGCTGGCAGGTAGCTGGGGTGGCCTGGCGATCGCACGTGGTGCGGTCGGTGCTGCTGAAGCAGCCATGATTCCTGCGGGTCTGAAGGCCAGCTCCGAGTGGTTCCCGGCGAAAGAACGTTCTATCGCGGTAGGCTACTTCAACGTCGGTTCGTCTATCGGCGGCATGATTGCTCCGCCGCTGGTTGTGTGGGCTATCGTGATGCACAGCTGGCAGATGGCGTTCATCATCTCCGGTGCGCTGAGCTTCATCTGGGCTATGTGCTGGCTGGTGTTCTATAAACACCCGCGCGATCAGAAAAAATTAACGGACGAAGAACGCGAATACATCATTGGCGGTCAGGAAGCTGCACACCAGACCAACAACGCGAAGAAAATGTCTCCGTGGCAGATCATTCAGACCCGTCGCTTCTGGGGTATCGCCCTGCCGCGTTTCCTGGCTGAACCAGCATGGGGTACCTTCAACGCCTGGATCCCGCTGTTCATGTTTAAAGTGTACGGCTTCGACCTGAAAGAAATCGCCATGTTCGCCTGGATGCCGATGCTGTTTGCTGACCTCGGCTGCGTTATCGGTGGTTACCTGCCGCCGCTGTTCCAGCGCTGGTTTGGCGTGAACCTGATTGTGTCCCGTAAAATGGTGGTCA
Organism: Kluyvera sp.; assembly: GCF_047971185.1. Lineage (GTDB taxonomy): Bacteria > Pseudomonadota > Gammaproteobacteria > Enterobacterales > Enterobacteriaceae > Kluyvera. The sequence goes on from NZ_JBKDZH010000006.1 coordinate 43,078, forward strand.
CCATGGGCGCACTGCTGATGATTGGCCCAGGCCTGATCGGTCTGTTCACCAGCCCGTATATCGCTATCGCCCTGCTGTGCCTCGGTGGCTTTGCTCACCAGTCCCTGTCCGGCGCGCTGATTACGCTCTCTTCCGACGTCTTTGGCCGTAACGAAGTGGCGACCGCGAACGGTCTGACCGGTATGGCGGCGTGGATGGCAAGCACCATGTTTGCACTGGTTGTCGGTGCACTGGCTGACACCATCGGCTTCAGCCCGCTGTTCGCCGTACTGGCTATCTTCGACCTGTTAGGCGCGCTGGTTATCTGGACGGTCCTGCAGAACAAGCAGGCTGACGACGGCGAATCCGGCCAGAATCGTCCGGCCCAGCAGGCCACGCAAAACTAATCTGCGACCGAAGTTTGTTTTCCCTCAAGCCGCCTTGATCCAGGCGGCTTTTTTCATGCCTAATTGTGGTGAGCGGCTCGCAAAAGTGGTATAACAAATTCAATCTGCCGTACCCTGCCTGGAGAGCATATGGAAATCGCCGACGCACGTCGCTTATATCAGCAACTTGCCGCTGAGTTAAAAGAACGCATTGAGCAAGGCGTTTACCTTGTAGGCGATAAGCTGCCTGCTGAGCGCTTTATTGCCGATGAAAAAAGCGTCAGCCGCACCGTCGTGCGCGAAGCCATCATTATGCTCGAAGTTGAAGGGTACGTTGAAGTGCGTAAAGGCTCCGGTATCCACGTTATCTCCAACCAGCCAAAGCACCATCAGGTGCCGGATGAAAATCTGGAGTTCGCCAACTACGGGCCGTTCGAACTGCTGCAGGCGCGCCAGCTCATTGAGAGCAACATCGCCGAATTTGCCGCCACCCAGGTCACCAAGCAGGACATCATGAAGCTGATGGAGATCCAGGAGAAAGCGCGCAAAGAGAAGTGCTTCCGCGACTCCGAGTGGGATCTCCAGTTCCACGTTCAGGTCGCCCTGGCCACGCAGAACACGGCGCTGGCGGCCATCGTTGAAAAAATGTGGACCCAGCGCGTGCATAATCCGTACTGGAAGAAACTGCACGACCATATCGACGCCCGTACCGTCGATAACTGGTGCGATGACCATGACCAAATCCTGAAGGCGCTGATCCGCAAAGATCCGCACGCGGCGAAGATTGCCATGTGGCAGCATCTGGAAAACACCAAGCTGATGCTGTTCAACGAAACCAGCGATGACTTCGAGTTCAACGCCGACCGCTACCTGTTCGCCGAAAACCCGGTCGTTCACCTCGATACCGTCGCCATCGGCGGTAAATAAACCGCGCTTTTCTTCGACAAGGCTTGCCCGACTTTCTGTGTGGGTAAGCCTTTGTAAATCCCCTAGCCTCTCCCCCCGCTAGACCGCAAAATCAACCTGCAACAAATTGCAATTTCTATGACGCGAAACCGCGCCGTTTGTTACAATTGCATGCATTTTGTCGTTTCGACATTCAGTAAGAGATTATTTCGCCAAAACAGGGACTGTTCAGCGCGTATTTACCGCGATGCTATTAAAATAGAAATAGAGAAGACGTCGCAGCGCGTTCAGGCATTACGTTAATCGATGTACCAGGAATCGTGAATGGAACTACTAACCCAACTCTTAAATGCCTTGTGGAGTCAGGATTTCGAGACGCTCGCAAATCCTTCCATGATCGGCATGCTCTATTTTGTCTTATGTATGATCCTGTTCCTGGAGAACGGATTGCTGCCTGCTGCCTTCCTGCCGGGCGATAGCCTGCTGGTGCTGGTTGGTGTCCTCATTGCCAAAGGCGCAATGGGCTTCCCGCAAACGGTGATTCTGCTGACGGTCGCCGCCAGTCTTGGCAGCTGGGTGGGTTACATCCAGGGCAACTGGCTCGGCAATACCCGCATTGTCCAGAACTGGCTATCGCATCTGCCCGCGCATTATCACCAGCGCGCGCACCACCTGTTCCATAAGCATGGTCTTTCTGCGCTGCTGATCGGCCGCTTTATTGCTTTTGTCCGCACCCTGCTGCCTACCATCGCCGGCCTGTCCGGGCTCAACAACGCGCGCTTCCAGTTCTTTAACTGGATGAGCGGGCTACTGTGGGTGCTGATCCTCGTCACGCTGGGTTTCCTGCTCGGTAGAACGTCGGTCTTCCAGAAATATGAAGATGCGCTGATGTCCTGCCTGATGCTGCTGCCGGTGGTGCTGCTGGTATTTGGCCTGGGCGGTTCGCTGGTGGTGATGTGGAAGAAAAAATACGGTAACCGAGGGTAACGATGGTGCTAAACCGCATTCAGCTTCGCCGGTTTGCATTAAGCCTGAGCATCATGCTGATGTTATGCATGTTGCTCTGGGCATGGGCCGCGCTGCAGCGTGAAGAGTCCACGCTCGCGATTCGCCCCATTAACCAGGCCAACATGCCCGATGGTTTCTCCGTCTCACACCACCTGGATGCCAACGGTATTCGCTTTAAAAGTATCACCCCGCAAAATGACTCGCTGCTGATTACCTTCGAATCCAGCGAGCAAAGCGCGGCGGCCAAGCGCGTGCTCGATAGTACCCTGCCTCATGTCTACGTTGTTTCCCTACAGGATGAAGATAACGACCCGGCGAGCTGGCTGTCGCTGCTGCGTGATACCTCACACCGGTTTGGCTAAAACTTCCAGGAATCTGAATAATTTCACTTACTTTGGTGATTTCGTCTTTTACTTACTATGCTTACTAATGTGGGTGCCGTCTCGGTACCCACCTACTGGGAAACGTACATTCCAGATGTACTATGCAAAATGGAAGATTCATACATGAAATACCGCATCGTACTTGCGCTCACTCTCGCGACTCTTAGCGCGAGCGCGGCAGCAACATCACTCTGCCAGGAAAAAGAGCAGGACATTCAGCGTGAGATTGGCTATGCCGAAAAGCATAACAATCAGAACCGTATCAACGGTCTGAAAAAGGCGCTGAGCGAGGTTAAAGCCAACTGCACTGATAGCAAGCTTCGCGCCGATCATCAGGAAAAGATTGCCGAGCAGAAGGATGAAATTCGCGAGCGCGAACAGGATCTGCGAGAAGCAAAGCAGAAAGGCGATGCGGACAAGGTGGCGAAACGCGAGCATAAGCTGCAGGAAGCCAAAAGTGAACTTAACGCGCTGGAATCACGTGCGTATTGAGTGAGTGGAACCCCTACAGGAGAGAGACGATGGCTAAAGATTCAACCTCAGATCAGTTACGTGCAGAGCTGAAAGCCCTGTCAGATACCCTGGAAGAAGTGCTGAATGCTTCCACCGATAAATCGAAAGAAGAGCTGAGCAAGCTGCGCAGCAAAGCGGAAAGCGCGCTCAAAGAGAGCCGTGACCGCTTAGGGGAAACGGGCGACGCGATTGCGAAGCAAACCCGCGAAGCCGCCGCGAAAGCCGATGGCTACGTGCGTGAAAACCCGTGGACCGGCGTCGGCATTGGTGCCGCCGTTGGCCTGGTGCTGGGCGTACTGCTGACGCGCCGTTAAGCATGCGTGATTCTCAACACGCGCAGGGTCCCGGGAAAAACGTGCTCGGCATCGGCCAGCGCATTATCACCCTGCTGGTGCAGATGGTGGAAACACGGCTCCGTCTGGTAGTCGTTGAGCTGGAAGAGGAGAAGGCAAACCTCATCCAGCTGCTGTTAATGGCAGGGTTAACCCTGCTGTTTACCGCTTTCGGTCTGATGAGCCTGCTGGTGCTGATTATGTGGGCGGTCGATCCGCAGTACCGTTTACACGTGATGATCGCCACTACCGTCACGCTGCTGTTGCTTGCGTTGATTGGCGGTATCTGGACCGTTCACAAGGCCCGTCAGACCACGCTGCTGCGCCATACCCGTCACGAACTGGCCAACGACCGTGCCCTGCTTGAGGACGACGAGCCATGAGCCCGCGTCAGGAACGTGAGCAGCGCAAAGCGTTTCTGCTGCGCCAGATCCAGCAGCAACGGCTGGATCTGAGCGCCGGACGCCGCGACTGGCTGGATGCCACGCAGGTTTACGATCGCGGCTGGAGCCGTCTCGTGAGCCTGCGGTCGTGGGTGATGGTCGCCAGCAGCGCCATGGCCGTAGTGTCGCTGCGCCATCCGCGCTTTCTGGTGCGCTGGGCGCGACGCGGCATCGGTGCCTGGACCACCTGGCGAATGGTTAAAAATCTGCTGCGTTAAGCGGGTGGATACGCATTCAGCGCCGCATTTCAGCAAGCTGTTCCATAGACAGCCCGGTGGTCTGCGCGACGGTTTTCAGCGCAACCCCGTGGCTGATTAAGGCCTGGGCAATTTTTAGCGTCGCCTGCTTTTCGCCTTCATTTCGGCCTTCATTTCGGCCTTCGATCATACCTTCATCATGCTGTATTTCAGCCCACTCCATCAGCGTCAGTTTCTTCTTCATCATCCTCTCCTCATGTTGCGTCATTCCGCTCGCAAGCTGCCGAAAAAACGTGACGGGGTGCTCTGTTCTCCCCGTCTGCGCCAGATAGTGGATCAGCGCGCGAAACTGGCTATCGGTGGTGTAGCCGGCGCGTAACAGCCGGATCAGGCTGTCGGTCATCTCCATCAAATCGCGCCGCCGAATGTTTTTCTGCAAAAATTCCAGCAGCGCCACGCGACGATGGCTCATGATTTCGTCATCGGAAAGCACCGTAAGGTCAACCAACGGCAGCGCGCCATCATAGAGTACCCGCGCAACCTCGGGTTCCGCAAACACATCCAGCCAGCGCATAGAGAACGGATACGGACTTTTTTCACCGTGGTAGAACAACATAGGGATCACCAGCGGGCAAAGCGCACTTCTGCGTCGACGCTCGTAAAAAATCCCACTGCCATACATCGTTGCTCAGATTCTTTGAAGAAGTTCAACAGTTTTCCTTGCTAACAATTGCCATACGTCGCAGTTATATTTCTCTCCATCGACAGCAGCTACGCGCTATCGACGTGTAAATGCTCAATAAATTGGTTTAACTACCCGCAAGGTTCTCTGGAGAGAAAGATGAAAAAATTAGAAGATATCGGTTTCCTGGTCGCTCGTATTCTGATGCCAATCCTGTTTATCACGGCTGGCTGGGGCAAAATCACCGGGTATGCGGGTACACAACAATACATGGAAGCGATGGGCGTCCCAGGGTTCCTGCTGCCGCTGACCATCCTGCTTGAGTTTGGCGGCGGTCTGGCAATCCTGTTCGGTTTCCTGACCCGCACCACCGCGCTGTTCACCGCAGGCTTCACCCTGCTGACCGCCTTCATCTTCCACAGCAACTTTGCTGAAGGCATGAACTCGCTGATGTTTATGAAAAACCTGACTATCGCTGGCGGCTACCTGCTGCTGGGCATCACCGGTCCGGGCGCATTCAGCATCGACCGCGTACTGAATAAAAAGTGGTAAGCGCACTATACTGAGTGAACGAAAAGCGAGGAGACATCTCCTCGCTTTTGCTATCTGAAGAAGGAGAACATGATGGGACAATTAATCGACGGCGTCTGGCAGGATACCTGGTATGACACCAAATCCACCGGCGGACGTTTCCAGCGTTCAGTCTCCGCCTTTCGCAACTGGCTGACCGCCGACGGCGAACCGGGCCCGAGCGGCAGCGGCGGCTTTGCGGCCGAAAAAGAGCGTTATCACCTGTACGTCTCTCTCGCCTGTCCGTGGGCGCACCGCACGCTGATCCTACGGAAGCTAAAAGGGCTGGAGCCGTTTATCTCGGTTTCGGTAGTGAATCCGCTGATGCTGGAAAACGGCTGGACCTTCGATGCCGATTTCCCGGCGGCCACCGGCGATACGCTCTACCAGCATCAGTTTCTGTACCAGCTCTACCAGCACGCCGATCCGACCTATTCCGGTCGCGTCACCGTTCCGGTGCTGTGGGATAAGAAAAATCAGACCATCGTCAGCAATGAATCCGCTGAAATCATCCGCATGTTTAACACGGCGTTCGATGCGCTCGGCGCGAAGGCGGGCGACTACTATCCGCCCGCGCTGCGCGAGCAGATCGATGAGCTGAACGGCTGGATCTACGACACCGTGAACAACGGCGTCTATAAAGCCGGTTTTGCCACCAGCCAGGCGGCCTATGACGAGGCCGTAGAAAAAGTTTTTGTCTCGCTCGATCGCCTGGAGAAAATTCTCGGCCAGCAGCGCTACCTGACCGGCAATCAGCTGACCGAGGCCGATATTCGCCTGTGGACCACGCTGATTCGCTTCGATCCGGTGTACGTCACCCACTTCAAGTGCGACAAGCACCGCATCAGCGACTATCTGAATCTGCACGGCTTCCTGCGCGATATTTATCAGCTGCCGGGTATAGCAGAAACCGTTGATTTTGCTCACATCCGTAACCACTACTTCCGCAGCCACAAAACCATTAACCCGACCGGTATTATCTCGGTAGGCCCGTGGCAGGACCTCGACGAACCGCACGGCCGCGACGTTCGTTTCCGCTAAGCCTTCAGGGTGCCGTCCTCCGGCACCCTAATTTATTCACCCAATCAATATTTACCACGTTTTCATTCACGACTATCCTTAGCTTGATCGCTTTAAAAACAAGTGATTAATGGTCAACTGAGGCAAGAAAATGGATTGGTATCTCAAGGTTCTACGTAATTATATTGGGTTCGGCGGCCGCGCCCGTCGTAAAGAGTACTGGATGTTCGTGCTGGTGAACGTCATTTTGACGCTCGTGCTGGGCGTGGTGGATAAGATACTCGGCTGGCAGCGTGCCGGCGGCGAAGGGATCCTCACCACCATTTACGGTATCCTGGTGTTCCTGCCGTGGTGGGCGGTGCAGTTCCGTCGTCTGCATGACACCGATCGCTCGGCGTGGTGGCTGTTGCTGCTGATTATCCCGGTGATCGGCTGGATCGTCATTTTGATCTTTAACTGCCAGAACGGTACGCCTGGCGATAACCGTTTTGGGCCGGATCCGAAACGTCTTTCCTGATCCCCGCCAGGCATAATACGGGCTTTGTAGGCCTGATAAGCGCAGCGCCATCAGGCTATTCGGCATCGATCGCCGGATGGCGGCGTAAACGCCTTATCCGGCCTACAACGCTATTTCGCGGTGAGCAGCTTTTGGATCTCGCGCAGACACCAGGACTTGGCTTCGCCCATGCTGTCACGGCGCCAGGCCATAATGATGTCAATCTCGCTGGTGTACTCCGGGCTGACGACCCGCAGACGCCCTTCGGCAATATCCTGCTCAACCAGCGGATACGGCATCGTCGCGACGCCCAATCCGGCAAGCAACGCCTGGCGTTTTTCTTCCATTGAGGTGACCGTCAGACGCGGCTGTTTGTCCAGCAGCTGCACGGTCAGCACCGGGCGCTCGCGCGCGGTGTCGGCAATGGCTACGCCGCGATACTTCACGCGCGTCACCTCAGACAGCGGCTCGGCCTCCTGATGAATCGGGTGATCCGGCGCGGCAACGTAGACGTTCATAATCGAATAGAGCTTGCGCGAGTTAATCTCCGTGGAAGAACGGAAATGCATATCCGGCGCGATCACGATATCCGCTCGCCCCTGCTCCAGACGCTCCCAGGCGCCCGCCAGCACTTCAGTAATAATCGACAGCTGGGTGTTCGACCTGGTCGCCAGCTTCTCCACCAGAGGAAATAGCGCCGGCGTTGGGATCAGCGCTTCTGCGACGATGGTGAGGTGCGTTTCCCAGCCGCGCGCCAGCGCTTCGGCGTCGGTGGTCAGCTTGTCCGCCGCTTCCAGCAGTACGCGGCCGCGTTCGAGCAGCATCCGCCCAACGTTAGTGAATTTTGTTCGATGACCTGAGCGGTCAAATAACACCACGTCCAGCTCTTCTTCCAGCTTTTGCATGGTGTAGCTCAATGCCGAAGGCACGCGGCCCAGCTCATCAGCCGCGGCGGCAAAGCTGCCGCGCCGGTCAATGGCGTCCATTACTCGTAGTGCTTCCAGCGTCAGTGCTCTCTCTTTAGCCATGGCGTGCTCATTCAGGAAATTTGAACATACCGGGCAGAATATCTGGCTAACAATGCAGCGTCCATACCTTTACCATTGATTTAGTGTAAAGGAGGGTCAAGAAGATGATTACCACAAGAACAGCGAAACAGTGCGGACAAGCCGACTTCGGTTGGCTGCAGGCCCGCTATACCTTCTCTTTTGGACACTACTTCGATCCGAAACTGCTGGGCTATGCGTCTCTGCGGGTGCTGAACCAGGAAGTGCTCGCCCCCGGCGCGGCCTTCCAGCCGCGAACCTATCCGAAAGTCGATATTCTGAATCTGATTCTGGAAGGCGAAGCCGAATACCGCGACAACGAAGGCCACCACATTCAGGCCAAAGCCGGTGAAGCGCTGCTGATCGCCACCCAGCCGGGCGTGAGCTATAGCGAACATAATCTGAGTAAAGAGAAGTCATTAACCCGGATACAAATCTGGCTCGACGCCTGCCCGGAACGCGAGAATCCACGCGTGCAGAAACTGACGCTGGAGGATGCCGCGCACCAGCTGCTGGCCTCGCCGGACGGCAGCCAGCACAGTTTACAGCTGCGTCAGCAGGTATGGCTGCACCATATTGAGCTGGCGAAAGGCGAGCGGGTGAATTTGCAGCTGCACGGGCCGCGCGCCTATCTGCAGTCGATCCACGGTACGGTACACGCGCTGGCGCATGACGCGGAAAAACAGGCGCTCACCTGCGGCGACGGGGCTTTTATTCGTGATGAAGCCAATATCACACTCGTGGCCGATACCCCTCTGCGCGCTTTGCTGATAGATTTACCGGTGTAGGGTTATTCAGGATAGTGGAAGTAAAATGAGTAAGAGAAACAACAGAAAGCAGCACGCGGTGAAAGCCGTTAACACGCCTCAGCCGGTCAGCGCGCCAAAAGAGTTTGGCCTTGAAGAGATGCTGAGCGAACTGGAAGCGATCGTCGCCCAGGCAGAAAGCCGCCAGGCGGAAGATCAGGCGGCCTGAGAAAACGCCCCGGCCAATGACCGGGGCTGACGGTTAGCCCAGCTTGCTGGCCATGATCTGAATCACCTGCTTATCGGTTTGCTGCATCGACTGGCAGGCTAGCGCGCAGAGGTTGGAAATCGACTGTTCGACGTCATGCGCCACAATCCCCTCATTGCCGGTTACCGCCGTTTCATCCAGCGCCATCAGCACCGCTTTCCACGCCGACGACACGCTGGTCGAGACCTTCATCGCGCAGCTGTTCGACGCGCCGTCACAGATAATCCCGCTGACATCGCCAATCATGCTGCTGATTGCCATTGAGATACTGCGGTAGCTGCCGTCAATCAGCCAGCAAATCCCGGCGGCGGCCCCCATTGATGCCGTCGTAGCGGCGCAGAGTGCAGACAGCATCGGCAGCTGATGGTGGATATAGATCGCCGTCAGATGCGAGAGCATCAGCCCGCGCGCCATTTTTTCCTGCGAGCAGCCCAGATGTTCGGCGACCACCACCACCGGCATAGTGGCGGCAATCCCCTGGTTACCGGAGCCCGAATTGCTCATGGCGGGCAGGCAGGCGCCGCCCATACGCGCATCCGATGCGGCCGACGTGCGGATCATAATGTCGGACAGCAGATCCTTCGCCAGCAGGCCGCGTTCGCGCTGGCGCTGAAGCGTCGCGCCAATGTGTAGCCCATACTGCGCGCGCAGCCCCTCGTGGGAGAGCGCGCTATTAAGCAACGCCGCATCAAGGATAAAACTGATTTTTTCAAACGGTGCCTGCTCGGCGAACTCTACCACCTGCGCCAGCGTCACTCCGGCCAGCGATGCCGTCGATTCCTCTTCACCGGTGCAGCCGCCGCCGCTGGCATCAAGCAGCGTGGCGCCATTTCTCACCACTCGCGCCACACGGGTATGACCGCCGGCGATGGTCACCGTGGCCGACTCGTCGTCGGTATACACCGTCGCACAGGCGTACAGAACCTCTTCACACGGTTCCTGAATCGACACCGCGACCTTACCGCTCGCCAGCAGCGTTTTAGCGGCGGCGATAGACTCCACGGAGGCGCTTTTTAACACCTCCAGCCCGGCCTGCGGATCGCCCCCCAGCGCGCCAACGGCGGCGGCAATCGGTAGCCCCACCATGCCGGTCCCCGGCACGGTAACGCCCATACCGTTCTTCATCAGATTAGGCGACACCCTGGCGTCAATCCGGCGTACTCTTCCCGCCAGATGCGAGGCGGCAATCGCGCTGGCCAGCGCCAGCGACACCGGCTCGGTACAGCCCATCGCAGGCTTGACGTTTTGTTTAACCGCTTGAATCAGGGTATCCCACAGCGGATTCATCGTTACTTCAACCATCTTAACCATCCACAATCAGGAGAATGCCAGGAACGGGGAGACGCAGAGCAGCAGGCCGGTAATGATGATGGCCGCCAGCGAGATCCCTTTGTATTTATGCAGTGCCGGTACTTTGTAAACCAGCCAGGCCGGAATCAGACAGCCCACCATGCCGAAGATCGGGCTACAGATAGAGGTGAAGCTCAGCACCGGCGCATTCAGCACGATCGCGCTCCAGGCCAGCAGGATGGCGAAGATCATGATCCCGCGTTGCACTAGCTTCTCATTGATCTTTTCCAGCGGCATTTTGCGACGCAGCAGGTTAATCACGATCCCTTGCGTGGCCTCGCGAAAGCCGAGGTAAACGCCGAAGAACGCGGTCATCACCGCAAAAATATTGAGGATCACGCTCACCACGGTAACCCAGGCACCCGTGCTACCGTTGATAAACTGCGCGGCAATCGCCAGCGCCGAGATATTCTGCTCGTAGGCTTTTACCGCTTCGTCATGGCCCATCGCCAGAGTGAAGGAGACGGCATAGAAAAAGACCACAACGAACAGAATACCGAAGGCAATGTTCATCGCCCGCAGCGCTTTGTGGCGCGCCACTTCGCGGGATTTCTCCTTCGAGCGATAGGAGATAACCATCGGGCTAAGCGTCTGAATAAACAGAATGGAGGTCAGGGTAAACGGCAGCGTAATAATGGCATTTTTGATTAGCAGCCCCATCGGCGGCAGCGTACCGGCGTTATAAAGGTGCCACATCCCTACCATCGATACGCCCAGCGCTGCCACCACCAGTAGTTTGGTCAACACCATAAAGCTGGAGACTTTGAACAGCAACTTTTCGCCGCGCGAGGAGATGGCCACCAGCACGCAAATCAGCACCAGGCCGTAGAACGGGTTTTCTGACAGCAGGCCGTCGGTGACGCCAAAGGTGTGCAGATAAGAGGCGCTGTCGTTGGTGATCGCCGTGGAGTAAACAAACATCCAGATCACCAGCATAATGAAGTACAGCGCCCCCAGTAAAATACCCCAGTTTTTGCCCAGGTATCCGCTGATCACGCTAGGGTAGTCTTTACACTCCGGTGACTCGGCCAGGGTATTGATAAACAGCCGCTGAAACAGATACATGGCCGGATAGCCGACGATGGAGGAGAGCAGGAAGACCCACAGCCCCATCAGCCCAACCTGTACCGGTAAAAAGACGATCCCCGCGCCGATAGCCATCCCGATACTCATAATGACCCAGCCGACATCGGTGCTGTCGAACTTTATCGCCGCCTGCCATTCACTTTCAGACATGCCCGCCCGCGCCGCCGCCGTTGAGGTGTGCGTAGGTGAAACTGAGATTGTTTCCATAACAAATTCTCACTCTTGGTTTGTAGGGTTTATTGTTCTAATGCAGATTGATATTTCAAAAAAACAAATCAATGCAGGCTTATTCACTGCTTTTTGTTGGAGTGTGAAGATCATAGCGCGAGTGAAGGAGAAAAAAGTTGCAACTGCCAGGCCACCCAAAAGCCAGAAAGAGAAATAAATGCCATGAATAGCGGATTGTGGACTTTCTATTTCTCTTTTTATTAAAAAACAGAGTAACAATCGGTTTTTATATTCACCAGAAAATAAGTAACAATTTGTTTTTAAATGAGTTTATTGAAAATAGGTTCCTTTCTGGCAAACACGCTGAAAGGGAATTCGTGAAGTGGCGCAATAAATAATGTTAAAGAGTTGTAATTGCGATAGACCGCAAAAAATGATGGCTATCACAACATCACTCAGCACCAGTCAATAACACTATATTTTGTAATGATATGGTAAACATTCAGCATATTTATCTAGCAGGAGCGATGTTTTCTTACGCTGGGCCGTCCGGCGGCCAGAAAGCAAAAACCCCGCCGAGGCGGGGTTTTCTAAAAGGTGAAACTGACCGATAAGCCGGGTTCTGTCGTGGACAGTCATTCATCTAGGCCAGCAATCGCTCACTGGCTCAAGCAGCCTACCCGGGTTCAGTACGGGCCGTACCTTATGAACCCCTATTTGGCCTTGCTCCGGGTGGAGTTTACCGTGCCACGGACTGTTACCAGCCGCGCGGTGCGCTCTTACCGCACCCTTTCACCCTTACCTGATCCCGCTTACGCGGGCCATCGGCGGTTTGCTCTCTGTTGCACTGGTCGTGGGCTGTGACACCCCCCAGGCGTTACCTGGCACCTTGCCCTATGGAGCCCGGACTTTCCTCCCCTCCGCCCGTCTCCCCCGAAGAGGACGACGACGAAGCGGCGACTGTCTGGTCAGCTTCGGCGCGCAGTATAGAGGGTTTGCGCGCCGATGTCACCTTTCCGTCAGCATTCCCACCTGCAGGGTGGCGGCAATATTACGCGAGGTGAGATAAATATTGTCCGCCGCGTCGCGGAACGCCTCTTCCAGCGAGCCAATACGGTTGAGCACGCTGAAGACGGAATCGATGCCGTACTGGTGTACCACGCCAACGTCGCGGGTCAGGCTGCCGGCGATGCCAATCACCGGCTTATGGTATTTTTTCGCCACGCTGGCTACGCCGACCGGCACCTTACCGTGAATACTCTGGCTATCCAGCCGGCCTTCGCCGGTGACCACCAGCGTGCAGTCGTGAATATGCTCTTCCAGGTTTAGCGCCTGCGTGACAATTTCAATGCCGCTGCGCAGCTCTGCGCCAAGAAACGCCATCAACGCCGCGCCCATACCGCCCGCGGCCCCGGCCCCCGGCACCGCTTTCACATCGACCCGCAGCGATTTGTGGATGACCTCGGCGTAGTGCGCCAGGTTGCGGTCCAGCTCGGTAATCATCTGCGCGGTTGCCCCTTTCTGCGGCCCGAAAATACAGGACGCGCCAAACGGCCCGGTCAGCGGGTTGGTGACATCGCAGGCCACACGAATGCTACAGCCCTGTAGACGCGCATCCAGCCCGGAAATATCAATGTGGTTAAGGCTCATCAGGCTGCCGCCGCCAAAGCCGATTGCCGTACCGTTGGCATCGCACAGCTTCGCGCCCAGCGCCTGCACCATCCCGGCGCCGCCGTCGTTGGTCGCGCTGCCGCCGATGCCGATAATAATGTTCTTCACCCCGCTTTCCAGCGCCTGGAGAATCAGCTCTCCGGTACCGAACGAGGTGGTCACTAATGGGTTACGCCGCTCGGGCGGCACCAGCGCCAGGCCGCTGGCGGCGGCCATTTCGATAAACGCCGTACCGCCGTCCCCCGAAATGCCCCACTGCGCCGCCACAGCATCGCCAAGCGGGCCGGTGACGGTTGACGTCATCGCGCGCCCCTGCGTGGCTGCAATCATCGCCTCGACCGTTCCTTCTCCACCGTCGGCGACCGGTACTGACACGAACTGCGCTTCCGGAAAGATTTCCCGAAATCCTTTTTCTATCGCCTGAGCTACCTCGGTGGCAGAAAGGCTTTCTGTATAAGAGTCTGGGGCGATTACGATTTTCATATCTGAGCCTATTAGCGCGCGACGCCGGATGACGCAAAACTTACCCGGCCTACCTTGTAGGCCCGACAAGCTCAACGCCGCCGGGCACGTCGTCCTTAGCGAGTCACTTCCACTTTCGCCAGTTTCTCGTAATAGCACGCCAGGGCGCTATGGTCGGCGGTGCCCAGACCATCGGCGCGCAGCGCCTGCATCATTTCCATCACCGCCGCCGTCAGCGGCAGCTGCGCGCCAACGCCGTGGGAAGTGTCCAGCGCGTTCGCCAGATCTTTAATATGCAGGTCGATACGGAAGCCAGGCTTGAAGTTGCGGTCCATCACCATCGGCGCTTTGGCATCCAGCACGGTGCTGCCCGCCAGGCCGCCGCGAATCGCCTGATAGACCAGATCCGGGTTCACGCCCGCTTTGGTCGCCAGGGTCAGCGCTTCCGACATCGCCGCGATATTCAGCGCGACGATTACCTGGTTTGCCAGCTTGGTAACGTTACCCGCGCCGATTTCGCCGGTATGGACCACAGAGCCAGCCATCGCTTTCATCAGGTCGTAGTACTTATCGAAAATCGCCTTATCGCCGCCCACCATCACCGACAGCGTGCCGTCGATAGCCTTCGGTTCGCCGCCGCTGACCGGCGCATCCAGCATCTCTACGCCTTTCGCCTTCAGCGCGTCGCTAATCTCACGGCTTGCCAGCGGCGCAATAGAACTCATATCAATCAGCACGGTACCCGGCTTCGCGCCTTCGATAATACCGTTTTCACCCAGCGCTACCTCTTTCACGTGCGGCGAGTTCGGCAGCATGGTGATGATCACATCGCACTGCTCGGCAATCGCTTTTGGCGTGGTGGCGGTTTCCGCGCCCGCCGCAATCACTTCGGCAATGGTTTCAGCATTACGGTCGGCAACCACCAGCGAGTAACCCGCTTTCAGCAGGTTTTTGCTCATCGGTTTGCCCATGATACCCAGACCAATAAAACCAACTTTCATCGTTATTTCCTCAATTTTGCGTTAATTCGGTGGTGGTTATTTTTTAAAGGCATCCGCCAGCTTCTGCGTTCCGGCGCGGAACACGCCCAGGTCGCTGCCGACGGCCACAAAGGTGGCGCCCCATTCCAGATAGCGGCGCGCATCGGCTTCCACCGGCGCCAGAATGCCGCTTGGCTTACCGTGCGCTTTCGCACGGGCGAAAATGTGCTGAATCGCCTTCTGAACCTCAGGATGCGAGGCATTGCCCAGGTGGCCCAGCGCGGCGGCCAGATCGCTTGGCCCGACGAAAATGCCGTCTACGCCGTCGGTCGCGGCGATGGCGTCAACGTTATCCACGCCCTGCTGGCTCTCAATCTGTACCAGGATGGTGATGTTCTTGTTGGACTGCGTGAAGTAGTCCGGCACGGTGCCAAACATATTGCCGCGATGCGAAACGGAGACGCCGCGAATGCCTTCCGGCGGATAGCGCGTGGATGACACCGCCTGCGCCGCCTGTTCCTGGGTTTCGACGAACGGGATCAGGAAGTTGTAGAAGCCAATATCCAGCATGCGTTTGATGATCACCGGCTCGTTGGTCGGCACGCGGACCACCGGAGCGCTCTGGCTGCCTTTCAGCGCCATCAGCTGCGGGATGAGAGTCGTCACATCATTCGGCGCGTGTTCGCTGTCCAGTACCAGCCAGTCGAACCCAGCCAGGCCTAACACTTCGGTGCTGATTGGGCTGGCGAGAGCGGACCAGCAGCCGATTTGGATCTGATGAGCAGCCAGCGCCGCTTTGAATTTGTTAGGGAAAATCGCGTTATCCATTTTCATTACCTTAAGTTAGTCGCGGCTTACTTCCGCAGTTCCAGACGTTTGATGTCGCCCACCACGAACAGGTAGCAAACCATCATCATCAGCGCGGAACAGCCAACAAAAATCAGTGCGCCATTAAAGGAGTGCAGCTCGCTAACGATATAGCCAATCACCAGCGGCGTGACGATAGAGGCCACGTTGCCAAACACGTTGAACAGACCGCCGCACAGGCCGACAATTTCTTTCGGCGCCACGTCGGAGATAACTGGCCAGCCAAGCGCCCCGAAGCCTTTGCCGAAGAAGGCCAGCGCCATCAGCGTGACCACCAGCGCGGTGTTGTCGGTGTAGTTACATAAAATAATCGTCGATGCCAGCAGCATGCCCAGTACGATCGGCAGCTTACGCGCAAAGGTCAGCGTACAGCCACGGCGAATCAGGTAGTCGGAGAACAGCCCGCCCAGCACGCCGCCGGCGAAGCCGCACAGCGCAGGGATCGATGCCACCAGCCCCACCTTCAGAATCGACATGCCTTTATCCTGCACCAGGTAAATCGGGAACCAGGTGAGGAAGAACCAGGTGATAGTGTTTAAGAAATACTGGCCGAAGAAGATACCCAGCATCATACGGCTGCCGAGCAGCTGCTTGATATAATCCAGTTTCGGACCTTTCGCCGCCGCGGTGCCCGGCTTTTTATGGTCCATATCTACCACTGCGCCGTTATCCGAGATAAATTTCAGCTCTTCCTGGGACATCCGCGGATGGTCGGTCGGGTTATGGACGAACTTCACCCACATGCCGGTCAGGACGAAGCCAATCACGCCCATCACGGTGAAAACATGCTCCCAGCCCCAGGCAAAGGTCAGCCAGCCCAGCAGCGGCGAGAACAGTGCCAGCGAGAAGTACTGCGCGGAGTTAAAGATAGCCGAGGCGGTGCCGCGCTCTTTGGTGGGGAACCAGGCCGCGACAATACGCGCGTTCGCCGGGAACGAGGGTGCTTCAGAGAAGCCCAGCATAAAGCGCATAAAGAACATGGAGACGCCGGCCCACGCCAGCGGGAAGAGACCAACGAAACCCTGTAAGAAGGTAAACAGCGACCAGAAGAACAGGCTGTAGGAATAGACTTTCTTCGAGCCAAATTTATCCAGTAACCAGCCACCCGGAATTTGCATAAGCAGGTAAGCCCAGCCGAATGCCGAGAAGATATAGCCCATCGACACCGCGCTCAAATCTAACTCTTTCGCCACGGCGGTACCGGCAATGGAAAGCGTTGCGCGGTCCGCGTAGTTAACGGCCGTAACAATAAAAATAATTAAAAGAATTAAATAACGGGTAGGCATACCCTTTTTAGCTTCAGCAACGTCAGCAGTATCGTGTATCATTTTATTATCCTCGGGTACATGAGGCTTTAATCTTATTGTTTTTATTAAAGCGAATTCCGCTGATTATTTAATTGATAACGGGTTATCTCAATAAATAATCAGACACCTTGAAATCGACAATCAGTATAATCAGAATGCCGCCCCTGCACATTGTGCAAACTACCAATTTCATCGCTTTAAAAATTCATTTTATTGATCATATGCACACAGCACTGGGCGCTGATGCACAATTTCAGCCATTGATACCCTTGCCCCATGGGGGATGACAACGATAGGTGATCTGCATCACATTTTTATATTTAAACTCCTGACATTCTTTATTCCAATACTGGAGTGTTTTTATTTTCCATTACCAGAAGCGAAACACTTATATACATAATTCTTTTTACCCCCTGGCTGGAGAATGCTGGACAATGGCTAACATTGAAATCAGACAAGAAGCGCCGACTGCTTTTTATATAAAAGTACACGATACCGATAATGTCGCAATCATCGTTAACGATAATGGATTAAAAGCGGGAACGCGTTTTCCTGACGGTCTGGAATTAATTGAACATATTCCTCAGGGGCATAAAGTGGCGCTGGTGGATATTCCGCAGAACGGTGAAATTATCCGCTACGGCGAAGTCATCGGCTACGCGGTGCGCGATGTCGCCAAAGGCAGCTGGATCGACGAATCCACGGTCACCCTGCCGAAAGCGCCGCCGCTGAACACGCTGCCGCTGGCCACCCGAGTACCGGAGCCGCTGCCGCCGCTGGAAGGTTACACCTTCGAAGGTTATCGCAACGCTGACGGCAGCGTCGGCACCAAAAACCTGTTAGGCATCACCACCAGCGTGCACTGCGTAGCGGGGGTTGTGGACTACGTGGTGAAAATTATCGAGCGCGACCTGCTGCCGAAATACCCGAACGTTGACGGCGTGGTCGGTCTGAACCATCTGTACGGCTGCGGCGTAGCGATTAACGCCCCGGCCGCCGTGGTACCGATCCGCACCATTCATAATATTGCGCTGAACCCGAACTTCGGCGGCGAGGTGATGGTGGTTGGCCTCGGCTGTGAAAAACTGCAGCCGGAGCGCCTGCTGGAAGGTACGGAAGACGTGCAGAGCATCCCGGTCGACAGCGCCAGTATCGTGCGTCTGCAGGACGAGCAGCACGTGGGCTTTAAATCGATGGTCGACGATATCCTGCAGGTTGCGGTGCGTCATCTGGAAAAACTCAACCAGCGCCAGCGCGTCACCTGCCCAGCCTCCGAGCTGGTGGTGGGCATGCAGTGCGGCGGCAGCGACGCCTTCTCCGGCGTGACCGCTAACCCGGCGGTGGGCTACGCTTCCGATCTGCTGGTCCGCTGCGGCGCGACCGTAATGTTCTCGGAAGTGACCGAAGTTCGCGACGCCATACATCTGTTAACCCCGCGCGCCATCAACGAAGAGGTGGGCAAGCGCCTGCTCGAAGAGATGGCCTGGTACGATAACTATCTCGATATGGGCAAAACCGACCGCAGCGCCAACCCCTCACCGGGGAACAAGAAAGGTGGGCTGGCGAACGTGGTTGAAAAAGCGCTGGGCTCTATCGCCAAATCCGGCAAAAGCGCCATTGTGGAAGTGCTGTCGCCGGGCCAGCGCCCGACCAAACGCGGCCTGATTTACGCCGCTACGCCGGCCAGTGATTTTGTCTGCGGCACCCAGCAGGTGGCTTCCGGCATTACCGTGCAGGTGTTCACCACCGGGCGCGGCACGCCGTACGGCCTGATGGCGGTACCGGTCATTAAAATGGCCACCCGCACGGAGCTGGCGAACCGCTGGTATGACTTAATGGACATCAATGCGGGCACTATCGCCACCGGCGAAGAGAGCATTGAAGAGGTGGGCACCAAGCTGTTCCACTTCATCCTGGACGTGGCGAGCGGGCGTAAGAAAACCTTCTCGGATCGGTGGGGGCTGCACAACCAGCTGGCGGTGTTTAACCCGGCGCCGGTGACTTGATCGCACCCGCCAACGGACGGGGGTAGCCTCTGCGCTACCCCTTTTTTATTCCGCCAGCGCCACCAGAATCACGTCGACGCCGATTTTACGCAGCCCTTCCAGGCTCTCTTGCGGGATCCCTTCATCGACGATAATGATATCGACGCGGTGCATATCAATGATTTTGTGCAGGCTCGAACGGTTGAATTTGCTGGAGTCGGTAACCACGATGATCTTCTCCGCCACCTCGCTCATACGCCGATTCAGCCGCGCTTCATCTTCATTATGGGTACTGATCCCTCGCTCGAGATCGATAGCATCGACCCCGAGGAACAGCATGTCGAAGTGGTAATTCTGTAGCGACTGCTCCGCCTGGTCGCCATAGAAAGACTGCGACTGGCGACGCAGATGCCCGCCGGTCATCAGCAGCTCCACCCCTTCCGCTTCCAGCAGCGCGTTGGCAACGTTCATCCCGTTGGTCATCGCAATCACGTCGCTATGCTGGCGCAGCAGACGCGCGATTTCATAGGTTGTGGTGCCGGAGTCCAGAATCACCCGGTGGCCCGGCTTGATAAATTCCACGGCCGCTTTCGCAATGCGGCGCTTGACCGCCGTATTGAGGGAGCTTTTATCTTCAACGGAAGGTTCGATGCCCGGCGTGTTGCCGTCGCAAATCAATGCGCCGCCGTAGGCGCGTACGGCAATGCCCTGCTTTTCCAGAAAAGCCAGATCGTTACGGATAGTCACGGTGGAAACGCCGAACAAGCCGGAAAGATCGTTCACCTGCACACTTCCCTGCTGTCGCAACCGCTGGATGATCTGCTCGCGCCTTTCGCTGGTCCCGGAAACCCGCTTATCGACAGAAGAGTCGGTGTTGCTCATAAGAAATCCTTTGGTCAAATTCTTTCGTTTCATTTCGTTTTGTCTATTAACGCCTTTCCTTTATCGGAATGCAAGCCTTATAAAGGGCATGAGTACGCAGAAATAACTCCCACCAATCTTTCATTGTGTTTCTTTTGTGAAACAGATCGGAAAACTATTATCTTTCGTTTTATTTTTATAACACCATGATGCAGTATCAAATGAAACAAAACGAAAGATCGATGTCGCAGTTATCTGACCTGGAGAGGAAAGTGAAACATCTGACTGAAATGGTGGAACAGCATAAACGGGGGAAGACAAATGGGATTTATGCCGTTTGTTCCGCGCATCCACTGGTACTGGAATCCGCAATCCGTTATGCCCACGCCAACCGCACGCCACTGCTGATCGAAGCAACCTCTAACCAGGTTGATCAATTCGGTGGCTATACGGGGATGACCCCGGCCGATTTTCGCGACTTTGTTTATCGTCTGGCAGAGAAATTCCATTTTCCTCAGACGCAGCTGATCCTGGGCGGTGACCATCTTGGCCCCAACCGCTGGCAGAATCAGCCCGCCGCCGTGGCGATGGCCCATGCTGACGATCTGATTAAAAGCTACGTCGCGGCAGGGTTTAAAAAGATCCACCTCGATTGCAGTATGTCCTGCGAAGGCGACCCGGTTCCCCTGACGGACGCGATCGTCGCCGAGCGGGCCGCGCGTCTGGCGAAAATCGCGGAGGAGACCTGCATTGCCGAGTTTGGTGAAGCGGACCTGGTCTACGTGATTGGTACGGAAGTGCCGGTGCCCGGTGGCGCGCATGAAACATTAACTGAGTTAGCGGTCACCACGCCTGAAGCCGCCCACGCCACGCTCGAGGCCCATCATCACGCCTTTGAAAAGCAGGGGCTGAGCGCCATCTGGCCGCGCATTATTGCGCTGGTGGTGCAGCCCGGCGTCGAATTCGACCATACCCACATCATTGATTACCAGCCGCAAAAGGCCGCTGCGCTGAGCAAAATGGTCGAAGGCTATGAGACGCTGATCTTCGAAGCACACTCCACCGACTACCAGACGCCGCAGTCGTTGCGCCAGCTCGTGATCGATCACTTCGCCATCCTGAAGGTCGGCCCGGCGCTCACCTTCGCCCTGCGCGAAGCGCTGTTTTCACTGGCGGCCATTGAAGAAGAGCTGCTGCCGGCTAAAGCCTGCTCCGGCCTGCGCCATGTACTCGAAAACGTGATGCTTGACCGCCCGGAGTACTGGCAGAGCCACTACCACGGCGACGGCAATGCGCGCCGTCTGGCGCGCGGCTACAGCTATTCCGACCGCGTTCGCTACTACTGGCCTGATGAGCAAATTGATGACGCCTTTGAACGGCTGGTGCGTAACCTGGCCGACGAACCGATCCCGCTGCCGCTCATCAGCCAGTATTTACCGTTGCAGTACATCAAAGTCCGCGAGGGGGATCTCAACGCCACACCGCGAGAACTTATCATCAGCCATATTCAGGACATACTGCAGCAGTACCACGCCGCCTGCCAGGGCGTAGCGTCCGATAACGAATAACAACAAAGAGGAAAAACGTGATGCCAAATATTGTTCTTAGCCGTATTGATGAACGCCTGATTCACGGTCAGGTTGGCGTGCAGTGGGTCGGGTTTGCGGGGGCAAATCTGGTGCTGGTCGCCAACGACGAAGTCGCTGAAGACACCGTACAGCAGAACCTGATGGAAATGGTGCTGGCCGAAGGCATTGCCGTGCGCTTCTGGTCTCTGCAAAAAGTGATCGACAACATCCACCGCGCCGCCGACCGGCAGAAAATCTTGCTGGTCTGCAGAACCCCAGCCGATTTCCTCAAGCTGGTCGAAGGCGGCGTGCCTATCACCCGCATCAATGTGGGCAACATGCACTACGCCGAAGGTAAACAACAAATAGCCAAAACGGTTTCCGTTGACGCCAGTGACATCAACGCTTTTAACGGTCTGAAAGCCGCTGGCGTGGAGTGTTTCGTCCAGGGCGTACCGACAGAACCGGCTTTGGATCTCTTTAAACTACTTTGAGGGATTCACAATGGAAATCAGTCTGTTGCAGGCTTTTGCTTTAGGCATCCTCGCCTTTATCGCTGGCCTGGATATGTTCAACGGCTTAACGCACATGCACCGCCCGGTGGTACTTGGACCGCTGGTCGGCCTGATTCTGGGCGATCTGCATACCGGTATTTTAACCGGCGGTACGCTAGAACTGGTGTGGATGGGGCTGGCCCCGCTGGCGGGCGCTCAGCCGCCGAACGTGATTATCGGCACTATTGTGGGCACCACGTTTGCCATTACCACCGGCGTGAAGCCTGACGTCGCGGTCGGCGTTGCCGTGCCTTTCGCCGTCGCGGTGCAAATGGGCATTACCTTCCTGTTCTCCGTGATGTCCGGCGTGATGTCCCGCTGCGACCGTATGGCGGCAAATGCCGACACCGACGGGATTGAACGCGTCAACTATCTGGCCCTGCTGGCGTTAGGGATTTTCTACTTCCTCTGCGCGTTTCTGCCGATCTACTTTGGGGCAGAGCACGCGAAAACCGCCATTGACGTTCTGCCGGAGCGCCTGATTGACGGCCTGGGCGTAGCAGGCGGCATCATGCCCGCTATCGGCTTTGCCGTACTGCTGAAAATCATGATGAAGAACGTCTACATCCCCTACTTCATTATCGGTTTCGTTGCCGCGGCCTGGCTCAAGCTGCCGGTGCTGGCGATCGCCGCCGCCGCGCTGGCCATGGCGCTGATTGACCTGCTGCGTAAATCCCCTGAACCGACTCAACCTACGGCACAGAAAGAGGAATTCGAAGATGGCATCTAATCAACAGACTCTGCCGAACGTATCCGACAATGAAGATACGCTGCTGACCGGCGTCAATGAAAACGTCTATGAAGACCAGAGTATTGGCGCAGAGCTGAGCAAAAAAGACATTAATCGCGTGGCCTGGCGTTCCATGCTGCTGCAGGCGTCCTTTAACTACGAACGTATGCAGGCTTCCGGCTGGCTATACGGCCTGCTGCCCGCGCTGAAAAAGATCCACACCAACAAACGCGACCTGGCGCGCGCCATGAAAGGCCACATGGGCTTCTTTAACACCCACCCTTTCCTGGTGACGTTTGTGATCGGCATTATTCTGGCGATGGAGCGCTCTAAGCAGGACGTTAACAGTATTCAGAGCACCAAAATTGCCGTGGGCGCACCGCTGGGCGGCATTGGCGATGCGATGTTCTGGCTCACCCTGCTGCCTATCTGCGGCGGTATCGGCGCCAGCCTGGCGTTACAGGGTTCTATTCTTGGCGCCGTGGTGTTTATCGTGCTGTTTAACGTGGTGCATCTCGGCCTGCGCTTCGGGCTGGCGCACTACGCCTATCGCATGGGCGTTGCCGCCATCCCGCTTATCAAGGCGAACACCAAAAAAGTGGGCCACGCGGCGTCTATCGTCGGGATGACGGTGATCGGCGCACTGGTCGCGACCTATGTGCGGCTGAACACCACGCTGGAAATCAAAGCCGGTGACGCCGTGGTCAAGCTCCAGGCTGACGTTATCGACAAGCTGATGCCCGCTTTTTTACCGCTGGTCTATACCCTGACCATGTTCTGGTTGGTCCGCCGCGGCTGGAGCCCGCTGCGTCTTATCGCCATTACCGTGGTGCTCGGCGTGGTCGGTAAATTCTGTCACTTCCTGTAAAGCAAAAGAGGTTTGAGATGTTAGGTATTATTTTGACGGGGCACGGCGGTTTTGCCAGCGGCATGGAAAAAGCGATGAAGCAGATCCTCGGCGAGCAGTCGCAGTTTATCGCCATCGATTTTCCTGAAACCTCGACTACCGCGCTGCTGACCTCACAGCTGGAACAGGCGGTAGCTTCTCTGGATGACCAGCAGGATATCGTTTTTCTGACCGACCTGCTCGGCGGCACGCCGTTCCGCGTGGCCTCGACCCTCGCTATGCAAAAGGCCGGGCGAGAAGTCATTACCGGCACCAACCTGCAGCTGCTGCTGGAGATGGCCATGGAGCGCGATGGGCTAAGCAGCGAAGACTTTCGTCTCCAGGCGCTGGAGTGTGGCCATCGCGGCTTGACCAGCCTGGTGGATGAACTGGGACGCTGCCGCGAGGAGTGCCCGGTAGAGGAAGGCATATGACGCACATTCTCCGCGCCAGACGCCTGCTGACGGAACACGGCTGGCTGGATGACCACCAGCTGCGGATGGCGGAAGGGGTTATCACCGCCATCGAACCCATTCCGTCAGGCGTTACGGTACGCGACGTCGAGCTCTTGTGCCCGGCCTATATCGACATCCACGTCCACGGCGGCGCTGGCGTTGATGTGATGGACGACGCGCCGGATACGCTCGATATCCTGGCCCGCCATAAGGCGTGTGAGGGCGTTGGCAGCTGGCTTCCTACCACCGTCACCGCCCCGCTGGCGTCCATTCACAGCACGCTGGCGCGGATCGCCCAACGCTGTCATGAAGGTGGCCCCGGCGCGCAGGTGCTGGGAAGCTATCTTGAAGGCCCGTACTTTACCCCGCAGAACAAAGGTGCCCATCCGCCTGCGCTGTTCCGCGAGCTCAATCGCCTCGAGCTGGATGAGCTGATTGCCGTCTCCCGGCAGACCCTGCGGGTGGTGGCGCTGGCGCCGGAGAAAAGCGATGCGATACAGGCCATTAAGCATCTGAAGCAGCGCGGTATACGCGTGATGCTGGGGCACAGCGCCGCCAGCTGGGAGCAGACCCGCGCCGCATTCGACGCGGGTGCCGACGGGCTGGTGCACTGTTACAACGGCATGACCGGCCTGCATCATCGAGAGCCGGGGATGGTTGGCGCAGGATTAACCGACCCGCGCGCGTGGCTGGAACTTATCGCGGATGGGCATCATGTTCATCCGGCGGCCATGCAAGTGTGCTGTTGCTGCGCCAAAGAGAGAGTGGTGCTGATTACCGACGCCATGCAGGCGGCCGGTATGCCCGACGGCGATTACACGCTATGCGGCGAGGAGGTCACCCTGCGCGGCGGCGTTGTCCGCACCGCCGCGGGCGGCCTGGCGGGCAGCACGCTGTCGGTCGATGCCGCGGTGCGCAATATGGTCGAGTTGACGGGAGTGACCCCGGAAGACGCTATCCATATGGCTTCGCTGCATCCCGCGCGCCTGCTGGGCATTGACCGCCAGGTTGGGTCACTCGCGGTCGGCAAACGTGCGAGCCTCATCGCACTAGATAGCCGCCTACATCTGCAACGGTTATGGATTCAGGGGCAGCCTTTCGCCTTCTGACCTTTCGTTTATCACCAGGGCCTGCGCTTAGTCCGTGTAAGGCCTTTCTTTTCCTTTCGTACCTCAAATATCCCACCCGTGGCGATCGTAGCTTAATCGCTAAGTATCAATGAGATAAATGATTCTTTCGTTTTACGATCACAAATTTCGTTTTATTTCACATCACATCATTGAACTTTCGTTTTCTTTTCTATAGATTTTAATTAACAGATAGCGTTCATAAGTGAAACGAAACGAAAGATAGCGACATTATGCCAGCGTCTGATGTGGAATTTACAAGACTAAGGACTTACGTTATGCCCGAAACCTATATCCCCGCTGCCGCCACAACCGGTACCTGGACAGAAGAAGAGATCCGCCAGCAGCCCGCTAGCTGGATCCGCTCGCTGAAAAATATCGACGCGATGCGATCCGCCATCGACGCCTTCCTGGCGCCGCTGGTGCGTAAACCCGACCTGCGAATCGTCCTGACCGGCGCCGGGACGTCAGCATTTATCGGCGAAACCATCGCCCCCTGGTTATGCCGTCAGACCGGGAAAAACATCAGCGCGGTGCCAACCACCGACCTGGTCACCAATCCCATGGACTATCTGAACCCGGCGCATCCGCTGCTGCTGGTTTCCTTCGCACGCTCGGGCAACAGCCCGGAAAGCATGGCGGCCGTTGAGCTGGCAAACCAGTTCGTCCCAGAGTGCTACCACCTGTCGATCACCTGTAACGAAGCGGGCAGCCTGTACCAGAATCTGGTCGACAGCGACAACGCATTTGCCCTGCTGATGCCAGCCGAAACCCACGATCGCGGCTTTGCCATGACCAGCAGCATCACCACCATGATGGCCAGTTGCCTGGCCGTATTCGCGCCAGAGAAAATCAACGCTCAGACCTTCCGCGACGTGGCCGATCGCTGTCAGGCGATCCTCACCTCACTCGGCGATTTCAGCGGCGGCGTGTTTGGTAACGGGCAGTGGAAACGGATTGTCTATCTCGGCAGCGGCGGGCTACAGGGCATTGCACGTGAGTCCGCGCTGAAGGTTCTGGAGCTCACGGCAGGCAAGCTGGCGGCGTTTTACGACTCGCCGACCGGCTTCCGCCACGGCCCAAAATCGCTGGTTGATGGTGAAACGCTGATCGTGGTGTACATCTCCAGTCATCCTTACACCCGCCAGTACGATCTCGATCTGCTGGCGGAACTGCGCCGCGATCGGCAGGCCATGCGGGTGGTGGCTATCGCCGCCGAAAGCGATGCGGTCATCGAAGCCGGGCCGCACATTCTGCTGCCGTCGGCGCGCCAGTTTAACGATATGGAGCTGGCCTTCTGCTTCCTGGTTTACGCCCAGGTTTTCGCCCTCACCCAGTCCCTGTCTGTCGGTAATACGCCGGATACGCCGTCTGCAAACGGCACCGTCAACCGCGTCGTGCAGGGCGTCATCATTCATCCCTGGCAGGCTTAAGAGGATCGCACTATGAGTATTATTTCCACCAAATATCTGCTGCAGGATGCCCAGGCTAAAGGCTACGCGATACCGGCATTTAACATTCACAACGCCGAAACGATCCAGGCGATCCTCGAAGTGTGCAGTGAAATGCAGTCACCGGTGATCCTCGCCGGTACCCCTGGCACCTTTAAACATATTGCGCTGGAAGAGATCTACGCATTGTGCAGCGCGTATTCCACCAGCTTTGATATGCCGCTGGCCTTACACCTGGATCACCATGAATTGCTGGAGGATATTCGTCGCAAGGTCAATGCTGGCGTGCGCAGCGCGATGATCGACGGTAGCCACTTCCCGTTTACCGATAACGTCGCGCTGGTGAAATCGGTGGTTGATTTCTGCCACGCGCACGATTGCAGCGTTGAAGCCGAACTGGGCCGCCTGGGCGGCGTGGAAGATGACATGAGCGTGGACGCCGAAAGCGCCTTCCTGACCGACCCGCAGGAGGCCCGACGCTTTGTCGAGCTGACCGGCGTCGACAGCCTGGCCGTGGCCATCGGCACCGCACATGGCCTTTACGCTAAAACGCCAAAAATCGATTTCCAGCGGCTGGCGGAAATTCGTGAAGTAGTCGACGTGCCGCTGGTGCTGCACGGCGCAAGCGACGTGCCGGACGAATACGTGCGCCGCGCCATCGAGCTAGGGGTATGCAAAGTGAACGTCGCCACCGAGCTGAAAATCGCCTTCGCGGCGGCGGTGAAAGAGTGGTTTGCCGAGAACCCTCAGGGCAATGACCCGCGCTACTACATGCGCGTGGGCATGAACGCGATGAAAGAAGTGGTGCGCAGTAAAATTCACGTTTGCGGATCGGCACATAAAATGATGGCGGATCCCCTGGTAGGGTAAAGCCACACCGCTAACACAGCCGCCAGATGCCGCCTTTCTTTGCGCCTACACGTTGCAGTTTGCCTCTTTGCTGCAACGTTTGCAGCGCTCGTTCGACCGTTCTGGCGGAAACATTAGCATCCTGAGCAATACTTTTCGCCGTCACCGTGGGTTGGGCGGCGATTTTCTGTAAAATCAGCACTTCCAATGCCGTCAGCTTTTCTTCCGACATTTCTTCCGACATTTCTTCCGACATTCCTGTCGGTTTACCTAATCCTTCTTGTAGCGCGGCAATAATATTGCCCAGCATAAATTCAATAAACGGAGTACAGTCGCTTGCTTTATCACATTGCCCTAACACCTGATAATAGCGCTCCTGCTGATAGTGAATCAGTGTTTCAACAGGAAGCCATCCCAGTTCCTCACGCCATTCACTTAAAATCAATGTCTGCCACAAGCGTCCCATTCTGCCATTACCGTCAGCAAAAGGATGAATAAACTCAAACTCATAGTGAAACACGGCGCTGGCAATAAGCGGATGAATATCCGTTTCCTGCAACCACAGCAGCAAATCATTTATCAAGCGTAATACCTGCGATGCAGGCGGCGCCATATGGACCAGCCGTTCACCGCGGTATATCCCCACGCTACCTGAACGCAGCTGGCCTGGCGCATCCACAAGTCCCGCCATAAGCATGCGATGGGCGCTCTGCAGATCGACAAGCTGATGGCTTTTCCAGGCCAGCATTTTGTCGTAGGCCAGGAGGGCATTTCTGACTTCCTGAATATCTTTTGCCGGCGCAAGGACTCGCTTCCCCTCCATTAATGCCGTCACCTGATCGGCAGTTAACGAGTTATGCTCAATAGCCAGCGAAGCCTGAATGGTACGGATACGATTCTCTTTGCGCAGCAAAGGGGATGTGCGCCCCGACATCGCCGCCCAATGACCTATAAGCTCACCAATTTCAATAACCTGATTGAGCATTAATGGTGTTACGCTAAAAGGCGGTTTGTAGGCGCTCACATTTACTCCCCTTGCTGCTCCAGCGCGTACTTATACAGCGCATTCTTCTTCACGCCGTGTATCTCTGCCGCCAGTGCCGCCGCTTTCTTCAACGGCAGCTCTTTTTGTAACAACGCCAGCGTACGCAGCGCATCAGCCGGGAGGTCATCTTCTTGCGCTTTATGCCCTTCGACAATCAGCACCATTTCGCCCTTACGACGGTTTTCATCTTCTTTGACCCACGCCAGCAGTTCGCCGACCGGCGCGCCGTGGATGGTTTCCCAGGTTTTGGTCAGTTCGCGCGCCAGCACCACGTAGCGGGATTCGCCCCACACGGCGACCATATCTTCCAGGCTATCCAGCAGGCGGTGGGTGGATTCATAAAAAATCAGCGTACGCGGTTCTGCTTCAATGGCTTTCATCGCGTCGCGGCGGCCTTTGGATTTCGCAGGCAGGAAGCCTTCGTAGCAGAAGCGATCGGACGGCAGACCGGCAGCGCTCAGCGCGGCAATCGCCGCGCATGGGCCAGGGAGCGGCACCACGCGGATGCCCGCTTCGCGGCAGGTGCGTACCAGATGATAGCCCGGATCGTTAATCAGCGGCGTGCCGGCATCGGAAACCAGCGCGATGTTCTGACCTTCTTTGAGCTTCGCCACCAGCGTTTCGGCTTTTTGTTGCTCATTGTGATCGTGTAAAGCAAACAAACGGGCGTTAATCGCGAAGTGTTGCAGCAATAAACCGGTGTGCCGCGTGTCTTCAGCCGCAATTAAATCAACAGCTTGCAATACTTCGAGCGCTCGTTGGGTAATATCAGCCAAATTTCCGATAGGAGTAGGTACAATAAAGAGTTGGCCTTGAGAATTATCCGCCGATTCGTGTTGTTTCATTGTTTCGTCCGTATTGCCGATTTAATATTGAGCATTGCGTAAAAAATATCACTGGATACAGTATGGTACCCTCAACATTTTCTCGTATGAAAGCCGCGCGTTGTCTGCCGGTTATCCTGGCTGCGCTGATTTTCGCAGGCTGTGGAACCCAGCAGCCCGCCGATCAGAGTGCCGCCCAGCTTCAGGGCGCGACGCAGGCTGATTCCGGCTTTTACCTGCAGCAGATGCAGCAAAGTTCGAATGATAGCAAGACCAACTGGCAATTACTCGCCATTCGTGCACTGCTGAAAGAAGGTAAGAGCCAGCAGGCGCTGGAGTTGTACAACCAGCTGCCGAAAGAACTGAACGCCGCCCAGCGTCAGGAGCAGTCGCTGCTGGCCGTTGAAATCAAGCTCGCGCAGAAAGATTACGCCGGCGCTCAGGCGCTGCTGCAGCCGCTGAAAGCCGATGATTTCGACAGCGCTCGCCAGGCCCGTTTCTGGCAGGACGTCATCACCGCCGAGCAGGGCAAACCGTCCCTGACGCTGCTGCGCGCCCTGGTTGCCCAGGCGTCGCTGCTGACTACTCCGCCAGAAAAACAGCAGAATAGCGACGCCACCTGGCAAGCGCTCTCCGCCATGACACAGCAGCAGGCCTACGCGCTGGTGATCAACGCGGATGAAAACGATCTGCGCGGCTGGCTGGATCTGCAGCGCATGTGGTTTGATAACCGCAACGATCCGGACATGCTGAAGGCGGGCATCAAAGACTGGCAGACCCGCTACCCGCAAAACCCGGGGGCGAAGGTGCTGCCGTCGCAGCTGGCCAACGTGCAGAACTTCAAGCCGGCGTCGGTGAATAAAATCGCCCTGCTGCTGCCGTTGAGCGGCCAGGCGTCGGTCTTTGGCCGAACCCTTCAGCAGGGTTTTGAAGCGGCGAAAAACGGCGTGATGCCGGTCAGCGGCAGCGCGGTACCGGAGCAGGTTGCCCAGGCGGCCTCCGCGTCGGTCGTGAGCCCATCGCAGGCTGAAATTAGCGATCTGACCAGCCCGCAGACCCAAACGCCGGAACAGACTGCGGCCTCCCCAGCGCCGGTTCAGGCCGCCGCTGAGCCAGAAACAACCGCCGAACAGACCAGCGAAACGCCAGCCGCACAGCCGCAGGCCGTCACCAGCGTGGCGGCGAATCCGTCAGCGGAACTGAAAATCTACGACACCTCTTCCCAGCCGCTGAACCAGATTCTGGCGCAGGCGCAGCAGGACGGCGTCAGCCTGGTGGTCGGCCCGCTGTTGAAAAACAACGTCGACGAGATGCTGAAAAGCAACACCTCTCTCAACGTGCTGGCGCTTAACCAGCCGGAGTCGGTCACCAGCCGCGCCAATATCTGCTACTTCGCCCTTTCGCCGGAAGATGAGGCCCGCGACGCCGCGCGCCATATCCACGACCAGGGCAAACAGTCTCCGCTGCTGCTGGTTCCGCGTAACGCCCTCGGCGATCGCGTTACCCAGGCCTTTGCCGACGAATGGCGCAAGCTGGGCGGCGGTACGGTCCTGCAACAGAAATTTGGTTCGCTCTCTGAGCTGCGCGGCGGCGTCAACGGCGGCTCCGGCATTTCCCTGTCGGGAACGCCGGTGGCCTCTACTCAGCCACAGCCGCAGAGCGTCACCATCGGCGGGCTGACCATTCCGGCCGCGCCAACCGATGCACAAATCACCGGCAGCAGCAAAGTCGATGCCGCCTATATTCTGGCAACACCGGAAGAGATCGCCTTTATCAAGCCGATGATTGCGATGCGTAACGGCAGCCAGAGCGGCGCAATGCTGTACGCCAGCTCGCGCAGCGCCCAGGGCACTGCGGGCCCGGACTTCCGTCTGGAGATGGAAGGTTTACAGTATAGCGAAATCCCGATGCTGGCCGGCAGCAACCCGGCGCTGATGCAGCAGGCGCTGCGCGCGGTCAACAATGACTACTCGCTGGCGCGCCTGTACGCGATGGGCGTTGACGCCTGGGCGCTGGCCAATCATTTCTCTGAGATGCGCGGCGTGCCGGGCTTTGAGCTGAACGGCAATACCGGCGATCTGAGCGCCAGCCAGGACTGCGTGATTAACAGGAAGTTATCATGGCTCAAATACCAGCAGGGGCAAATCGTCCCGGCCAGCTAACCCGCAAACAGACCGGTGACGCCGCGGAACTGCGCGCGCGTCGCTGGCTGGAGCGTCAAGGGCTCTGTTTTATCGCCGCCAACGTCCATGAGCGCTGCGGCGAGATCGACCTGATTATGCGTGAAGGGGCGGTGACGGTGTTTGTTGAAGTTCGTTACCGCGCTTCCAGTGCGTTTGGCGGCGCGGCCGCCAGCGTCACCCGCTGCAAACAGAACAAACTGTTACAGACCGCCCGTTTGTGGCTTGCCCGCCATAATGGGAGTTTTGATACTGTGGATTGCCGTTTCGATGTGATAGCCTTCACGGGCAATGAGATCGAATGGTTTCAGAACGCTTTTAGCTTATAGAATGTAAAGGGATATCGTGCTCGAAAGAATCAAAGTGTGCTTCACCGAAAGCATCCAGACCCAAATCGCCGCGGCGGAAGCGCTCCCGGACGCTATCTCCCGAGCCGCGATGACCCTGGTACAGTCGCTGCTGAACGGCAACAAAATTCTCTGTTGTGGTAACGGTTCATCCGCGGCCAACGCACAGCATTTTGCGGCCTGCATGATCAACCGTTATGAAACTGAGCGTCCCGGTTTACCGGCGATTGCACTAAATACGGATAACGTGGTCTTAACGGCAATCGCTAACGATCGCCTGCATGATGAAATCTATGCCAAGCAGGTGCGCGCGCTGGGTCACGCCGGTGATGTGCTGCTGGCTATTTCTACGCGCGGCAACAGCCGCGATATCGTGAAAGCGGTTGAAGCCGCCGTGACCCGCGACATGACCATCGTGGCCCTGACGGGCTACGACGGCGGCGAGCTGGCCGGTTTGCTGGGCCAGCAGGATGTGGAAATTCGCATCCCGTCGCACCGCAGCGCGCGCATTCAGGAAATGCACATGCTCACGGTGAACTGTCTGTGCGATTTAATTGATAACACCCTTTTCCCACACCAGGACGACTAAGGAGAACACATGAAGGTAATTTCGACCCTCGCGGTCCTGATTTCCGCACTGCTGCTCCAGGGATGCATTGCAGCCGCCGTTGTTGGCACCGCTGCAGTGGGGACCAAAGCCGCAACAGACCCGCGCACGGTGGGAACTCAGGTGGACGACAGCACGCTGGAAGTTCGCGTTAACAGCGCCCTGTCGAAAGATGAACAGATTAAGAAAGAAGCGCGTATCAACGTGACCGCTTATCAGGGCAAAGTGCTGCTGACCGGACAAGCTCCGGACCTCAGCCTCGCGACCCGCGCGAAGCAGATTGCGGTAGGCGTGGATGGCGCCACCGAAGTGTTTAACGAAGTGCGTCAGGGCCAGCCAATCAGCCTCGGCACCTCTTCGTCCGACACCTGGATCACCACCAAAGTCCGCTCGCAGCTGTTAACCAGCGATCAGGTGAAATCCTCGAACGTGAAGGCCACCACTGAAAATGGTGAAGTGTTCCTGATGGGCCTGGTGACCGACCGCGAAGGCAAAGCCGCGGCCGACATCGCCAGCCGCGTGAGCGGCGTGAAGCGCGTCACCACCGCGTTTACCTACATCCAGTAATCCGCACTACTGCCCGGCAGCTTTACTGCCGGGCTATTTCTCTCAGCTGACGCGACGTCAGAATCGTGACCGGTGAGGTTCCCGGACTCTTCGCCATTTTCAGCATCGCTTGCGCCACATCCTGCGCAGCAATCGCTTTCCAGTTGCCCGGCAGCAGACTAAACAGCGGCGCCAGCAGACGCTCGTTCAGCCGCGGTGTACCGCTGCGTTCCCCCAGCAGCATTGAAGGACGAGCGATCGTCAGCCGCGGCCAGCCCTGTTCAATCAAGGCCGACTCCATCTCTCCCTTCACCCGGTTGTAGAAAAACAGCGAGTTGGCGTTAGCCCCCAGCGCGCTGACCACCAGCAGCTGCTGTGCGCCCAGCCGCAAACCGGCCTGCGCGGTTTCCAGCACCAGCTCATAATCGACGTGGGTGAACGCGGCTTTTGAGCCCGCGTCGCGTATCGTGGTGCCGAGGCAGCAAAATACCGTATCAACGGCTGAGGTGACCTGCGCCAGCGCGGCGCTGAGATCCGGGTCATGCGGATTCTCAATGCCGAAGGCGTGCTCCAGCGGATGACGCGTGGGCGCAATAATCGATTCCACTTGCGCCTCGTGGCGTAGCAGGTTAAGTAAGTGCCCACCAACTAAGCCGGTGGCACCGGTGATAAGTACGTGGTGCATAAAGAAGCTCCGTGTATTCCCCAGCCTCACAGAGCGAGGCTGGGGGGCATTTATCCATTACGTCTGTGGCGATACATCCCTATTAATTTATAGGCAGCCGGAATGATAAACAACGACAGCAGCGGCGCGGTGATCATCCCGCCAATCATCGGCGCGGCGATACGGCTCATCACTTCAGAACCCGCGCCCGTTCCCCACAGTATGGGCAATAACCCGGCAATAATCACGGCGACGGTCATCGCTTTTGGCCGCACGCGCAGCACCGCGCCGTGGTACAGCGCCTCGTCCAGCCCCTGCTCGGTGAAGGTTTCCGGCCGCTGGAGTCTGGGGTCGGCCTCTACGGCGTGACGCAGATACATCAGCATCACCACGCCAAACTCCGCCGCCACCCCGGCCAGGGCGATAAACCCGGTGCCGGTTGCCACCGACATATGGAACCCCTGCCAGTAAAGGAACCAGATGCCGCCCACCAGCGCAAACGGCAGGCTCATCAGAATCAGCAGCGCTTCCTCCACCCGCCGGAAGGCCAGATAGAGCAGGATGAAGATAATCATCACCGTCATCGGCACCATCAGCTTAAGCTTTTTATTCGCGTGCTCCAGCAGTTCAAACTGCCCGGAAAACGCCACGCTGGTTCCCGGCTTGAGGGTCACGTTCTGGCTAATGGCCGCCTGGAGGTCGCGCACCACCGAAACCATATCGCGATCGCGCGCGTCGATGTAGATCCAGCTCGCCGGACGGGCGTTTTCCGTTTTCAGCATCGTTGGTCCGGAAACCACCTGCACCTTCGCCACATCGCCCAGCGTAATCTGCTGCTTCGCGGGCGTCAGAATCGGCAGCTGACGCAGCGCCGTCGGGCCGTCGCGGAAACCCTGCGGATAACGGATGTTGATCGGGTAACGCGCCACGCCTTCGACGGTTTCCCCCACGGTCATCCCGCCGATGGCCGACGAGACAAACAGCTGCACATCCCCCACGGTCATGCCGTAACGCGCCGCTTTCTCGCGGTCGATATCCACGTCGATATAGCGCCCGCCTTCCAGCCGCTCCGCCAGCGCGGAGACCACGCCCGGTACTGTTTTCGCCACCGTTTCAATACGCTGGGCCGCGTCATCGATATCCGCCAGCGAGGTCCCCGAGACTTTAATACCGATCGGGCTTTTAATACCGGTCGAGAGCATATCAATACGGTTGCGAATCGGCGGCACCCACAGGTTCGCCAGCCCCGGCAGACGCACGGTGGCGTCCAGCTCATCGATAATTTTGTCGAGGGTCATCCCTGGCCGCCACTGCTCCTGCGGCTTGAGCTGGATGGTGGTTTCAATCATCTCCAGCGGCGCGGAGTCGGTCGCCGTTTCCGCCTTCCCCGCCTTACCGAACACCGATGCCACCTCCGGCACCGTTTTAATCAGCTTATCGGTTTGCTGCAACAGCACCGCCGCCTGCCCCGGCGAAATGCCCGGCAGCGTCGAGGGCATATACAGCAGATCGCCCTCGTTAATCTTCGGCAGAAACTCACCGCCCACCTTGCTCAGCGGCCAGAGAACGGTAAACATCGACAGCACCGCCACCAGCAGCGTCAGCTTCGGCCACTTTAAGACCTTCAGCAGCAGCGGGTGATAGAGGGCTATCAGCAAACGGTTCAGCGGGTTGCGCGACTCCGGTGGAATTTTTCCCTTAATCCAGAAGCCCATCAGAATCGGGATCACCACGATCGCCAGCGCCGCCGCTCCGGCCATGGCGTAAGTTTTGGTAAACGCCAGCGGGCCAAACAGCCGCCCTTCCTGACCTTCAAGCGTAAAGATTGGAATAAACGACAGGGTGATGATCAGCAGGCTAATAAACAGCGCCGGCCCCACTTCCACCGCCGCGTCGGTAATCTCTTTCCAGCGCGTGGCGTTGTCCATCTGCGCGTCGGGATGCGCTTCCTGCCAGTGCTCCAGCCGCTTGTGAGCGTTCTCGATCATCACGATCGCCGCGTCGACCATCGCCCCCACCGCAATCGCGATACCGCCAAGCGACATGATGTTGGCGTTGAGCCCCTGGAAATGCATGACGATAAACGCAATGCACAGCCCCAGCGGCAGCGAGACGATCGCCACCAGCGCCGAGCGCACGTGCCAGAGGAACAGCGCGCAGACGACCGCCACCACGATAAACTCTTCAATCAGCTTTCCGCGCAGGTTGTCGATTGCCCTGTCAATCAGCTGGCTGCGATCGTAGGTGGTCACCACTTCCACGCCTTCCGGCAGGCTTTTTTGCAGCGCGGCCAGCTTCTCCTTGACCGCCGTAATCACGTCGCGGGCGTTCTTGCCTGAGCGCAACAGCACCACGCCGCCCGCCACTTCGCCTTCGCCGTTCAGTTCGGCAATACCGCGGCGCATTTCCGGGCCAATCTGCACCCGGGACACGTCCATCAGGTAGACCGGTACGCCGTTTTCCCCCGCTTTCAGGACGATATGGTTAAAGTCTCCCAGGCTTTTGAGGTAGCCGGTCGCGCGCACCATATATTCCGCTTCGGCGATTTCAACCGATGAACCGCCCGCTTCCTGATTCGAAGCGCTGAGTGCCTGTTTGACCTCGCCCAGGCTGATACCGTATTGGGCGAGCTTCATCGGGTCGACCTGCACCTGATACTGTTTCACCACGCCGCCGACCGACGCCACTTCGGCGACGTTAGGGATGGTTTTCAGCTCATACTTGAGGAACCAGTCCTGCAGCGAGCGCAGCTCCGCCAGATCGTGCTTGCCGCTTTTGTCGACCAGCGCATACTCAAAGATCCAGCCGACGCCGGTGGCGTCCGGGCCAATCTCCGAGCTGACGCCCTGCGGTAATTTGCCCTGCACCTGGTTGAGGTACTCCAGCACGCGCGAGCGCGCCCAGTACAGGTCGGTGCCGTCTTCAAAAATGACGTACACGTAGGAGTCGCCGAACTGCGAGAAGCCGCGCACGGTCTTCGCCCCCGGCACCGACAGCATGGTGGTGGTGAGCGGATAGGTGACCTGATTTTCCACAATCTGCGGCGCCTGCCCCGGATAGCTGGTTTTGACGATCACCTGCACGTCCGAGAGGTCCGGCAGCGCATCCACCGGCGTATTCACTATCGTCCAGCCGCCCCAGAGGCTGAGAAACAGCACGCCCATCATCACCAGAAAACGGTTGGCGACCGAGCGCCGGATAATCCATTCAATCATCGCCGTCTCCTTAATGCCCGGCATGGGCATCGGCGGTATGCCGCATGCGGTCCAGCGCGCCGCTGATATTGGCTTCGGAGTCAATCAGGAACAGACCGTTGAGCACCACCGACTCTCCTTCCGTCAGGCCGCTGGCGATCCCCGTCTGATGCTGTGACTCATGCAGCACCTGAATCTTCTTCGGCACAAACTCGCCGTTGCTGGCCACGGTAATTACCCGCTGCTCGTCGCCGGTATCAATGACCGCCTGTGACGGGATCAGCAGCATGTCGTCGCTTTGCGTATTCAGTTTCAGGTAAGCGTTCATCCCCGGCTTCAGCAGTTCGCCCGGGTTGTTGACCTGCAGGCGCACCTGCACGGTGCGGGTGGTCTGATCGACGCTCGGTAAAATGGACCATTTCTGGATCGGGAAGGTTTTATCGGGATAGGCGGGGATCGCCACCGTGAACTGCGTCGAGTCCTTCAGCAGCCAGGCCGTGGACTCCGGCACCGCGGCGCTGATCCACACCGGATCCATGCCCTGGATTTGCGCCACCACGTTATCTTTGGCGATGTTCATCCCGCTTTTCAGACTGAAGGCGGTCAGCACGCCATCAATCGGCGCGTTGAGGGTAAAGCGCGTCTGCACCCGGCGAGTGATGCGCATCCGCTGGATATCCGATTCCGGCATGCCGGCCAGGCGTAGCCGTTCCAGCACGCCCTCCAGCTGGGTTGCCGTGCCGCCCGAGTTAGCCAGCAGCAGGTATTCACTCTGCGCCTCGACCCAGGACGGAATCGTCACCTCCACCAGCGGCGTGCCTTTGCGTACCTTGTCACCGACCGTGAGCGGGAAGACCTTTTCGATAAAGCCTTCGGCGCGCGCCTGCATAATCACAAACTGGTATTCGTTATAGCTGACGTTCGCTGGCAGAGTCTGGCTGTAGGTCAGCCGCCCTTTCGTCACCGTCGCAGTACGCATGCCCAGATTGTGCACCTGAGTGGGATCGATACGTACGCCATTCGTGGAAGTCTCGCCCCCTTCGTCGGCGTATTTCGCCACCAGGTCCATATCCATAAACGGTGATTTCCCCGGCTTATCGAAGCGCACATCGGGCTTCATCGGATCGTACCAGTAGAGCACCTTGCGCTCGGCGGGCGAGGCTTTAGCCTGCTCACCAGGAGCGGCCAGGTGACCAATAGCCGACGCGGCCAGCCCGCCCACGATCAGGCTACAGACGATCGCCGCCGTATATTTTAATTGAGCTTTTGTCATAGCCATCAGCGCGTTTTAATGTCCTGAAGAAGGGAAATATTCCCCTGCTGAATGAAGCTGAAGTCCACGCGGCTGCCCTCTTTGAGCTGTTCGATCGCGGGCGTCAGTTCGCTGTAGGTAAAGCGCATGGTCATCGCCGGCCAGTTAACTTCCGCAATCGCCTCATGTTCGATGGTGATTTTCTTCGCCTGTTTATCAATGAGCTTCACGACGCCGGTACCGTTAATCACCGCCGGTTTCGCGCTCATATCCATCATTTGTTCGTGGCCGTCATGCTGCATTTCCGCCGCCTGAACGTTCATCGCCATCGCCATAAAAATGCCGCCGAGCAGAGTCGTAAAATGACGCATTATTGAAGTCTCCTGAATAAGGGTTAGGCTTTCCAGCCGCCGCCAAGGGCGCTGAATAAATTGATTTCATTAACCTGTTGGGAATAAACCAAATCGAGAATGGCCTGCTGCGTGGTGAATATTGAACGCTCCGCATCGAGCACTTCGATATAGCTCACCGCGCCGCTGGCATATAACGCACGCGCGCGTTGTAAGGTAATTTGCAGCGAGGTTAAATAACGCTGCTGGGCGATGAGTTGCCCCTGAATGCTGTCGCGAAGCGAAAGCGCATCCGCCACCTCTTTAAACGCCGCCTGAATTTTTTGCTCGTAGCTCACCGCCGCCTGCCGCTGCTTGACGTTTGCCAGCGCGAGGTTGGCTTCATTCCGCCCGGCGTTGAAAATCGGCAGGTCTATCTTCGGCACAAAGCTCCACATACCGCTCGCCGCATTAAACAGGCTGGAGAGCGATCCGCTGCTGGTCGATACGCCGCTGGTCAGGGTGATGGAGGGGAAAAACGCCGCGCGGGCCACGCCGATATTGGCGTCGGCGGCGCGCAGCTGGTGCTCGGCCTCCATGATATCCGGGCGCTGCAGCAGGATCGTCGATGGCAGATTCGCCGGTAGCGCCAGCGGCTTCACCGCCCCGCTTTGCGGGCGGTCATTTAGCGGCGTGTTATAGGTGCCAAGCAGCTGTTGCAGTAAATGGTTGGCCTGCGCCAGCTCGCCTTCCCGCTTGGCGATATCGGCGCGGGTGCTTTCCATCACGCCGCGCGCTTGTTCCAGCGCCAGCACGTTAGTGCTGCCGGTCACCAGCTGTTGTTCTACAAAGCCGTAGGACTGCTGATAGTTGCGCAGCGTCTCGTGAGCAATAGCCAACTGTGCGGCCAGACGGCGCTGGTTGAAGTAGGCCTGAGAAACGTTGGTCACCACCACAATTTGCGCGGCGCGCTGGGCCGCCTGACTGGCGAAAACGTTCTGCCTGTCGGCTTCGCTCATATTTTTCAGCTTGCCGAAAAAGTCCAGCTCGTAGCTCAGGTTCAGCCCAACGTCATAACTTTTCGCGGTGGCGTCGCGGCCTTGCAGATCGCCTTTGTAGTTCGCGGCAGAAGCGCCGTCCAGCTGCGGATAGCGCCCGGCGTCGGTGACGTTGTACTGCGCACGCGCGGCCTCAATGTTGAGCATCGCCATGCGCAGGTCGCGGTTGTTGCGCAGCGCAACATCGATTAACTGCTTTGCCTGCGGGTCGACAAAAAAGGTTTGCCAGCCGGTCTCCTGCCAGCTGCCGCCGGTCGCAACCAGCGTGCCCGTAGACAGAGAAAATTGTTGGGGAACGATATTTTCGGGCTGCTGGTAATCCGGCGCCAGCGAAGTGCATCCGGCCAGAATAAACGCCATCAGCAGCGTCAAAGGTTTTGCTTTCAACATGTCACGTCCTGTTTGGCCTAATGACGACACCTTACCGGAGTGACTCTGATGGCAACCTGACAGGATAATGACAAAGTTGTCATTTACGCGGCGGGAGAACGTGATCTACCCGGCGAAAATGCGAGCCAAAGAACGGTCTCGACGTTTATATTGGTTAAAAATAAAAATATGGGCGGCCAGAAGGTCGTCGCGATCACGTTTACTCAATTAAAACGCCAGAGCGCTCACAAATTAACGCCAGGTTGCGGGGAAGTGTATTTCTCTGGAAAAATACGAGATCAATATTTTCATAGAGTTATAAAACGGAGGATAATTTTCCCTGTGAGACGCTCAGCATAAACAGACGATACTCACCCTTTCGCCATAATAGAACGTTGTTTCACGTAAATAGCGCTCCTATCATCATTTTCATTCTTCTTTTTACCCGTCATTACCTCTGTTCAGGGATGAAATAATACCTACCGCAAAACCGGAGTCTGTCAATGAAATACAAAACAAAAGCGCTTGGTTTAGCTCTGCTGTGTACCCTTTCACAGAATGCCTTCAGCGAACAGCTCGACGTCTGGATCCGCGCCAGCAATGATTCAAAGGTGATTTATCAAAAGCTCGCCGACCAGTTCCAGAAAGAGACCGGAATTACCATCAAATACTTCAACGCCGTCACCGACTTTGACCAGCGGCTGGCCCGCGCGGCAACCGGTAACGCGCTGCCGGACGTGGTGTTCAACGATGCCATTATCGTCGGCCAGATGGTGCAACTGGGTATCGTTGATGAAATTAAACCGGGCGAGCTGAAAGGCGGCGGCGACGTTTACGAGGCGGCGTGGAAATCGGCCCAGCTGCCGGACGGAAAGTACTACGGTGTCCCCACCTCCGCGCACACCTACGCGCTGTTTATCCGCCAGGACTGGCTGAACAAACTCAACCTCAAGGCCCCCACCAGCTGGGATGAGCTGAAAAAAGTCGCGCAGGCGTTTACCCACGACGACCCGGACGGCAACGGTAAAAATGATACTTACGGCTTCACCATGCCGCTGTCTACCACCCGTGGCTACGCCAGCTCGTTCTCTTCCTCCTACCTCTGGCAGGCGGGGGCTAACTACTTAGTTGCCACCCAGCCGGGGAAATTTAAGGCCGCGCTCGACAGCAAAGAGATGGTCACGGCGATGGAATTTATGCGCGGGATGGTGTGCGAAGGGCTGGCGCAGCCGGGGGCGATTAATCACACGACCGCCGACGCCAACACCACGTTCCGTTCCGGGCAAACCGGCATGTACTCCTCCGGCCCGTACCATATTGCGCTGTTCGATAAAGATCCGGGCAAAGAGACCTACACCGTGGTGCCGCCTCCGGCAGGCCCCGGCGGCGCAACCTCCATGGCGGAAGGCACCACCGCGTTCCTGATGAAAACCAGCCAGCGCAAAGCGGCAGCGAAGAAATTCCTCGAGTTTCTGATCTCGCCGGAAGGGCAGAAGATCGGCATGGCGACCGACAGCACCTCGATGCCGATCGTCCGTCTGCCGATTAACAAGACGCTGAATATCAAGGATTACCATGACGATCCGCGTTGGGAAGTGTTCGCCGAAACCTACGCGAAAGACGGTCGTTATATGCCGCAGATCCCCAACTGGATCCCGGTACGGCAAATTACCGCCGATGGCTTTAACAAAATTTACGCCCGCTGCGACGGCGATATTCCGGCGGTGCTGAAAGAGATCAACGGTAAGGTCAACGAGGAGCTGAAGCGGCAGAACGCGTGGGCCGAATAAACCCGGCTTTTCGCATTCGGTTCTTCCGTCCCCCTTCACTCCTCATTAGAATGGCCCCATCACACAGCGGCGGCGGAGGGCGCGTGAAAATTCTGGTGGTGGAAGACGAGGTCAAAACCGGGGAGTACCTGTGCAAGGGGCTGACGGAAGCGGGTTTTGTCGTCGATCGCGCCGACAATGGCCTTAACGGCTATCATCTGGCGATGACCGGCGACTACGACCTGCTTGTGCTGGATATTATGCTGCCCGACGTCAACGGCTGGGACATCGTGCGTATGCTGCGCGCCGCCAACAAAGGTATGCCGATTCTGCTGCTGACGGCGCTCGGCACCATTGAGCACCGGGTGAAGGGGCTGGAGCTGGGCGCCGATGATTACCTGGTGAAACCGTTCGCCTTTGCTGAGCTGCTGGCGCGCGTGCGCACTCTGCTGCGGCGCGGCGCGGCGCCAATCGTCGAAAGTCAGTTTCAGGTCGCCGATCTCACGCTCGATCTGGTCTCGCGTAAGGTCACCCGCGGCAATACCCGCATCACGCTCACCAGCAAAGAGTTTACCCTGCTGGAATTCTTCCTGCGCCATCAGGGGGAAGTGCTGCCGCGCTCGCTGATCGCTTCG
The DNA here is from genome assembly GCF_047971185.1 of Kluyvera sp. Taxonomy (GTDB): domain Bacteria; phylum Pseudomonadota; class Gammaproteobacteria; order Enterobacterales; family Enterobacteriaceae; genus Kluyvera. The sequence goes on from NZ_JBKDZH010000006.1 coordinate 85,229, forward strand.
CAGGTGTGGGATATGAACTTCGATAGCGATACCAACGTGATTGACGTTGCCGTCAAACGCCTGCGCGCCAGAATTGATAACGACTTCACGCCCAAGCTGATTCAGACCGTGCGCGGCGTCGGCTATGTGCTAGAGGTTCGCGATGAAGGCTAGCCTGCGCCGCCCGTTCTCGCTGGCCACCCGCCTGACCTTTTTTATCAGCCTGGCCACCATCATCGCCTTTGCCGCTTTTACCGGCATTATGCTGCACTCGGTGGAAAAACACTTTGCCGAGCAGGACGTCAGCGACCTCAAGCAGGTCAACGCCACGCTTAACGCGCTGCTCACCGCGCCGGAAACATCGGAAGCGGAAAAGCTGGCCAATATCGACAGCGCGCTGGCGGGCTACCGTAATACCGCCGTGCTGCTGACTACCCGGGAAAACCCGCAGCTTTACCGCTCGCCCGGCGGGCCGGATCTGTCGCCGATCCTCTCAAGCGCCCATTTTGCCACCGAACTTAAGACCGAACAGATGTTCCGCTGGACCGGCGGCGGCATGCGCCCTATGGCGGAGCACGGCGGCGATGCCGGCCAGCCCACCACCTACCGGGTGATTGCTTCGACCATCCGCGCGCACGACCAGACCTACACGCTGCTGACCGCGCTATCGATCGACTTCCACCTGCACTATCTTGATCAACTCAAGCGTAACCTGATGATGATCGCCACCGCTATCAGCCTGTTGATTATCGTGATCGTACTGATCGCCGTGCGCAAAGGCCACCAGCCGCTGCGCGACGTGAGTATGGCGATCAAAAACATTACCTCGGAAAATCTTGATGTGCGGTTGGATCCCACCCGCGTGCCGATCGAACTGGAACAGCTGGTGATGTCGTTTAATCAGATGATCGGCCGGATCGAGGACGTGTTCCGCCGTCAGGCCAATTTCTCTGCCGATATCGCCCACGAAATGCGCACGCCTATCACCAATCTGGTCACCCAGACCGAGATCGCGCTAAGCCATACGCGTACGGTGAAAGAGCTGGAAGATGTGCTCTACTCCAGCCTGGAGGAGTACAACCGGATGGCCAAAATGGTCAGCGATATGCTGTTTCTGGCGCAGGCGGATGAAAATCTGCTGACTCCCGAGCGCGTACCGCTGGATCTGCAAAGCGAAACCAGCAAGGTGTTTGAGTTCTTTGAAGCATGGGCCGAAGAGCGCGAGGTGAAGCTCTGCTTTGTTGGGCAATCGTCGCTCATTGCCGGCGATCCGTTGATGATCCGCCGGGCAATCAATAACCTGCTGTCCAATGCCATCCGCTATACCCCGCGCGGAATGTCAGTCACCGTGCAGGTGAGTGAAGTCGACGATCGCGTGGTGTATCGCGTTGAGAATCCGGGCACGCCGATTGCGGCGGAGCATTTACCGCGCCTGTTCGATCGGTTTTATCGGGTCGATCCGTCGCGGCAGCGGAAAGGTGAAAACAGCGGGATCGGGCTGGCGATCGTCAAGTCGATCGTCCGGGCGCATGGCGGGAAAATTAGCGTGACGTCCGATACCGTCGCCACGCGCTTTATCATTGAGCTACCGCGGCTTTAGTCGCGCAGCCAGTGAAGCTTCTTACCGAAACCGAGGGTGTTGTCGGTAAACTTCAGCTCGTCGAGGCGCAGCTCCCACACCGGGGCCGAGAGCATGCGGGCCACCGGGAAGCGGCGGACGTACAGCGCGCGTTTCTGCTCGGCCTCTTCGCCTTCCAGCAGGCAGATGTGGCCCTTAAACTGCACGCCGCGAATCAGCGCCACCGTTTTCGGCTGGCCGTTGACCGTGCCCGCTACCGGCGCCTGCTTGCCGGTCATCTGCCCGTGGCGCGTGGTCTCTTCGCTCAATAGATAGAACGCCACCCGCTGCGGGTCATAAACGTAGAACGCGTTGGCGCACCACAGCTCGCCTTCACTCGCCACGCACCAGCCGACAACGTGTTGTTTTGCCAGCCAGCGGCTAATGGTTGCCAGGGTTTCCATCTGTTCTCTCCGTTATGCTATGGTGCGTGCACCTACACAGACAGGTTGGCACACGTGCGTTGGTTTCTTTATCTCGTCCGTACCGAGGACGACAAATTGTACACCGGTATCACCACCGACGTTGAACGGCGGTTCCACCAGCATCAGAGCGGTAAAGGGGCGAAAGCGCTGCGCGGCAAGGGCACGCTGCGGCTGGCGTTTTCTGGTGAAGTGGGCGAGCACTCACTGGCGCTGCGCCTGGAGTACCGCATTAAGCAGCTAACGAAGCGCCAGAAAGAGCGCCTCGTCGCAGGTGACGGTTCATTCGAAACGTTACTGGACAGCCTTAAACACGATTAAAGTGGTCGGAATACTCCACCAGACCGTGTACGCCGTTTAACGCATCGTCGGCCAGACGGTGCACCATAAACGCGTCTTCAGTGCCAGGCCAGCGACAGCGTAGATCGTACTGTGCCGCGCGCTCGAAGCCGAAACGGCCGTACAGCGCCGGTTCGCCCAGCGTCACGACCGCTGCGTAGCCAAACTCGTTCAGCGAATCCAGACCTTCATAGACCATCTGACGCGCCAGCCCCTGACCGCGGTACGCTTCATCCACCGCCAGCGGTGCCAGACCCACCCACTGCAGCTCTTCGCCTTCAATGCTGACCGGGCTAAAGGCGACGTAGCCGACAACATGGCCTTCGTCGTCCGTGGCCACCAGACCCAGCGTAATCAGGCCGTCTTCGCGCAGCTCACGTACCAGATTGGCTTCGCCATCACGATTGAAGGTCCGACGCAGCAGCGCGTCGATGCCCGGGGCATCAATTCCAATTTCTACTCGAATCAGCATGGCTCACCTACCGATGTATGTTTGGTTTCTGATGGTGATTTTAGGCCAGCTTCAACGAAATCAGCCAGCTGCATCAGCATTACGCGCAGCGCTTTCGGCATCTGCTCAAGCTCGATGGCATCCATCAGATTTTTGACATAGAGACCCAGCTCCGTATCGCCTTCGATCACCAGCCGACGCTGGAAAAAGAGCGTATCCGGGTCCTGTTTGCGCGCGGCGATCATCAGGAGATCGCTGGCGTCCGCGCTGAAGCTCACGTCTGCCTGGGCCGCGTCGCTGACGATAAGGCGTTCATTCTCGACGGAAGTGAACCATTTAAGGCCAATATCGCGCACCTCAATGCTCAACCAACGCCCTTCCAGAAAATCCAGTTCGCCGTCATTCAGCGCCTGGCGGAACTGCCAGCTTAATACCTGCTGCAGCACCTGGCGTTTAAGCGCGAACGGCGTCATTTTTACCGGAACGCTCATCAAAGTCGGAGCAACATGAACCAGACGTGAACGCAGTTTATCCAACACAAGCTTTACTCCCTGAATGCAATAGTTCCGTTATTTTGCCATATCAGATAAACGACATAGCGGCGTAAATCAACAATTATGTCGTGAGGCAGAGGGATTATTGGCGCAATCAATGCGCTTTTGTCTGCCTCAAATCAAAAATGATTAGCGTTAGGTTAACTAAAATTCCCATTCATTAACAATAATGCGCCCTGCTGGGCCGCTAACTCAGGAAGAATTATGGAGTTGCTCTGCCCTGCCGGAAACCTCCCGGCGCTTAAGGCGGCGATCGAAAACGGCGCCGATGCGGTGTACATCGGGCTGAAGGACGATACCAACGCCCGCCATTTCGCTGGCCTGAACTTTACCGAAAAAAAATTGCAGGAAGCGGTCAGCTTTGTGCATCAACATGGCCGTAAGCTGCATATCGCCATTAACACCTTCGCGCGCCCGGACGGCTACGTGCGCTGGCAGCGCGCGGTGGACATGGCAGCCCAACTGGGCGCCGATGCGCTGATCCTCGCCGACCTCGCCATGCTTGAGTATGCCGCAGAGCGCTACCCGCATATTGAGCGCCATGTCTCCGTTCAGGCATCCGCCACCAACGAAGAGGCGATTAATTTCTACCATCGCAATTTTGACGTCGCCCGCGTGGTGCTGCCGCGGGTGCTATCCATTCATCAGGTGAAGCAGTTAGCCCGCGTCACGCCGGTGCCGCTGGAAGTGTTCGCCTTTGGTAGCCTGTGTATTATGGCCGAAGGCCGCTGCTATCTCTCTTCTTACCTGACCGGCGAGTCGCCGAACACCGTCGGCGCCTGCTCTCCGGCGCGCTACGTGCGCTGGCAGCAAACGCCGCAGGGGCTGGAGTCGCGGCTGAACGAAGTGCTGATCGACCGCTATCAGGACGGAGAAAACGCCGGCTATCCGACGCTGTGTAAAGGGCGCTATCTGGTCGACGGCGAACGCTATCACGCGCTGGAAGAACCCACCAGCCTCAACACGCTGGAGCTGCTGCCGGAGCTGCTGGCCGCCAACATCGCCTCGGTGAAAATCGAAGGTCGCCAGCGTAGCCCGGCGTACGTCAGCCAGGTGGCGAAAGTCTGGCGTCAGGCCATCGACCGCTGCATGGCGGATCCGCAAAACTTCGTCCCGCAGGCCGCGTGGATGGACACTCTCGGTTCGATGTCCGAAGGTACTCAAACCACCCTCGGCGCGTATCACCGTAAATGGCAGTAGGAATTCCCATGAAATATTCATTAGGGCCGGTGCTTTACTACTGGTCAAAAGAGACGCTGGAAGAGTTCTACCAGCAGGCCGCCGCCAGCAGCGCCGACACCATCTATCTGGGCGAAGCGGTGTGCAGCAAGCGCCGCGCCACCAAAGTGGGCGACTGGCTGGAGATGGCGAAAACGCTGGCCGCTAGCGGTAAGCAGGTGGTGCTGTCCACCCTCGCGCTGGTGCAGGCGTCGTCCGAGCTCGGCGAGCTTAAGCGCTATGTCGAAAACGGTGACTTTCTGGTTGAAGCCAGCGATCTTGGGGTCGTGAACCTGTGCGCCGAGCGCAAGCTGCCGTTCGTCGCCGGCCACGCGCTGAACTGCTATAACGCCGTGACCCTGCGCCTGCTGCAAAAGCAGGGCATGACGCGCTGGTGTATGCCGGTGGAGCTGTCCCGCGACTGGCTGGTGAACCTGCTGAACCAGTGCGAGGAGCTCGGCATCCGCGATAAGTTTGAGGTTGAAGTGTTGAGCTACGGCCATCTGCCGCTGGCCTACTCCGCCCGCTGCTTTACCGCGCGTTCGGAAGATAAGCCCAAGGACGAATGCGAAACCTGCTGCATCAAATACCCGAACGGGCGCAGCATGCTGTCGCAGGAGAACCAGCAGGTATTCGTGCTCAACGGCATCCAGACCATGAGCGGCTATGTCTACAACCTCGGCAACGAGCTCGCCTCCATGCACGGTCTGGTAGATATGGTGCGCCTGTCGCCGATGGGGAATGAGACTTTCGCGATGCTCGACGCCTTCCGCGCCAACGAGAACGGCGGCGCGCCGCTGCCGTTGACGGCCAACAGCGATTGTAACGGTTACTGGAAGCGTCTGGCGGGGCTGGAACTGCAGGCCTGATAAAACCGCTCACTTTGTTAACAACAGTGGTCAGATTTTAATGCATTATTAAAGATGCAGCTTTTCTGGCCGGGCGCGCCCGGCGGGAACAAGACCTTCAATCTGATGACTATGCTGTAGCAAAGTGAGCCTTTATGACTGACAAAACCGTTGCATTCTCGGTGCTCGATCTGGCGCCGATCCCCCAGGGTTCCTCCGCGCGAGAAGCCTTCTCCCATTCGCTCGATCTCGCCCAGCTCGCTGAACAGCGCGGCTACCATCGCTATTGGCTGGCAGAGCACCACAATATGGTCGGCATCGCCAGCGCGGCAACCTCCGTGCTGATTGGCTATCTGGCCGCCAACACCACTACGCTGCGTCTGGGATCCGGCGGCGTGATGCTGCCGAACCACTCACCGCTGGTGATCGCCGAGCAGTTCGGCACGCTCAACACGCTGTATCCCGGGCGCATCGATCTCGGCCTTGGCCGAGCGCCAGGGAGCGATCAGCCGACCATGCGCGCACTGCGTCGCCATATGAGCGGCGATATCGATAACTTCCCGCGTGACGTAGCGGAGCTGGTGGACTGGTTTGACGCGGTCGATCCTGACCCGCAGGTGCGCCCGGTGCCGGGCTACGGCGAAAAGATTCCGGTGTGGCTGCTCGGTTCCAGCCTGTACGGCGCGCAGCTTGCCGCCCAGCTTGGCCTGCCGTTCGCCTTCGCCTCACACTTCGCCCCGGATATGCTGTTCCAGGCGCTGCATCTCTACCGGACGAACTTCAAGCCGTCGGCACGGCTCGAGAAACCATACGCGATGGTGTGCATCAATATTATTGCCGCCGACAGCAACCGCGACGCGGAGTTTCTCTTCACCTCCATGCAGCAGGCATTCACTAAGCTGCGCCGCGGCGAGACGGGCCAGTTGCCGCCTCCGGTTCAGCAGATAGAGCACTTCTGGACGCCGTCGGAAAAATACGGCGTTGACCAGGCGCTGCGCATGTCGCTGGTGGGTGATAAAGCGAAGGTTCGCCACGGGCTGGAGTCGATTCTGCGTGAAACTCAGGCCGATGAGATTATGGTCAACGGGCAGATTTTCGATCACCAGGCGCGGCTGCATTCATTTGATTTGGCGATGGATGTGAAGCAGGAATTGTTGGGGTAGTGCGGTTTATTTCCCCTCACCCCGGCCCTCTCCCCAAAGGGGCGAGGGGGAAAACCGCTCCGAACGGTCCCCTCTCCCCCACGGGGAGAGGGTTAGGGTGAGGGGGAGAACGCCTTACTGGTAAACCGGTAATAAATTAAAGCTCGACAGCACCACGCAATGGCACTTTCTTTTGCAACCAAAAGAATAATTTGTGACCTACCTCATTCTGATTTTACTATTTTCCACCACTGATAACGTTCAGCGTTATTACGTTACCTCGAGCGTAATTGTCCCTCTAAATTAACGGTGATATTTTCCCTCTGCCTTAATTCACGCGGAAGGAAATCATCATGAGCGCTGCAAAATGGATCGGCGAATGTGTATTAAAGGCCATTTTAATGGAGGCGTGTACCTGGCCCAAACCTGGGCTGGTCACCCCCATTTCACAGGGCGCGCACGCGGATATGGATATCTGGCTTTTTATGACCAGTTCCACAGCGATAGCCCCCTGCTTTTACCGCTGCGCGCAACTCGGAGAAGACCATCAAGGCTCCCCGCAGTCGCTGCTACAGGCGCTTCGCGTAACCGGTATTCACTACGAAAAAAGGTTATTACAGAGCACGAATCAGGTGAACACCCAGCGCGGTATTTTATTTGCGGGTTCTTTGCTTGCCGCAGCTGCCGGGCGGCTACATAGCCGTCGCGACGTCATGACTTACGACACCCTCAGCCACAGCGTTAAAGCTATCTGTCAGGATCTGTGCCGTCGCGATTTTTCTGCGCTTGACCTGCGCCCCCCGCAGACTTACGGCGAAAAATTGTATCTCAGTCATGGTATCACCGGCGTTCGTGGCGAGGCGGAGAACGGTTTTCCGCTGGTCTGCAATATCGGTCTTCCCGCGCTACATCAGGCACTGGAGGCTGGGCTTAGCTGGCGCGAGGCTCTGGTAGATACCTTGCTTTCACTGATGGCGCAGTGCGATGACACCACCGTACTGTCGCGCGGCGGTTTTGCCGCATTGGCGGAAATAAAATCTCGCGCTGGCCATCTGGTTGCCCTCGGAGGCATGCGCCACCCGGATATCGACAAGGCGCTCGGCGACTTTAATGCCTGGTGTCTGGCGCAATGGGTCAGTCCCGGCGGTTCTGCCGACTTACTGGCGCTATGCCTTGCAATGTATTTTCTGTGCCACCCATCAGATGGAGAAATCATTAAGGAAACAATATGAGTATCTATTTATACACGCTATTAACTTATGGCCTGACGATCGTTATTTCATTTGCCGTAGTCGGCATTATTGTTGGCGTCAATAAGATGATGAATAAATTAAATATCACTGACGATTAATTCGTAGAAATCATTTTATCGCCATCAGGAATATAATATATGGATATCTTTGTTAAGCTCTTTTCGGGCATAGGCACCTTTTTTACCGAAGACCCTAAAATAGCTATTGCGCGTTTGTTATTAATTATCCTCGGGTTCGTCCTGGCCTGGATGGGCTTTCGCCGCAAGCTTGAACCGCTGATTATGGTGCCAATGGGGCTGGGAATGATCGCCGTCAACGCTGGCGTACTCTTTCTTGCCGGCGGCCAAACCGGCACGCTAATCCTCGACCCGATGGTCAGCGACCCGGTAGAACTCGTCAACCTGATGCAGATTAACTTCCTGCAGCCGGTCTACAACTTCACCTTCAGTAACGGTCTTATCGCCTGTATCGTCTTTTTCGGCATCGGCGCAATGAGCGATATTAGCTTTATTCTGCTTCGTCCTTGGGCCAGCATCATCGTCGCTCTGTTCGCCGAAGCGGGCACCTTTGCCGCGCTCCTGCTGGGTATTGAAGTGTTTGGTTTACCTGCCAACGAAGCCGCCTCTATCGCTACCATCGGCGGCGCAGACGGCCCAATGGTGTTGTTTGCCTCGCTGATCCTTGCGCCGAATCTGTTCGTTCCAATCGCGATTATCGCCTACCTGTATCTGAGCCTGACCTACGCCGGTTACCCCTACCTGGTGCGTCTACTGGTGCCTAAGAAGTACCGCGGCATGGAGGTGGAGATTGAATATCCGACCGTGTCAAAGAAGGCCAAATTTATCTTCACCATTTGCGCCTGCCTGCTGCTGTGCCTGCTATTACCCGTCGCCGCACCGCTGATCCTCTCCTTCTTCCTTGGCATCGCCATTAAAGAAGCGGAAATCGAGCCGTTCCAGCAGCTTCTGGAATCAACCATGACCTACATGGCGACGCTGTTCCTCGGCCTGCTGCTCGGCACCCTCTGCGAAGCGCAAACCATCCTCGCTCCCAAGGTCGGCATCATCCTGATTCTGGGGATTGGCGCACTGGCTATCTCCGCTGTGGGCGCGTTACTCGGCGGCTGGTTTATCTGGTTTATCTCGAAAGGTTGCTATAACCCGGCGATTGGCATCGCGGGCGTCTCCTGCCTGCCGACGACCGCCAAGATAGCTCAGAAAGAGGTGAGCCATGAAAACCCGTACGCCATCGTTCTGCCGTTAGCGATGGGAGCAGGCGTCAGTGGCCTGATTGTGTCGGCCATCGCTACCGGGATCTTTATTTCCACGCTGTTCCTGCTGAAATAATGGAGTCATCACATGCTTAACGAGCACAACTGGCATCAACTAAAGGACGATACGCAGCAGCGACTTAGCCTGCTTGCGCCGTACATCCATGATGGAAAAATTATCGACGTGAAAGATACCGTCGCCGCGCTGGAAGCGGTTATTCGAAGCTACGATCGCGTCAATATTGAAGGCAATAACCAGAAACAGGCTGACTTTCTCGCCGAATGTCTGTGCAAAGTCGACCCGCAGAAGATCTCAGGTCTGCACATGGTGCAGTCTTCAGTGCCGCTCAGTTCGCATCTCGATCTCTTTGAAAAGGGTATCGCCGAGAAGCTTGATTTCGCCTATGCAGGACCACAGGACGGCCGTCTGGCGCAATTAATCCAGGCGGGCAAAATCAAGCTAGGCGCGATCCACACCTACCTTGAGCTGTTCAGCCGCTACTTTGTTGATTTAACTCCGCGAGTCTCGCTGATTACCGCCTTCGAGGCCGATCGGGACGGCAACCTCTACACCGGTTTTAACACTGAAGATACCCCGGTTATTGCCGAGGCGACACATTTCCGTCAGGGCATTGTCATCGCGCAGGTCAATAAGATCGTCGATAAAGTCCCGCGCGTAGATATTCCCGGCGACTGGGTAAATGCGGTGATTGAAGCGCCGCGTCCGTTCTACGTCGAGCCGTTGTTTACCCGCGACCCCGCGCTGATTACCGACACTCACGTGCTGATGGCGATGATGGCGCTGAAAGGTATTTATGCCGAATACGGCGTTGAGCGCATTAACCACGGTATTGGGTTCTTCACTGCCGCTATTGAACTCCTGCTGCCAACCTACGGCGAAGAGCTAGGGCTGAAGGGCAAGGTCTGTACCCATATGGTGCTCAACCCGCACCCGACGCTGATCCCGGCAATTGAGAGCGGCTGGGTGCAGTCGGTGCACTGCTTTGGCGGTGAACTGGGGATGGAGAAATATGTCGCCGAACGCCCGGACGTCTTCTACATCGGCCAGGACGGCACGTTGCGTTCTAACCGCGCCTTCGCCCAGGCCGCTGGCCACTACGCGCTGGATATGTTTATCGGCGGAACCTTGCAGCTTGATAAATACGGCAACAGCAGCACCGCCACCGCTAGCCGCGTTTCCGGCTTCGGCGGCGCACCAAATATGGGCTGCGATGCCAAAGGCCGTCGCCATGCAACCGCATCCTGGCTGAAGTGCGGCGAGGAGTTCAACGCCACACAGCAGCAGCTGATCGGCGATATGCCGCGCGGCAAACGGCTGGTGGTACAGATGCAGGAGACCTTCCGCGAGAAGCGTCAACCGGCCTTCGTTGACAAGCTGGATGCCTGGCAACTGGCAGAAAAAGCCGGCCTCGCTCTGCCGCCGGTCATGGTCTACGCCGATGACGTCACCCATGTATTAACGGAAGAAGGCATTGCTTACCTCCACCGCTGCGAGGGGCTGGAGCAACGCATGGCCGCGATTCGCGCCGTCGCGGGCTACACCGAAATCGGCCTGGCCGCAGACCCTGCACAAACTCAGGCGTTACGTGATGCCGGTATTGTGAAAACCCCGGAAGACCTGGGCATCGACCGTCGCCGCGCCAACCGTCAGATGCTGGCGGCGAAGAGTATTCGTGATTTAGTCGACTGGTCCGGCGGACTGTACAACCCGCCTGCACGCTTTCGCAACTGGTAAGGGAAAAAGAGATGGCTCTACATCAAATATCACATCATTTCAGCGGCAATGGCGCACGCGCTGCGCTGCCCAAAAGCGTGCACTGCGGCATTGTCGGCTCCGGCGACCTTGAGGTTCTGCTGGAGCCTCAGACACTGGAAGGCGGTATCGCAATCAACATCTGTACCCCGGTCACTGGCTTCGATGCTATCTGGGAAATCGTCCTCACCCGTTTCCTTGGGAACGGTCCATTTGGCGATATGCAGGTCAGCATTAACGACAATAACGCCACGCCGGCGGTAGTGGCTCTGAGACTTCAGCAGGCATTACAACAGGCGATGCCGGGAGAAAATCATCATGAGTGATCTGCGTTTTCTGGAGGCCAGCGCACGCGAACGCGCAATGGCACTGGTCGATAAAGGCTCCTTCACGGAGCTGATTGGTCCCCAGGCCAAACGGACCAGCCCGCATCTGCCGGTGCTGGGTGAAGCAGTCGAATTTGACGACGGCGTCGTCACCGGTATCGGTTTACTGGGTCAGCATCCGGCCATTGTTATTTCGCAGGAAGGCCGCTTTATCGGCGGATCTGTCGGCGAAGTGGGCGGTGCGAAGATGGTGGGGGCGCTGATGCTGGCCGAGCAGCTGGCCGCACAGACCCACTCCCCTGCACGGCGTCCGATCGTACTGATCTCCTTTGAAACCGGCGGCGTACGTCTGCACGAAGCCAACGCCGGTCTGCTGGCTCATGCCGAATGCATGGATATGCTGCAAACCCTGAGAGGTCGCGTGCCGGTTGTCGCCCTTATCGGCAGCAAAATTGGCTGCTTTGGCGGAATGGGCTTTGTCGCAGCGGCCACCGATATCATCGTGATGAGCGAATCAGGTCGATTGGGATTAACCGGGCCGGAAGTGATTGAGCAAGAGATGGGCCGCAGCGAGTTTGACGCATCAGATCGCGCGTTAGTGTTCCGCACTACCGGCGGCAAACACAAGTATATCGTTGGCGACTGTAACTATCTGATTGCCGATTCCCTCGATGCTTTCCACCAGCAAGCCGCCGTGATTGCCGATCTGCCATGGGCAGAAATAGAAAACCAGCGTCGTATCGGCAGTGAAGCCAAGGTCCGCGCACAGATGGCGCTCACACAGCAGATTAGCGAAATGGCCCCAGCAGACGCCCGGGATGTGTGGGCGGCGGCGGGTAACGTTGAACCGCAGTCGCTGGTGGATATGGATCTGGAATCCTTCCTGAGCAATGTCAAACGTCTGTCCGTGGAGGAAGCGTAATGGAGAATTTACTCGGTCAGGGCCGCGCGGCGATCGATCTGATCGCCGATGACGGCAGCTTTGAAGAAAACGCACTGGCGGACCTCAATCTGCCCTGCGAAGACTACGGCCCCGGCGCGGTCGTCGGTAGCGCTCGCATCAATGGCGAAATGTGCACCGTCATCGCCAACGATGCGATGACATTTAATCCTCGCTTCCCGGTGGTGTACGCCGGGATTATCGGCCTTGAAGAAGGCTACAAAATGGCGCTGGCAGTCTATCGCACTTTAGCGATGGACAAAGATAAACCCGCTCAAGAGAAGCGCCCGCTGGTCCTGATCGTCGACACGCCGGGGAACGGCCCCGGCAAACTGGAAGAGATCATTGGCATGAACAAAGCTACCGGCGCATATCAGCTCGCACTGGCGGAAGCCCGCCACGCTGGGCATCCGATTATTGCCATGGTCATTGGTCGCGCTATCAGCGGCGCCTTCCTCTGCCACGGTCTTCAGGCCGACCATATCCTCAGCCTGACCTCCAGATTCGGCACCATGATCCACGTGATGCCTCTGAGCAGTATCGCGCGCATCACCCGTCAGGACGTCGAACGATTGGGCGAGCTGTCACGCACTAACCCGGTGTTCGCCGCAGGGCCGGAGTTCTTCTGGGAGTTAGGCGGCGTTGAGGAACTGATCCATGCCATTGCGGAAATGAGAGAAGCCATCGTGCGCCACATTGCCGACGTGCGCGAGCACAAAGGCGAGTCTGGCTCGACGACGACGGGCCCGCAAGGGCGTGGTGTCTCCGGCAATCAGCGCGGCGGCAGAAAAATGCGCGGCGTAATTCTGGCACAAATGTGTGAGGAATATCAGGCCGTCTCTGCACGCTATCAGGCTGATTGGTAAGGGAAAGCGTACTATGAACGATCCCATCGCTACGCTCGAATGGCTGCTTCAGGCGCAGCAAGGCATACCTTCTCTGGAGGAAATGCCACGCCGCACGCTGATCGATAAAGGTATCGCAGGCCCTACGGCTGCGCATGTGATTGAAGAGATCCATACGCCGCTCAACCTGGCGTTGGTCACCTTCACCACCGGCAGCAGCGCGTTTCAGAATATCGTTGGCATGACGCACAGCGAATTACCGCTGCGAATCGCCGCCGGGAAACGAGCGCTGGCTGAAAGCGGCGTCACCGCAGGGCAGCGGCTGCTGATAACCTACGCGCCGCTGATCAACGTGTTTACTCGCCAGGCGCTGGATGAGAACCACCTTGAGTGGTCGTTCTTACCGCGCTCCTGCCGGGATGCGCTATTGATCGCCCTGTGCCGTCAGCAACCGAATGTAGTGGTGGGAGAGTCCTCATTTTTACGCGCAACGCTGGAGCAGGCGCTGAAAATGGGTCTGGTCAGCCGGCTTCCCAAAAATCTGACGCTGATTACGGCGGGCACGCCGCTGGATGCTTCACTGATTCCATTATCGGCATCGCTCGGCTACCCACTACACGATCTCTACGGTTGTCAGGAGTTTGGCTGGCTGGCGCTCAACGGCATTCCGCTCCGCGACGATATTTCACTGGTCCCCACGTCACAAGGTGGAGACTGGCGGGAAGTTATCGTTGGGGGCCTCCCCACCGGCGACAGCTTTCCCGTTGCGACAGGCAGTCATGTCTGCAACTCACAAGGCTACATCCAGACCTGGAAACGCCGTCGTACCTCGCCAGAGTATGAGATGGTCGTGATGGCCACGACCGCGCAGCATCGGGAGCTTATCGAACGCACGGCGCGAACAATTCTACGGATAAAAGGACGCGTTTGCCGGGTGGCTCCGGAGCTGCAAACGGGTGCTACCGCTACCCACATTCGCCTGTATCCCGCCGCCATGCCAGGCGTAATGCCGACGGGGGAAACCATTGATATTTGCGGCCCACGGCACAGCGCACAATTTGACGCCTTGCTTGACGCGCAGCGTACGCTACAGCAGCACGCCAAAAACGATCCGGCGTGGAGTAAGGCACGATGAAAGCATTACAGCGACATACGCTGTGCTGGCTAACGCCTTCGGCGCTGATTCCCATCGCCGAACGGCTGGAGAGCGATTTCAGCTATCTACCAGGCGCATTGCGTCGGGAAGCGCTTGAAACGCTGCTATCTGGCAACCTGCCGGGAATTGTTCGCCGGGGGCGGCATAGCATCAATGATATACCACTGGGATTTTGTTTCCCCCTGCGCTGGCACGGGCTGCGGCTACGACTGGCGGCGTGCGCGCCTGCCCGGGCGATTGTTCGTTGTTCAACGCCTGAACAGACGGCGCGCCTGCCGGTAGCCGATAGTACCTGTGCAACCCGAGCCTTCAACGCATTGCGCCAGGCGTGGCGCTGGCCTGATTTGCATCTTGGCGTCTGGGGTTCGGTGGCGCTGGAAATCATGACCCCCTGGCAGTGGACCGACAGCGAATCTGACCTTGATATTCATTTTGTGCCCGCTTCACTAGACGACCTGGCTCCATGCCAAATGATGCTAAACCGCATCGAGCAAAAATTTCAGTTACGTATTGATGGTGAGATTTATTTGTCAGATGGATATGCCATCAATATTAAAGAATGGTTTAGCGGAAGTTCCACTCTGCTGGCTAAAGGTGAAAACGATGTTCAAATAATTACGCGGCAGCATGTCACGGAATTATCCCGGGCATCGTTATATTAAATATATTAAAGGAAACTAATATGTCTGAAGTTAAATCAAAAGTCCCTGGTGTTGTTGACGAAGTAAAAGCTACCATAGGTGATAAAATTGAAAAAGGCCAGATTATCGTGGTAATGGAAGCGATGAAAATGAAGATGCCGATCGCGTCGCCAGAAAGCGGAGTATTAAAAACGCTGAACGTTAATGCTGGCGACCGTGTAAACCCTGGCATGGTGTTATTTGATATTACGGCCGAATAAATATTTGCGATCCCGGCTAAATTAATGCGACATTCTTTGTGATAATCTCGCTGCGCTAATAGCATATCAGTGAGCGTTTTGTTCGCTGATATGATTAGCAAAAGTGATTGGGTTTAGATGTATTCTGTTTAATGTTCGCATAATAAACAAATCACTATACTAAAAGCATCTGTTTTTATTACTGTCTATCCATAGACGCAGCCATTCGGCTGCGGACTTATATTATTGACTTTTAGTATGGCCAGCAAAGAGAAACATCATGATCATTTACGGATTGATGTTAATGGGATTATGCATGTTCGCCGGCTTAATTATCGGCGATCTATTAGGATTGCTGCTGGGTATTTCGGCCAACATCGGCGGCATTGGCTTCGCGATGCTTTTTCTCGTCGTCATCTCACAGAAGCTGATGGAAAAAGGGCTGCTGTCAAAACCCGCAGAACAGGGCGTGGCGTTCTGGAATGCCATGTACATCCCTATTGTCGTCGCCATGTCGGCAAACCAGAACGTTATCGCGGCATTAAAAGGGGGGCCGGTGGCGCTGATTGCCGGTTTGGGCGCCGTGTTTATCGGCTTTTTGCTGATTAAACCACTGAGCAAAATTGGCAGTAAACGAAGCCCGGACAATGCCGCTATATAAGGAATGGTGAGACAACATGGATCAGATAATCAAAATTCTTAGCGGTAACTTTACCAGCAACGGTCTAATCACCGCCTTTGTCGTCGTCGGCCTTGTCTGCTGGGCTGCTAGCTGGGTCTCCACCCATCTGTTACGCGGCAAAATTCATAGTTCAGCCATTGCGATCGTGGCAGGCCTGCTGCTGGCATGGATTGGCGGCGAGCTGACCGGGGGTAAAAAGGGCTTGGCCGACATCAGTCTATTTAGCGGAATTGCGCTTATGGGCGGCGGGATGTTTCGTGATTTTGCCATCATTTCTACTGCCTTTGGCGTCAGGCTGGAAGAGCTTAAAAAGGCAGGTCTGGCAGGATTGCTGGCCTTAATCATCTCTACCGTCCTCTCTTTCTACCTTGGCGCCATTGTCGCATGGGCCTTTGGCTACACCGATGCGGTCAGTATGGCGACCATCGGCGCTGGCGCAGTGACCTTTATCGTCGGCCCGGTTACCGGAGCCGCACTGGGTGCGACATCGGACGTCATTGCCCTGAGCATTGCCGCTGGGGTGATTAAATCGATTGCCGTTATGATTGTCACGCCGCTGGTTGCCCGTGCAGCCGGCTTAACCTCTCCTGCTGCCGCCATTGTGTACGGGGGGTTAATGGGGTCAACAAGCGGCGTCGCCGCAGGACTCGCGGCCACCGATCCGAAGCTGGTTCCCTATGGCGCTATGACCGCAACATTTTACACCGGCCTCGGCTGTCTGCTGGCCCCCTCAGCGCTGTATCTTTCTTTAACACCGTTCTTTTAACCACCAACGCCTGTTGCCTCGGCAGCAGGCGCGGGAGATCGCTATGCATGCATTTCAACAAATGAAACCCGGACAAATTGCTGTTTTAGCTTCTCAGTGCCCTCAGGAAGAAGAGGAGAATTTCCGCCTTAAGCTACTGAGTGACAAACCAGAACATCGCGTTGGATTCGCATTTATGACGGGAACAGCCGAGGAGATAAAACACAAGCTTCAACGATGCGTTGTCGGCTGCGCGCTGAAACACCAGATCATCAGCCGTCAGGATAGCGCCATCTTTACGTTATGCCGAACCAGCCAGCAGGCGTTAGCCCATGCCCTTGCAAACAATATTGCCGATGACCATATTCGTATCAAACTTGCCCTGGTCAGCAACCCGCATTGGCTGGCGGTATCCATCTACGGAGAAGCACGGGTTTATCAGCGAATGAGCCATGAAATTATGGGGTTTTGTCTGCATCGTTACTCTCCATCATAAGCTGTCTGGCATACATGCGGCACTCAGCAAGTAGCGAAAGAAGCCCTGGATGATTCTCCTGGCTACGAGGAAAAACCAGCGAGATCTCCTGCTCCATCCGGTAGGCTTCCTGCAGCGGCAACAGGCGAATTCCGCTTCGGAAGAGCTCCCGCATACGACCGGGAATCAGGGTATAACCTACGCCAGCGTTCACCATACTCATCAACGAGAAAATATCGTGTACGCGAACCGTGATATCCGGTGCAAAACCTGCAATCCGGAATGCTTCCTGAAAACCTCTCCAGGTCGCAAATCCCTCACTAAGCGCAATAAATTTTTTGCTCTGTAGCTGCGCTAAATCTACCGGCCCCTGCAGGCTATCGGCATCCTGAATGGGTACCGCCAAATAAATCGAGTCAGAGAATATAGTCCAGGTTTCGAATAACTGTGGATTATAATCATCGGGTGTGGAAATTAATGCGGCATCAATATTTCCTTCATTGAGCGCCTCTAAAAGTTTTTTATTAGAGTTCATAATGAATTCAATGGAAAGTTCAGGACGCCGTTTTTTCAAACCCTGGACAATTTGCGGTGCCGTTTTTAACACCAGCGAATAAAGTAAACCCAGACGAAGAGCAGGAGAATGGTAGCCAGAAGCCTCTCGGGTCAGATAAATACAACGTTCCATTGCCGAAATAACGTCACGCGCCTGTTTTTGCATAACCCAGGCACCTGGCAGCGGATGTAAATTACGCCCGTTATGAGTAAACAGCGCGCAACGTAAATTATCTTCCAGTGAATGCAATGCCCGGTGCACGCTGACGGGTGAGATATTGAGAGTTTCTGCTGCTTTAGAAATATTCATGGAATCCATATATTCAAGAAATATTTCCAACTTACGTAGTGTAATATCTTGCTCAGGCATATAAACATTCCCTTATTTAAAAACCCAGCAAGATAATAAGGGAATGCAATATATTATATATTGAGCCAGATCGTTAAATCTGACTCAGTGAAATTGAAACTTACTGGTAAACCGGTAATAAATTAAAGCTCGACAGCACGTGCACCAGCGCGTTCCCCACGCCAAACACCAGAATCAGCGTAATCATCGGCTTACCGCCCCAGACGCGGAATTTCGGGCTGCCGAAGCGTTTGCGGGATTTACGCGCCAGCAGTGCCGGAACAATCGCCGCCCAAATCGTTGCCGCCAGGCCCGCGTAGCCAATGGCGTACAGGAACCCGTTCGGCCACAGCAGGCCACCGATAATCGGCGGCAGGAAGGTTAACAGCGCGGTTTTGAAACGGCCCAGTGAAGAGTCATCAAATTTGAACAGATCCGCCAGGTAGTCAAACAGGCCCAGCGTTACGCCGAGGAACGAGCTGGCTACCGCAAAGTTAGAGAACACCACCAGCAGCAGGTCCAGACCGCGGCTATTCAGCACGCCGCTCAGCGCCTGTACCAGCACATCGATGTTACCGCCCTTCTGCGCAATGCCGATAAACTCCGGACGCGGAATGTTACCCATCGTCCCCAGCAGCCATACGGTATAGAGCACCAGCGCCAGCAGCGTACCGTACACCAGGCACTTCACGATAGTGCGCGGATCCTTGCCGTAATACTTCATCAGGCTCGGTACGTTACCGTGATAACCGAACGAGGCCAGGCAGAACGGCAGCGTCATCAGCAGGTACGGGGTATAGGAAGCGTGGCTTTCGGCGACGTTAAACAGCGTGGCTGGCGTCACATGGCCCATCAGGCTGCCGAAGGTCAGGAAGAAGGTGATCACCTTCGCGCCCAGCACGATGGCCGTCATGCGGCTCACCGCTTTGGTACTCAGCCACACCACAAACGCCACCAGCAGCGCAAAGCCAAAACCCGCCGCGCGTGCCGGAACGTTCAGCGACATCTCGGCAAAGGTGTGGTGCAGAATCGAGCCGCTCGCCGAAATATAGGCGTAGGTCAGGATGTAGAGCACAAAGGCAATGGAGATGCCGTTCACCACGTTCCAGCCTTTACCCAGCAGGTCTTTGGTGATGGTATCGAAGCTGGAACCGATGCGGTAGTTGAGGTTAGCTTCAAGAATCATCAGCCCGGAGTGCAGCATGCAGAACCAGGTGAAGACCAGCGCCGCCATCGACCAGAAGAACCACGCACCGGACATGACCACCGGCAGGGAGAACATCCCCGCGCCAATGATGGTGCCGCCGATGATCACCACACCGCCGAGCAGCGAGGGTGACGTTTGGGTGGTGGTTAGTGTCGCCATACAGCCATTTCTCCAGTGAATAATTTTGCTACTGCATTTTAATGTGTTGCACTGTACCAGTACATGAGTACAAAAGAAATAAAAAAAGCCCCAATCATCACGATCGGGGCTGTATATTTTACTTTACGCTTTTAAGCTGGGAGGCTTATGCGTCACCGCCGAAACGGCGACGGCCTGCGGAGTCATCACGACGCGGCGCGGCATCGTCACGGCGCGGGCCGCGGCTGCCTTCACGACGTTCGCCGCTGAAACGACGACCATCACCACGACCGCCTTCACGACGCTCGCCGCCGAAGCTACGACCGCCTTCACGACGCTCACCACCGAAGCTACGACCACCTTCGCGACGCTCACCGCCGAAACCACGGCCACCGCTACGCTCAGGGCGCGGCTGGGCATCGCCGATCAGCTGCATATTCATCGGCTTGTTCAGGATGCGGGTGCGAGTAAAGTGCTGCAGTACTTCGCCCGGCATGCCTTTCGGCAGTTCGATGGTGGAGTGGGTACCGAACAGCTTGATGTTACCGATGTAGCGGCTGCTGATGTCGCCTTCGTTAGCAATCGCGCCAACGATATGACGAACTTCAACGCCGTCATCACGGCCCACTTCAATGCGGTACAGTTCCATATCACCAACGTCACGACGTTCGCGCTTCGGACGATCTTCACGGTCGCCACGGTCACGCGGACCACGGTCGTTACGGTCGCCACGACGCTCAAAGCGATCGTCACGGTCACGGAACTCACGCTTCGGACGCATCGGCGCATCTGGCGGAACGATCAGAGAACGTTCGCCCTGGGCCATTTTCAGCAGCGCAGCGGCCAGCGTTTCCACGTCCAGCTCTTCGCCTTCTGCGGTCGGCTGAATTTGTGCCAGCAGGCCACGGTACAGGTCCAGATCGCTGCTTTCCAGCTGCTGCTGTACTTTCGCGGCGAATTTTTCCAGGCGGCGTTTGCCCAGCAGCTCTGCGTTCGGCAGCTCTACTTCTGGAATGGTCAGCTTCATGGTGCGTTCGATGTTGCGCAGCAGACGACGCTCGCGGTTCTCAACGAACAGCAGCGCACGACCGGCACGACCCGCACGACCGGTACGACCGATACGGTGAACGTAAGACTCGGAGTCCATCGGGATGTCATAGTTAACCACCAGGCTGATACGTTCAACGTCCAGACCACGTGCTGCTACGTCGGTGGCGATCAGGATATCCAGACGACCGTCTTTCAGACGCTCCAGAGTCTGCTCACGCAGAGCCTGGTTCATGTCACCGTTGAGCGCGGCGCTGTTATAGCCGTTACGCTCCAGCGCTTCTGCCACTTCCAGGGTCGCGTTTTTGGTACGTACGAAGATAATCGCCGCGTCAAAGTCTTCCGCTTCCAGGAAACGCACCAGCGCTTCGTTTTTACGCATGCCGTACACGGTCCAGTAGCTCTGGCTGATGTCCGGGCGAGTGGTCACGCTGGACTGAATGCGCACTTCCTGCGGCTCTTTCATAAAGCGGCGGGTAATGCGACGAATCGCTTCCGGCATGGTGGCGGAGAACAGAGCGGTCTGATGACCTTCCGGGATCTGCGCCATAATGGTTTCTACGTCTTCGATAAAGCCCATGCGCAGCATTTCATCTGCTTCATCCAGCACCAGGCCGCTCAGTTTAGAGAGGTCCAGGGTGCCGCGCTTCAGGTGGTCCAGCAGACGACCCGGGGTACCGACAACGATTTGCGGCCCTTGACGCAGGGCGCGCAGCTGCACGTCATAACGCTGGCCGCCGTACAGGGCAACCACGTTTACGCCGCGCATATGTTTAGAGAAATCCGTCATTGCTTCAGCGACCTGAACCGCCAGTTCGCGGGTCGGTGCCAGCACCAGGATTTGCGGTGCTTTCAGCTCAGGATCAAGATTGTTCAGCAGCGGCAGAGAGAACGCTGCGGTTTTACCGCTACCAGTCTGGGCCATGCCCAGCACGTCACGACCAGAAAGCAGGTGTGGGATACACTCAGCCTGGATCGGAGATGGTTTTTCGTAACCCAGATCGTTAAGGGCTTCAAGGATAGGAGCCTTCAGGCCCAGATCTGCAAAAGTGGTTTCGAATTCAGCCATGTAGTACAAGTGCCTCGATATTAATGGCGGCCAGTCTACATAACTCATCATGAAATTGATCTGCAATTTTCATTGAAAAGTGTGAACCGGCTCAAAGTAGGTGTATTAACGAACAACAACGCCCTCACCCGCGAAGGTGATGGCAATCAAAAAAGATTACGGGCTGATGTAGTCGTCAGCTATTGCTGGTCCGATTCTGCCAGGTCATCTTGGTCCTGGCCC
>NZ_JBKDZH010000007.1:0-46098 GCF_047971185.1 Kluyvera sp.
CCCCACTTTGGTCTTGCGACGTTATGCGGTATTAGCTACCGTTTCCAGTAGTTATCCCCCTCCATCGGGCAGTTTCCCAGACATTACTCACCCGTCCGCCACTCGTCACCAAAGAGCAAGCTCTCTGTGCTACCGTTCGACTTGCATGTGTTAGTCCTGCCGCCAGCGTTCAATCTGAGCCATGATCAAACTCTTCAATTTAAGTTTGATGATCGAGAATTAAACTTCGTAATGAATTACGTGTTCACTCAGAGACTTGGTATTCATTTTTCGTCTTGCGACGTTAAGAATCCGTATCTTCGAGTGCCCACACAGATTGTCTGATAAATTGTTAAAGAGCAGTGCAACGCGGCTTTCGCTCACCGTTGCGAGGTCCCGTATAATACGTTTTCCTCTTTCAGAGTCAAGCGTTTAATTTCGCTTTTCTCCGTCGAGATTCTCAAAAGAACCTCTCTGAACCGGCGGCTTGTTTGCCGTTGTCCGTCTCAGTGGGGCCGCATTATAGGGAGAAATTGAGAACCCGCAAGCATAAATATAAAAAAACTTTTCGTTCGCTCATTTTCCAGGCAATACGCCGTATTCGCGCCCTATTTGCGCGAAAGTTGCGCGATTTCTTTGGCGAAATCGGCCACCTGCCCCCAATCGGTATAAACCACTTCTTTACTGGTATCCGTTTCCCCGCCGGTCATCTTCATAATGAGACGAATCATAAAGCGATCAAACCAGCCGTAGCGTGGATAACGCAGTGCGCCGGCGAAGACCGCGCAGGCATCCGGCTGCCACGGTGAACGCAGCAGAAACTTACGCGTATAGCTGTTGGTCTGTGGAGAACGCTTCTCCGGCTTGCGTGCCACCAGGTTGACCGAAAAGAACGCGCTCGGGATGGCCTGCAGCGCCGCCGTATGTTTTTTCACGAAGCGGTCAAGCGCGGGATGGAAATGCCCATAGCGGATAGACGCGCCAACGATCACGCGATCGTACTGGGTCCAGTCCACGTCATCGGTGCGATTCAAATCCACCATCGCCGTCTCAACGTCCAGCTCGCTGAGCTGCGAACAAAGGTAGGCGGCAATTTCACGCGTCTGCCCATCACGGGTAGAAAAGAGCATTAATGTTTTCAACGCTGACTCCTGTTATTCGCGCCAGAATGTTGGGGTAAACAGCACCAGCAGCGTAAAGACTTCCAGACGACCGAACAGCATGTTCGCGATCAGGATCCACTTCGCCACCGGGTTCATGCTGGCGAAGTTATCCGCCACCACGCCCAGCCCTGGCCCCAGGTTATTGAGCGTCGCCACCACGGAAGCAAACGCCGAGAAGTCGTCCACGCCGGTGGCGATGATCGCCAGCATGCTAATAATGAAGACCAGCGCGTAGGCAGAGAAGAATCCCCATACGGCCTCAAGAATACGTTCCGGCAGCGCACGGTTGCCGAGCTTAATGCTGTAAACCGCATTAGGGTGGACGAGGCGCTTCAGTTCGCGGTTCCCCTGCTTAAACAACAGCAGAATACGAATCACCTTCAGGCCACCGCCGGTTGAACCGGCACAGCCGCCGATGAAGGCGGAGCATAAAAGAAGCACCGGCAGGAACAGCGGCCAGCGCGCAATACTGTCGGTCGTAAAGCCGGCGGTGGTCGCCATCGACACCACCTGGAAGAAGGCCTGATTCAGCGTCGTCACCGCCGAGGCGTAGATATCATGGAACCACAGCACCAGCGTACAGATCACCACCAGCGTCAGCTGCACGCCGATAAACATGCGGAACTCGGGATCGCGCCAGTACACCTTCAGGCTTCGTCCGCTTAATAAAGAAAAGTGCAGACCGTAGTTACAGCCAGAGATCAACAGAAAGATAGCAATAATGGTGTTAATCGTCGGGCTATCAAAGAAGCCCACGCTGGCATCATGCGTAGAGAAGCCGCCGATAGCGATAGTCGCAAAACTGTGGCCAATGGCGTCAAAGGCTGGCATCCCGGCAAACCACAGCGCCAGCGCGCAGGCCACCGTCAGCAGGACATAGATAAGCCATAGGGTTTTCGCCGTTTCGGCAATACGCGGGCGCATCTTGTTGTCTTTCAGCGGCCCGGGCATTTCTGCTCGATAGAGCTGCATGCCACCGACGCCGAGGATAGGCAGAATCGCCACCGCCAGCACGATGATCCCCATACCGCCAAACCATTGCAGCATTTGCCGATAGAAGAGTATTGCGTGAGGTAATGAATCCAGCCCCACCAGCGTGGTGGCCCCGGTGGTGGTTAAGCCCGAGAACGATTCAAAGAATGCGTCGGTCACCGTCAGATTTGGCTGCTCGGAGAAGATAAACGGCAGCGCACCCACGCTGCCCAGCACCGTCCAGAACAGGACGACAATCAGGAACCCTTCACGGGATTTTAGCTCGCGTTTTTCACGCCGGTTCGGCCACCACAGCAGGGAACCAATCGCCAGTGCGACAAAAAAGGTTTGGGTAAATGCGCGCCCGGCGCCATCGCGGTAAATCAAAGCCACTAATCCCGGCAGGATCATTGTCCCCGAGAATAAGATGACCAGAAGTCCAACAATTCGAGTAATGGCACGAAACTGCATGTCCGGCGCGTCCTTTGATAATCAATAAAGTCAGGAGGGGGATTATTCGTCAATCGCTAACAAATGCAATGAACCACGGCTAAAATCCGCCAGCTTTGCGGAAAAATCAGCCACTTTTGCCTGCGGAAGCGCCACCCGAAGCTGTACCGAGGCCTGATAGTCGCTGTCGACAATCTGCCCCGCATATTGCCCCACCAGCGCCTCGACGCCCGCCAGCTGTCCGTATTCACATAACAGAGTATATTCGGTTAGCGGCGTCTTGATCTCTGTCGCCAGCAGATTCAGCGCCTGCTGTACCCCGCCGCCGTAGGCTTTTACCAACCCACCGGTGCCCAATAAGATACCGCCGTAGTAGCGAACCACTACGGCGGTAATTTCACCGATGCCGCTGCCCATCAACTGAGCCAGCATCGGCTTACCGGCCGTGCCCGCCGGTTCACCGTCATCAGAGAAACCCAGCTGCTGCGAGTCGTCCGGCCTGCCCGCGACCCACGCCACGCAGTGGTGGCGGGCATCCGGGTGTTCAGCGCGAACCGACTCGACGAACGCTTTGGCCGCCTCCACCCCGTCGGTATGGGCCAACAGGGTGATAAAACGGCTTTTCTTGATCTCTTCAACGAAGGTGACCGCCTCCGCCGGTATTCGCCAGCTTTCCATTACGCCAGTTTCAGGTCGCGCGTCATATTTTCGATGTTGTTCTCGTGGATCACCACGTTATCTTCAATACGAATACCGCCAAACGGCTTCAGCGCATCAATTTTCTGCCAGTTGAAGTGCTTGCTGAACTGGCCTTCGCGCCACGGCGCAAGCAGCGACTCAATGAAGTAGATACCCGGTTCGATGGTCAACACCATGCGCGGCTCCAGCACGCGCGTGCAGCGCAGGTACGGGTATTTAGACGGCGCCGCCAGGTGCGTACCGTTATCGTCCTGCATAAAGCCGGCGACATCATGCACCTGCAGCCCCAGCGGGTGACCAATACCGTGCGGCATAAACGGCCCGGTCAGGTCATTTTCGACCATTGCCTCTTCGCTCATGTCGGTGACGATCTGGTGCTTACGCAGCAGTTTGGCAATGCGCTGATGGAACTGGATGTGGTAATCCACATAGCTGGTTCCCGCCTTCATGGTGGCAATCAGCGCCAGCTGCTCGGCGTTCACGTCTTTCACCAGCTGCGCATAGTCGTTATCGCTGTTGGCAGACCAGGTGCGGGTCAGGTCAGCGGCATAGCCGTTGTATTCCGCGCCCGCGTCCAGCAGGAAGCTGCGCATTTCCGACGGCGCGCGGTGATCCAGCTTAGTGTAGTGCAGCACGGCCGCGTGTTCGTTCAGCGCCACGATGTTGCCGTACGGTACGTCGGTATCGCGGTGGCCGGTCGCCGTCAGGTATGCCAGGTTGATGTCGAACTCGCTCATGCCGGAACGGAACGCTTCTTCCGCCGCGCGGTGGCCATTGACCGCCATCTTCTGCGCTTCGCGCATGCACGCCAGCTCGTAATCGGTTTTATATGAGCGATAGTAGTGCAGGTAATCAATCACCCCTTTCGGGTTGATGTTGTTCGCCGCGATGCCAAGGCCCAGCGCACGCTCCGGAACCGGACCAATATAGCCGATATTGCCGCGCGCAGCAGGCAGCAGGCTGCCGATGCCGTCCGCTTTCGGCAACGCGATAACCTCAACATCTTCTGTCCAGAACGAGGTCGGCAGCGGTTCGACGTTATGCCAGTAGTCTACCGGCAGGTAGAACCACAGCTTGGGTTTGTTAACGCCGTCCACCAGCAGCCAGCAGTTAGGTACCTGAGTCACCGGCACCCACGCTTTAAACTGCGGGTTGACCTTAAACGGGTACGCATGGTCATCCAGAAAAACATTCATCAGCTCGCCAGAGTGGATAAGCAGCGCATCAAGCTTAAAGCGCTCGAGAGCGTCACGCGCCCGCTCTTGTAAGGTAACAATATGATTTTTATAAAGTGCGGCCAGTGATTCCATTATTTACCCTTCTGAATTTATTGCCCTTTAGTCCCCGCATAGTAGCACACCTCATTGATCCTGCGTGATTTCCCCCGGACGTGATCCGACCAGCAAATATTTAAAGTCTTATTTGCATTTATTTAACACAAAATACACACTCGAGTTTATCTGGTATGACCAGATCACTTTGCTGGATTCAGGAGACTGACATGCTCTACAAAGGCGACACCCTGTACCTCAACTGGCTGGAAGATGGCATTGCCGAACTGGTGTTCGATGCCCCCGGCTCAGTTAACAAGTTAGATACCGCAACCGTAGCCAGCCTCGGCCAGGCGCTCGACGTCCTCGAAAAACAAAAAGAGCTGAAGGGGCTGCTGCTGCGCTCTGAAAAGGCGGCCTTTATTGTCGGCGCGGATATCACCGAATTCCTCTCGCTGTTTCTGGTGCCAGAAGAACAGTTCAGCCAGTGGCTGCATTTCGCCAATAGCGTGTTTAACCGTCTGGAAGACCTGCCGGTGCCGACGGTTTCCGCCGTTAACGGCTACGCGCTGGGCGGCGGCTGTGAATGCGTACTGGCGACCGATTATCGTCTGGCCACGCCGGACCTGCGCATCGGCCTGCCGGAAACTAAGCTGGGCATTATGCCGGGCTTTGGCGGCTCCGTGCGTCTGCCGCGCCTGCTGGGCGCCGACAGCGCGCTGGAAATCATCGCCGCCGGTAAAGACGTCGGCGCGGAACAGGCGCTTAAAATCGGCCTGGTCGACGGCGTGGTGAAGCAGGAGAAGCTGTTCGACGGCGCGCTGGCGGTTCTGCGTCAGGCGATTAACGGCGACCTCGACTGGAAAGCCAAACGTCAGCCGAAGCTCGAACCGCTCAAACTCAGCAAGATTGAGGCCACCATGAGCTTCACCATTGCCAAAGGCATGGTGATGCAGACCGCGGGCAAACACTATCCCGCGCCGATCACGGCGGTGAAAACTATCGAAGCGGCCGCCCGCTTTGGCCGCGAAGAAGCGCTGAATCTGGAAAACAAAAGTTTTGTTCCACTGGCCCATTCTAATGAAGCCCGTGCGCTGGTCGGTATTTTCCTCAACGACCAATACGTAAAAGGTCAGGCAAAGAAACTGACCAAAAACACCGAACCGCCGAAACATGCCGCCGTGCTTGGCGCGGGCATCATGGGTGGCGGGATCGCTTACCAGTCCGCCTGGAAGGGCGTACCGGTGATCATGAAGGATATCAGTGAAAAATCGCTGACTCTCGGAATGACGGAAGCCAGCAAGCTGCTCAACAAACAGCTGGAGCGCGGCAAAATCGACGGTCTGAAGCTGGCCGGAGTGATCTCCACCATTCAGCCGACGCTGGATTACGCCGGTTTTGATCGCGTTGACGTGGTTGTTGAAGCCGTCGTGGAAAACCCGAAGGTCAAGAAAGCGGTGCTGGCGGAAACCGAGCAGAAGGTGCGCCCGGATACCGTGCTAGCTTCTAACACCTCGACCATTCCCATCGGTGAGCTGGCCGATGCGCTGGAACGCCCGGAAAACTTCTGCGGCATGCACTTCTTTAACCCGGTCCACCGTATGCCGCTGGTTGAGATCATCCGTGGCCAGAAAACCTCAGAAAGCACCATTGCCAAAGTCGTCGCCTGGGCGAGCAAGATGGGCAAAACGCCGATCGTGGTCAACGACTGCCCCGGTTTCTTCGTCAACCGCGTGCTGTTCCCGTACTTTGCTGGCTTCAGCCAGCTGCTGCGCGACGGCGCGGACTTCCGCAAGGTTGATAAAGTGATGGAGAAACAGTTCGGTTGGCCGATGGGTCCGGCTTATCTGCTCGACGTGGTGGGTATTGATACCGCCCACCATGCACAGGCAGTCATGGCAGCCGGTTTCCCGCAGCGTATGCAGAAAGATTACCGCGACGCTATCGACGCGCTGTTTGAAGCAAGCCGCTACGGCCAGAAAAATGGTCTGGGCTTCTGGCGCTATAAAGAAGACAGCAAAGGCAAGCCGAAGAAAGAAGAAGATGCTGCAGTGGACGGCCTGCTGGCCGACGTTAGCCAGCCGAAGCGCGACTTCAGCGACGACGAGATTATTGCTCGTATGATGATCCCGATGGTCAATGAAGTGGTGCGTTGCCTGGAAGAAGGCATCATCGCCAGCCCGGCGGAAGCCGATATGGCGCTGGTCTACGGCCTGGGCTTCCCTCCGTTCCACGGTGGCGCGTTCCGCTGGCTGGATACGCTTGGCAGCGCGAAGTATCTCGATATGGCTCAGCAGTATCAGCACCTTGGCCCGCTGTACGAAGTACCGGCCGGTCTGCGAGACAAGGCGCGCCATAACGAAGCGTATTATCCCCCGGTTGAGCCAGCCCGCCCGGTTGGCGAGCTGAAAACGGCTTAAGGAGTCACGATGGAACAGGTTGTTATTGTTGATGCAATTCGTACCCCGATGGGCCGCTCAAAAGGGGGCGCGTTCCGCAACGTGCGCGCCGAGGATCTCTCCGCGCACCTGATGCGTAGCCTGCTGGCGCGTAACCCGGCGCTGGAAGCCGCGGCTCTCGACGACATTTACTGGGGCTGCGTGCAGCAAACGCTGGAACAAGGCTTCAATATCGCCCGTAACGCGTCGCTGCTGGCGGAAATCCCGCATTCGGTACCGGCCGTGACCGTTAACCGTCTGTGTGGTTCCTCGATGCAGGCGCTGCACGACGCGGCGCGCATGATCATAACCGGCGACGCGCAGGTCTGCATGGTCGGCGGCGTAGAGCACATGGGCCACGTGCCGATGAGCCACGGCGTCGATTTCCACCCGGGGATGAGCCGCAACGTGGCGAAAGCCGCGGGCATGATGGGCCTGACGGCGGAGATGCTTTCC
Organism: Kluyvera sp.; assembly: GCF_047971185.1. GTDB lineage: Bacteria > Pseudomonadota > Gammaproteobacteria > Enterobacterales > Enterobacteriaceae > Kluyvera. The sequence continues at coordinate 7,429 of NZ_JBKDZH010000007.1, forward strand.
CGTATGCACGGCATCAGCCGTGAAATGCAGGATGCCTTCGCCGCCCGCTCCCACGCGCGCGCCTGGGCCGCGACCCAGTCCGGCGCCTTTAAGAATGAAATCATTCCAACCGGCGGCCACGACGCGGACGGCGTATTGAAACAGTTTAACTACGACGAAGTCATCCGTCCGGAAACCACCGTTGAAGCGTTATCCACCCTGCGCCCGGCGTTCGATCCGGTGACCGGTACAGTGACCGCAGGTACGTCTTCCGCACTCTCCGACGGCGCGTCCGCCATGCTGGTAATGAGCGAGAGCCGTGCCCGCGAGCTGGGGTTAACCCCGCGCGCGCGCATCCGCTCAATGGCGGTGGTCGGCTGCGATCCGTCGATCATGGGCTACGGTCCGGTTCCAGCCTCGAAGCTGGCGTTGAAAAAAGCGGGTCTGAGCACAAGTGATATCGATCTGTTTGAGATGAACGAAGCGTTTGCCGCGCAGATCCTGCCGTGTATTAAGGATCTGGGGCTGATGGAGCAGATCGACGAGAAGATCAACCTCAACGGCGGCGCAATCGCCCTGGGTCACCCGTTAGGCTGCTCCGGTACGCGTATCACCACCACCCTGCTTAACCTGATGGAACGCAAAGACGCTCAGTTTGGTCTGGCGACGATGTGTATCGGTTTAGGTCAGGGGATCGCGACGGTTATCGAGCGGGTATAAAAAACGCGCCCCGGAGATCGGGGCGCGCAGTATATCGCTATTGTAGGCCGGGCAAGCGCAGCGCCCCCGGCAAATAATGCCGGATGGCGACGCAAAACGTCTTATCCGGCCTACAACACAACGCAGTTTAGTTGCCGTTCTTCCCGCCTGTCAGGGGCGGGTTTTTTATATCTATCAGATAAACGCAAACGCGTCGCCAAACAGGCGGTCTTCACGCGCCTGGCGTTCATTGCAGAACAGGTCACGCGCGATTTTTGCCATTTCGAAACGGCCCGCAATATAAATATCGTGCTCCGCCAGCGTGCCGTAATCCTGCAGCACCGCCGTCAGCACGGTACCAGAACGCCCGCGCCATTCCTCTTCCGGCTGCTCCACGACCGGCACCACCCGCAGGTTCGGGTGATTCACCGACAGCGCTTCCAGCTCGGAAAGGTCGTAGAGATGCTTCTCTTCACGGCCACCCCAGTAGATCGCCACGTCGCGATTCGGGTTACGCGCCAGCGCGGTCAGCAGGATGGAGCGCACGTAGGAGAAGCCCGTACCGCCGGCAATCAGCACCAGCGGGCGATCGTCTTCATCACGTAACCAGGCCTCGCCGTGCGGGATATCCACCACCACTTCACGGTCTTTCAGGATGCGGTCCATCACGGCCATGGCATACAGGTTCAGCTCGGAAGCCCCGATGTGCAGCTCGATAAACGCCTTTTCATCCGGCGTTGACGCCATGGAGAACGGGCGCTTATCGCGCTCGTCCATCACCACCATCAGATACTGCCCGGCACGGAATGAGAAGGCAGCTTCAGGTACTAAACGAACGCGATATACCGTATCGGTAATGGCATCCACCGAGGTCACTTTACAGCTTAAGGTTGTCATGCGCTCCCTCTGTCGGGTCTTTTTCCCCATCCTCATTCACGCGGTCGGCGCGAAGGCCACAGCGTGAAATCTTCCGGGGTGGGTTATCATTTATTGTCAGAAAATATGGCCAGCTCGTCCCAGATCTCATCAATACGCGCCGTAACGGCGGGATCTTTCTTAATCGGACGGCCCCATTCGCGCTGGGTTTCCCCAGGCCATTTGTTGGTGGCGTCCAGCCCCATTTTCGACCCCAGGCCGGAAACCGGCGAGGCGAAATCCAGATAATCGATCGGCGTGTTCTCTACCAGCACCGTATCCCGCGCGGGATCCATGCGGGTGGTGATCGCCCATATCACATCGTTCCAGTCGCGTGCGTTGACGTCATCATCGCAGACAATCACGAATTTTGTGTACATAAACTGGCGTAAAAACGACCATACTCCCATCATTACGCGTTTTGCGTGCCCCGCATACTGTTTTTTCATCGTCACGACGGCAAGGCGGTATGAGCACCCTTCCGGCGGCAGATAGAAATCGACAATTTCCGGGAACTGCTTTTGCAGGATAGGCACAAACACTTCGTTCAGCGCCACGCCCAGCACCGCCGGTTCATCCGGCGGACGCCCGGTGTAGGTCGAGTGGTAAATCGCGTCTTCACGTTGAGTAATGTGGGTGACGGTAAACACCGGGAAGCTGTCCACTTCGTTGTAGTAACCGGTGTGATCGCCATACGGGCCTTCCGGCGCCATCTCGCCCGGCTCAATGTAGCCTTCGAGGACAATCTCGGCGCTGGCGGGCACTTCCAGATCGTTTGAAAGGCACTTCACCACTTCCGTTTTCGTCCCGCGCAGCAGCCCGGCGAAGGCATACTCAGAGAGCGTGTCCGGCACCGGCGTCACCGCGCCCAGAATGGTCGCCGGGTCAGCGCCCAGCGCGACCGACACCGGGAAACGTTCGCCCGGATGCGCAGCACACCACTCCTGGAAATCCAGCGCGCCGCCGCGGTGCGACAGCCAGCGCATAATCAGTTTGTTTTTGCCAATCACCTGCTGGCGATAGATGCCCAGGTTTTGTCGCTCTTTATGCGGGCCACGGGTCACCGTCAGGCCCCAGGTAATCAGCGGTGCCGCGTCTTCCGGCCAGCAGGTCATCACCGGAATGCGCGAGAGATCGACATCGTCACCGGAGATAATTTTTTGCTGGCAGGGCGCGCCGCGCAGGCGTTTGGTCGGCATGTTCAGCACCTGCTTGAACTGCGGCAGTTTGTCGAACAGATCGCGGAAGCCTTTTGGCGGCTCCGGCTCCTTCAGGAAGGCTAAGAGTTTACCCACTTCACGCAGCGCGCTGACATCCTCCTGCCCCATCCCCATTGCCACGCGCTTGGGCGTGCCGAACAGGTTGCACAGCACCGGCATGTCATAGCCTTTCGGATTTTCAAACAGCAGCGCTGGCCCACCGGCACGCAGGGTGCGATCGGCAATTTCGGTAATTTCCAGATGGGGATCAACCGGGAGGCTAATACGTTTTAGTTCACCCTGCTGTTCGAGTATGGTCAGAAAGTCGCGTAGGTCATGGTATTTCATGGGGTAATTCTTGGCCTCCTGGTAAGCGCCCTAGTATACGGCGAATGGTCCTGTGATGCTGTATTTTTGTTAAATTAGGGTGAATTAAAGCTGTAATAATCAACATCGCGATCTGGCTGCACTTTTGTTATGCTTCCGCGTTAAAGAGTGGAAAGAGTCATTATGCAAGCCTGGTATTTACTGTACTGCAAACGCGGGCAACTTCAGCGTGCCCAGGAACATCTTGAGAAACAGGCGGTAAACTGCCTGACGCCGATGATCACCCTGGAAAAGATGGTACGCGGTAAGCGCACGTCCGTCAGTGAGCCGCTGTTCCCGAACTATCTGTTCGTGGAGTTTGACCCTGAGGTCATCCACACCACCACCATCAACGCCACCCGCGGCGTCAGCCATTTTGTCCGTTTTGGGATGAGCCCGGCAACCGTACCGTCGTCGGTCATCCATCAGCTGTCTATTTATCAGCCGGATGATATCACCGACCCGGAAACGCCGTACCCCGGCGATAGCGTGGTGATCACCGAAGGCGCGTTCGAGGGGCTGAAGGCCATCTTTGCCGAGCCTGACGGCGAAGCGCGCTCTATGCTGCTGCTTAACCTGCTGAACAAGCAAATTAAGCAGAGCGTCAAAAACACCGATTTCCGTAAAGCCTGACTAAAAGTCGATCTTAAACAGCCGTTTGGCATTACTGTCCGTAACGGCTTCCAGCCACTGCGCGTCTTCACCGCGCCATTCGGCCACCCGCGACAGAATGTGCCGGACGTAGGCCGGTTCATTTCGACGCGATGCCGGTTTCGGCATCATATCGCGCGGCAGCAAATACGGTGCGTCGGTCTCCAGCAGCAGACGGTCCGCTGGGATCGTCGGCAGCAGCTCACGCAACTCCAGCCCGCGACGCTCGTCGCAAACCCAGCCGGTAATGCCCATCATCAGTCCCCGGTCCAGGCACTGCTGCGCTTCTTCACGGGTGCCGGTAAAGCAGTGCAGCACCGCGCCCGGTAGATGGTCAAGCCACGGCTCCAGCAGCGCGAGAAAGCGTTCATGGGCATCACGACAGTGCAGAAATACCGGCATCCCCAGCTCGGCGGCCATCGCCAGCTGAGCGCTAAAGGCAATTTCCTGCTCGGCTGGCGTCGAGAAATTGCGGTTAAAGTCGAGACCGCATTCGCCCACCGCCACCACTTCCGGCTTGTTCAACAGCGTATAGATAGCGTCGGCCACCTCGGACGACCAGCTGCTGCTGTCGTGCGGATGCACGCCTGCCGTTGACCAGCAGCCTTCAAAGCGCTCGGCCAGCCGCTGCGCCTCTTCGCTCTCATGGCGGTTGGTTCCGGTCAACAGCATGCCGTGTACGCCAGCGGCGCGGGCGCGGGATACCACCTCATCACGGTCGCGAGCGAACTGTGAGCTGGTCAGGTTAACACCGATATCAAACATCCTTGCCCCCATATGACAACCGCCCTTACGGGCGGTTGGTTATTCTTCAGTTTGTTCCGCTTCCGCGTCTTCATCACGCGAGAGTCGCTTACCCGCGTAGAAGCGGGAGAAGAAGACCCCCACCTCAAACAGGCAGTACATCGGGATAGCCAGCAGCGTCTGTGAGAACACGTCCGGAGGCGTCAGCAGCATACCGACCACAAACGCGCCGACCAGCACGTACGGGCGCTTCTTACGCAGATCGTCCGGCGTCGTCACCCCCACCCAGCAGAGCAGGACAATCGCGACCGGCACCTCAAACGACACGCCGAAGGCAATAAACAGCGACATGACGAAATCGAGGTAGCTCTTAATATCCGTTGAGACCAACACCCCAGCCGGCGCGGTATGCGTCAGGAAACCAAAGGCCAACGGGAACACCACAAAGTACGCAAACGCCATGCCGATATAAAACAGCAGGGTGCTGGACACCAGCAGCGGCACCACCAGACGACGTTCATGCTTATACAGCGCGGGGGCAACAAACGCCCACACCTGGTACAGAATGACCGGCGCGGAGAGGATCAGCGAAACCATAAAGGTCAGCTTGATCGGCGTGAAAAACGGTGACGCGACGTCGGTGGCGATCATCGTCGCACCGACCGGCATTTGTTTAATCAGCGGCGCGGAGACCAGCTGATAGATATCGTTGGCGAAGTAAACCAACGCCAGGAAAATGACGATAACCGCGATGATGCAGTTGAGCAGGCGCTTGCGCAGCTCAATCAAATGAGCGATCAGCGGTTGAGTATCTTCTACGCTCATGTTTACGATTTATCACTCGATGCGGGGGTGGATTCAGGAACAGCGGCCGCAGAGGCTTTCTCTTTCTCTGCTGGTTTCACCACCTCGGCTTCCGGCGTTTCGGCAGGCTTAGCCACCGGCGCTTCGGCGGGCGTCGCCTGGGGTTCAGCCGCCTGCGGCGGCTCAACGTCTTTGTCCTTCGCCACCGGATTATGGATGGTATTGGCCTCGTCGCTCGCCTTTTCAGGATCATGCATCGAGTAGGACCGTTTCATCGACTCTGCCGCTTCACGCAGTTCGTCCATGGAAGCCTTTAGCTCAGGCGTCAGGGTATCCAGACTCGCTTTCTCCACTTTTTTCAGGCTGTCCTGAAGCTCCTGGAGTTTAAGCTCCTGCGTCAGCTCGTTTTGCACTGTAGTGGCCAGCGAGCGCAGCGCCCGAATCCAGCCCACCACCGTTTTCACCGCCACCGGCAAACGTTTTGGCCCCAGAACAACAAGACCAATCACGAACACCAGCAGCAGCTCACTGAAACCAATATCAAACACGAATTACACCTGCTCGTTGTCGTGGCGTTTCGCTTCGTCTTTCTTTGCACTTTCCTGCTTATCAGAAATTGATTTTGCAGTGAAATCCGCATCCTGGTCCGCTTTCGGTTTGGTGTCGTCTTCATCGCTCATGGCTTTCTTAAAGCCTTTGATGGACGAGCCTAAATCGGAACCCAGCGAGCTCAGCTTTTTAGTCCCAAAAAGCAGAACCACGATAACGACGATAATCAGCAACTGCCAAATACTAATACCACCCATACATGTTCCTCTGATAGATGATGAAATAATCAACGCGCATTATACGTTATGCAGCGCCCTGTTAGCGACGCATAATTCAGCGCGTCTTCCGCCACCCCGCGAGCCATACCACCAACCCTCCGGCCATAAGCCACGCGGGCGCCAGCCCCCATTCAGGGCGCTGAATCAGTAATAGGGTACCGCTCAGGAGTAAAACCGCGCCTATACCAAAGAGATAGCGCGACTGCCCCTGACGGGTACGGTGTGTGGACATCTCCTGAGAAAGCTTCTCAAGACTGGCCTGAACCTGTTTGCTCTGACGCAGGCTGTCGTACACCAGCTCAGGCAATTCCGGCATTTTTTCAATCCAGAACGGCGCTTTATCCTTCAGCGCACGGAACAGCGCCGGAATACCGACCTGATCCTTAATCCACGATTCGAGGAACGGTTTTGCCGTCTTCCATAAATCTAACTGAGGATAGAGCTGACGTCCTACCCCTTCTACGTAAAGTAATGTTTTTTGCAGTAACACAAGTTGTGGCTGCACTTCCATATTGAAGCGTCGGGCGGTGTTAAACAGGTTCAGCAGCACGTGACCGAAGGAGATTTCCGCCAGCGGCTTTTCAAAAATAGGCTCGCAGACGGTACGAATCGCAAACTCAAACTCTTCAACGTTGGTATCCGGCGGCACCCAGCCGGAATCAACGTGCAGCTCGGCCACCTTGCGGTAGTCGCGGTTGAAGAAGGCGATAAAGTTCTCCGCCAGATAGCGCTTGTCGTCTTTATTCAGCGAACCGACGATACCGCAGTCGATACCGATATACTGCGGATCTTCCGGGTGCTCGTAGCTCACAAAAATGTTACCCGGGTGCATGTCCGCATGGAAGAAGCTATCGCGGAATACCTGGGTAAAGAACACCTGCACGCCGCGCTCGGCCAGCAGTTTCATGTTGGTATTCTGCTTCTCGAGCGTTTCGACATCCGAGACCGGAATGCCGTAAATGCGCTCCATCACCAGCATGTCGACGCGGCAGTAGTCGGAGTAAACCTCCGGCACGTACAGCATCGGGCTGTCTTCAAAGTTACGCCGCAGCTGAATGGCGTTTGCCGCTTCGCGCAGCAGGTTCAGCTCGTCGATCAGCGTTTTTTCATAGTCGCGCACCACTTCTAGCGGGCGCAGACGGCGGCCGTCAGGCAACAGGCGGGGAACCCAGCGCGCCAGGCGGTAAATCAGCTTCATATCCGCTTTGATAATCGGCAGGATATCCGGGCGAATCACCTTGATGACCACCTCTTTGCCGTTCTCTTTCAGCCGCGCGGTGTGCACCTGGGCAATAGACGCGGAGGCCAGCGGTTCGATGTCAAAATCGTCAAACCAGCTCTCGACGGGAATATCACCCATTGATTTTTCGATCTGCTGCTTCGCCAGCCTGCCGTCAAACGGCGCGACGCGATCCTGCAGCATGATGAGCTGATCGGCAATCTGCGGGGGGAAAAGGTCGCGGCGGGTAGACAGCATCTGCCCGAATTTAATCCATACCGGGCCAAGCTCCTGTAGCGCCAGGCGCAGACGCTCGCCCAGCGGCTTATCCTTGTGGCGGTTCGGCATCCAGAACAGCAGCCGACGCCCCATGCGCAGCGGCAGCGTGATGCGCATTTTGGGAATGAGCTCATCAAGCCCGTAACTCAAAAAGGTGCGGATGATAAAGTACAGGCGCCGTAATTCTCCTGGCGTCATTTCCCCTCCAGTTTTTCCAACCGTTTGGTCAGCGCCGCAAGCTCGCGCTCCACCGCCGTCGTCTCTTCCGCAAACCAGGCCACTTCCAGCGCGCCCGGCGCCAGACGCCATTCTTCCGTCACGGCTTCAGCGACATAGCGCTGCTGGCGCGCCAGGCCGTGCTGTAAGAATTTAGCCCCGCCGCGCAGCAGTTTGCTGACACCTTCGGCGGCAATATCGCCGGTATACGGCGCCAGCAGCTCAGCCGGATCGAACTCGGCGAGATCGGCCAGCGATACCAGGTTTTGCACCACCTGGAGATCGCCCTGTACTTCAAGGTCGTTATTGCGGATGAGTGCGGTCAGCTGCTGGCGGTTGCGCAGCTGCGGCAGCACGCTGAGGCGGGTGATGACGGTGCAGTCAGCCTCGCCTTCCCACGCGCCCAGCACGTCAACCTGTCGTTCGCTGAAAACCAGCACCAGCGGTGAGGAAAACTCTTTTAGCTCAACGCGTAGCACTTTTCCGATAAGGCGCTGACGGGCAGGTTTCAACGCTTTTTCGCGCCACAGCAGCGCGTTAATGGCGGTTTCAATACTGCCGGTCATTAAGGGTTTTAACGGCATAGCGCCCCCGTTTATCAGAATTTGTAGCCGCGGTGCAGCGCAACGATCCCGGCCGTCAGGTTGTAGTAGTCGACGTTTTCTAGCCCGGCGTTCTGCATCATCTCTTTCAGGGTGTCCTGATTCGGATGCATACGAATCGACTCCGCCAGATAGCGATAGCTGTCGGCGTCATTGGCCACCGCTTCGCCAATACGCGGCAGGATGTGGAACGAGTAGGCATCGTAGGCCTTGCTCAGCGGGTCGAACACCGGCTTAGAGAACTCAAGCACCAGCAGACGCCCGCCCGGCTTCAGCACGCGGTACATAGAGCGCAGCGCTTTATCTTTGTCGGTGACGTTACGCAGGCCGAAAGAGATGGTGATCAGGTCAAAGGTGTTGTCCGGGAATGGCAGCGCTTCCGCGTTGGCCTGCACGTATTCCACGTTGCCCACCACGCCGATATTGCGCAGCTTTTCACGCCCCATTTTCAGCATGGAGTCGTTAATGTCCGCCAGCACTACGCGGCCGGTTTCGCCGACCATGCGCGAGAATTTCGCCGTCAGGTCGCCGGTGCCGCCCGCCAGATCGAGGACCGTCTGTCCACGGCGCACGCCGCTGCAATCAATGGTAAAACGCTTCCATAGACGATGAATCCCGAATGACATCAAATCATTCATCACATCGTATTTTGCGGCGACAGAATGGAATACATGCGCCACCATGTCTTCTTTCTGTGATTTGGCGATTGTCTGAAAGCCAAAGTGCGTCGTTTCTTGTGAATCCTCAACCATCTCTATGCCTGCTTATCAAGAAAATGTTCATGGAGTGTAACAGATTGGGCGCAATTGCCCTACGATTCCACCCCGTTACGAAATCCATTCCGACGCCCGGATTAGCGGCGATCTGCGGCTAACGGATTGTCATCATTCGCGTCTGTGTCGTCGCGCAGACGAAAATCATCGTCCTGCGCCGTCGCCTGTTCCACTAAATCCGGATTAATCTCGCGCTTCACCTCCACGCCAAGATGGCGGAAGGCTTCGGCCTGCGTCAGCAGGTTACCGCGCCCGGTAGTAAGCTTTTTCATCGCCTGACGGTAGTTATCCTGCGCTTTGTCGAGGCTCTGGCCGATGGCCGACATGTCATCCACGAACAGGCGCATTTTGTCATATAAGCGGCTGGCGCGTTCAGCAATATGTTGCGCATTACGGCTTTGATGCTCATAGCGCCACAGGTTGGCGATGGTGCGCAGCGCCACCAGCAGCGTGGTGGGGCTCACCAGCATAATGTTGTTTTTCAGCGCTTCGCTGATCAGCTCAGGCTGCCTGTCCAGCGCCAGCAGGAACGCCGGCTCCACGGGGATAAACATCAGCACGTAGTCCAGCGAGCGCAGGCCCGGCAGCTGCTGGTAGTCTTTGCGCCCCAGCAGGCGAATATGGTTACGCACCGCCGCAATGTGCTCCTGCAACGCCGCTTCACGGGTGTAATCATCTTCCGCGTTAAAGTAGCGCTCGTAGGCTACCAGCGTCATTTTGGCATCGACCACCACATCTTTACGATGCGGCAGGCGGACGATCACATCGGGCTGCATGCGCGAATTGCCCTCGGTATTGATGCTCACCTGGGTTTCGTATTCGTGCCCTTCCCGCAGCCCGGAGGCCTCCAGTACGCGGGTCAGCACCACTTCGCCCCAGTTGCCCTGGGTTTTGTTATCGCCCTTCAGCGCCCGGGTCAGGTTGACCGCCTCCTGCGCCATCTGAGCATTCAGCTGCTGGAGGTTACGAATTTCATGCGCCAGGGTATGCCGCTCGCGCGCCTCCTGCCCAAAGCTCTCCTGCACCTGGCGGCGAAAGCCGTCGAGCTGCTCGCGCAGGGGCGTAAGCAGGCCATGCAGGCTCTGCCGATTCTGCTCATCAACCCGGCGGTTGCTCTGTTCAAAGATACGGTTAGCGAGGTTTTCAAACTGTTCGCTCAGGCGCTGCTCGCTGTTGAGCATCATGCGATATTTTTCATCGCCGTGCTGGCGGGTGGTTTCCAGCAGCGTGGTGACTTCGCGGAGATCGACCTCCAGCGACGAGTTGATCTCCCGCAGGTTGCGCAGCTCGTTATTGAGCAGCTCGCACTCTTCACGCCAGTGGGCATTCTGGGCCAGCTGCTGTTTCGCCGCGCTCAGCTCACCGTACACGTCGCGCTCTTCCGCCAGCTGCTCGGCGCGCTGCTGCGCCACGCGGTAGCTCGCCGCCAGCCAGCCAATCGCAATGCCAGCCAGCGCCACCAGCGCATAAATCACCACGGCAATATCCACAATGCCCCCTGCCTAAACCGGTTATCTGCAAAAAATAGAATTGTGCTGTATAAACGTCCAGTTTTAAAGCAGTTTCCTGCGAGCGTCTACGCAAAAAGAAAAAGGCCGAACAAGTCGGCCTTTAGCAAAGTGAGGGGAAATTACAGCAGGCGGCGCGCCGCTTCCACCACGATTTTCACCGCGTGGCTTTCGGTCTGCTTCATGGTTTCTGCGTTTGGAATTTCCTGCTGGGTACGGTTAACGATAACGCCCGCGACCATCCCGGCGCGCAGACCCTGGCTGGAACACATGGTCAGCAGCGTTGCCGATTCCATTTCGTAGTTCATCACGCCCATGGACTGCCACTCTTCCATCGAGCCTTTGAAGGCTTTCACGACGCGGCCAGAGAAGGTGTCGTAACGCTCCTGGCCCGGATAGAAGGTGTCGGAAGAGGCGGTCACGCCCACGTGGGTGGTCGCGCCAATCGCTTTCGCTGCTTCAACCAGCGCGGTCGTACAGGCGAAGTCAGCAACGGCCGGGTATTCCATCGGCGCAAAGTGCAGGCTCGCACCGTCCAGACGGACCGAAGCGGTCGTCACCAGCACGTCGCCGACGTTAATGTTCGGCTGAATCGCCCCGGTGGTGCCCACGCGCAGGAAGGTACGAATCCCCAGCTGCGCCAGCTCTTCCACGGCGATAGAAGTAGATGGGCCACCGATACCGGTTGAGCACACGATCACCGGCTTGCCGTCGAGTTCGGCACGCCAGGAGGTAAATTCACGGTGAGATGCCAGTTTGACCGGCTTTTCCATCAGCGCGGCGATCTTTTCCACACGCTCCGGGTCACCAGGGACGATAGCCAGCGTGGCCCCTTGAAGGTCGTTTTTGGTGAGACCGAGATGAAAAACATCAGACTTGGACATAAAGAACTCCTCTGTGGTTCAGTTTTGTCAGAAGAAGCAAAAATGTACTTTATAGAAGACCACAACTCTTTTTCGTGATTACCATCACTAAGAATTAAAAATATTACATTAAATTCCACGCAATTAGTGATTCACATCACATTAACAAGTTATTGTTAATTCCTGCTGCACAAAAATACGCCGCGTTGAGGCACTGTAATTCGGCTATGCGTTCATTAAAGGGTACGGAGAATGCCATGACAACCAACAAACAACCTGGATTTGCCCCTGCAGCTTCACCTCATGCCTCTACCGCCGTTCATACGCCCGCAGAGGCGATAACGGTGGGAGAAACCTCCATTCCTTCACAGGGCGATATGCTGCCCGCGTACTACGCACGACCTAAGCACAGCGATACGCCGCTACCGGTAATCATCGTAGTGCAGGAGATTTTTGGCGTCCACGAGCACATCCGTGATATCTGCCGACGGCTGGCGCTGGAGGGCTATCTGGCCGTCGCGCCGGAGCTTTATTTCCGCCAGGGCGACCCGAACGATTATGACGACATTCCGTCATTATTCAGCGGTCTGGTGACCAAAGTACCCGACGCGCAGGTGCTGGCCGACCTCGACCATGTCGCCAGCTGGGCCGCTCGCAACGGCGGCGATGCCAACCGGCTGGCGATTACCGGCTTCTGCTGGGGCGGCCGCATTGCGTGGCTGTACGCCGCGCATAATCCGCAGCTGAAGGCCGCCGTCGCCTGGTATGGCCGTCTGGTGGGGGATAAAACGCTGAACAGCCCGAAACACCCGGTAGACGTGGCGGTCGATCTCAGCGCGCCGGTACTCGGCCTGTACGGCGGTGAAGATACCGGCATCCCGCTTGATACCGTGGAAACGATGCGCCATGCGCTGCGGGCGGCGAATGCCAAAGCGGAAATCGTGGTGTATCCCGATGCGGGACACGCGTTTAACGCGGATTACCGCCCCAGCTATCATGAAGAGTCGGCAAAAGACGGCTGGCAGCGGATGCTGGCGTGGTTTGCGCAGTACGCAGAGAAGAAACGCTAAGCCGAATAGCGCCGCCTGAAGGGCGGCGTTATTATTTCAGGCGCCGCAGCACTTCTTATATTTTTTGCCGCTGCCGCAGGGACAAGGGCCGTTGCGGGAGTGGTTAACGGGCTTCTTCCGTTCTTCTTCCGCCAGCCACGACATCATCGCCGTTAACGGGTAGCCCTGTTCCAGCAGCTGCTGCCAGACGTTCATATACGGCGTTACGTGCTGGAAAAAGTGTTTATAGCCCGCACACAGATAGTTGTGCCCCGGATAGCCGGATGGCGATACGGCAAAGCGGTGCTTCGGACAGCCGCCGTGGCAGGCAAAACGGAATTCACAGCGGCGACAGTCGGCGGTCAGGCTCTCTTTTTTGGCCTGTCCAAAGGCGATAGCCTGCTCGCTATTGTTAAGGGTCGTGATGCTGGTCTGGTGAATATTGCCCAGCTTGTGTTCCGGGTAGACGTAGTGGTCGCAGTTGTAGAGATCGCCGTTCGACTCCAGCGCAAAAGCGTGGCCGCAGGTTTCGGAATGGACGCACAGCACCGGCGGCTGGCCGGTCCAGGCCGCCAGCGCGACGTCAAACATCTGCACATACACGTCGGCGACGTCGCGACGCACCCACACGTCGAAAATCTGGCTCAGGAAGTCGCCAAACTGCCAGGACGGCACCGTCCACGGCGCCAGTTTTGCCGCGCTCTCCCCCGGCATCACCAGCTGCAACAGCGAAGATTCATCGCTGCTGAAGCGCTCGACCAGCGGGATAAACTGCATGTAACGCGAGCCCGCCGCCAGCAGGAAATCATACACTTCGCGGGCGTGCCCCACGTTGTGCTTGCCGACGACGGTCAGCGTATTGAACTCGACGCGGTGCGCCTTCAGCAGCGCAATCGCCGCCATCACTTTCTCATGCGTGCCTTTACCGGCGCGGTTGACGCGATACTGGTTATGCAGATGGGCGGGGCCGTCAATCGAGACGCCAATCAGAAAGCGGTGCTCGGCAAAAAAGCGCGCCCACTCTTCGTCAATCAGGATGCCGTTGGTCTGTAGGGCATGGTCGATTTTCTTGCCCTGGGCGTATTTGGCGCATAATTCAACGACGCGGCGGAAAAAAGGCAGCCCCATCATCGTTGGCTCGCCGCCCTGCCAGGCAAAGGTCACTGTATCCCCGGCCTGCGCCGCGATATGCTGGCGAATATACGTTTCCAGCGTCTCATCCGACATGCGCCAGTTTTTATTACGCTCGGGATAGAGCGCCTCTTTTTCCAGATAAAAGCAGTAGGAACAGTCGATATTGCATACCGAACCGGTCGGTTTTGCCATCACGTGACAGCCGGCTAATGCCATTTAAATGACTCCTTCGAACAACAGGCTCAGCGGCTGTTCTCAACAATGTACTGATAGCAGCTGGCGAGATGTTTGGCGATGCTGAACTCAACCAGCTCGCCGCGATCGTTATAGCCCTTACGCGTTTTCACCAGCAGCGGTTCGGCGGGCGAAATAGCCAAAATCTGGCAATCTTCTTCCGTCGGCAGCTCGGCGGTAATCACATCCTGGAAGCTGTCGATGTTTTCGTCCTTCTCTTCCAGCATGCTGTACAGGCCGCCGCTCAGCGCATCGAGTGTCAGCGGCTGCAAGCGCTGCGTCAGCCAGATGTAGTTCACCTGCGCGGGCTGCTCATTCTGGCGATAGATAGTGCGCGTCAGCAGCGTGAGCGGGCACGACTCATCTACGCCAAACGCCTCGGACACGGTCTGCGGCGGCGACAGTTGTTCAAGCTTGAGGTTGTTACGTTCAATGGGGTGCTGCTGCTGCCCATCCACCAGCCGTACGCGAGTTTTCACTTCCTGCTTCTCGGAAGTGCTGATCACCATCGTGCCGATCCCCGCCTGGCGCTTTACCAGCCCTTTCGCGGCCAGTTCCGCCAGCGCGCGACGCGCGGTGATGCGGCTGACGCCGAAGATCTCTTCAAACTCCGCTTCGGTAGGCAGTACGTCATTTTTCTTGTATTGGCCGGTTTTCAGCTTCTCCAGCAGGATATCGTACAGCTGCGCATACAGCGGTTTGGCGCCGCGCGAATAATCCAGTTCTTCTTTCATTAACTCCAGACTCCTTTTCCCCGGCCGCAGCCGGGGGGACTGCTTAATCAAGTCGCATTTCTAACGCCATCTTATAGTACACGCTTTGATGCTGCTCTTCGGGAACCTCATTCTGTACGAATGCCCACAAATTTTCTGTCGTCCAGTCCGCGCGGCTGACGGACAGTAACCGCGCCGCCAGCGCGTTCTGCCCGCTGCCTTCCAGATGCTGCAAGAGCGCAAAAAGTCCGTAGCGCACCTGCGGCGCAAAGCCCGCCAGTTCCGGCAGCAGGTGCGGATCCAGGCCCAGCAGCGGCGCATGGACGTCGTTCAGGCCATAGCGCGGATAGAGCTCGGCGGGCGCGTCGCTTTGCGCCATCATCACCGTCATGCGCTCGCACAGCTTCCGCGCCACGCTTTCATCATGACACTGCGTTTGCTGCGTCGGGTCGTCGGCCAGATCGTACAGACGATGGCCGAAACGGTCGGCATCGCGCGTCATCACCGACTCGGCGGGCACCTTCAGCAGCTGGCAGCCTTTCGTAAAGCTAAACGGCGGATGCAGCGTCATGCCCTGCAGCTCCTGCGGCGTGAAGCGGCGATTAATCCGGGTCGGCATCAGCGTGTATTCATACAGGCCTTCAACGCCCTGCTCGACCGGCGCGCGCATGTAAACATAGCAGCCATCGGTAATGTTGATATGGCAGCCGTGATAGCCAAACAGCGCGTAGTCACGCACCGGGGTATCATCACGCAGCACCGGCAGCAGCGAAACGCCCTGCATATCCGCAGGCTTATCGAGACCAAAGCTGTCGAGCAAGGTCGCCGGGATATCAATGGTCTGCGCCAGCGCCTGCCGTGATTCGCCCGCGCAGCCGTACTGCGGGTGCCAGATAAAGCAGGGGGTATTCGCCACTTCGTTATACAGCGGCATAATATTTTTGCCCCACCATTCGTGCTCGCCGAGTAGAAAACCGTGATCGGTATTGACGATAAGCATCGTGTCGCGCCACAGATTGTAGCGATCCATATAGTCGAGCACCTTGCCCACATAGGCATCCACCATGGTTAGCAGCGCCATGTAGTACTTTTGAATCACGCTCTTGCGTTCGGTGCTTTCGGTCACGAAATAGTAAGGCGGCCAGCCGTCAAACTGCGACGGGTCGTCGATGCCGTACATTTTCAGGTACTTTTCCGGCACGAAAAACGGTTCATGCGGATCAAAGCACTCCAACTGCAGGAACCAGTTATCGCTGGCGTGGTTGGTATCAATAAATTCCAGACCTTTGTTGATGGTCCGCGCCAGGTGGTGATCGTCCTCATTCTGCATAAACTGCACGTTGATCTGGTGCTGCACCCGGCTGGCGATCCGCCGCTGTTTGATCTCTTCCGGTTCGCCGGATTCATAGCGGTATTCCGGCTTATCGACCACCCCTTTCCACGCGTCGCCTTCCTGCCCACGGATAAACTCATAGGTGCTGTAACGCGAATGGTAGGTGGCGCCACCGTCGCGCCAGTAATGTTTGTGGTCGGTCACCAGATGCGTATGAATGCCGTTTTTCTTGAGGATTTCTGGTACGGAGTCATCGAACGGTTCCAGCGGCGACCAGCCGCGATGGAGAAAGTTATAGCGCCCGGTATGCAGCTCGCGGCGGGCCGGCATGCAGGGCATGCTGCCGACATAAAAATTATCGAACCGTACGCTGCGCTCTTTTAAGCGCTGGAAATTCGGCGTAATGGCGCGATCGCTCCCGTAAGCTGACAACAGACGTTTGTTGAGCGAATCAAACATCAACATAATTGCTTTCATGTGCTATTCCTTTTGTTCACGCCATTTCTTTATCGTAACCACGGACCTTGCCGACCACATACGTCAGCGTAAAGGCCGCCGCACAGCCCACCAGCCATGCCATGATGTATTGCAGATATTTGCCGTCGGCAATCAGCGGTAGTGCGGAAAGCCCCGCCGCGCCGACACCGTTGGTGGAGACCCCCAGCAGCACCACCATCACGCCGCCAAACCCCGCGCCGATCGAGCCGGTGATAAAGGCAAAGCCCACCGGGATATTGACGCCGAAAATCGTCGGCTCGCCCACCGCCAGAATGGAGGTAGGAATCGCGCCGCGGGCGATTTTTTTCATCACCGGGTCGCGGGTCAGCAGCAGAACCGCAGTCGCTGCCCCTACCATGCCGGCGTTAGACATAATCTGGATGGCGAACAGCGGCGCGTGGCCGGTGGCGTTGATCATCTCAAGGTGAATGGGGAACAGGCCGTGGTGCAGGCCCAGTGAAATCAGGAACGGGAACAGCGCCGACAGCACAAAGCCCGCCGCAATACCGCCGTGCTCCAGCAGGCCGTTGAGGGCATGCAGAATGCCGTCGGAAACCACGCCCGCCGCGGGCATGATGATAAACAGCTGCGCGGCGGCCATCACCAGCAGCACCACCGTTGGCGTCACCACCACGTCGACGATATCCGGCACGAACCGGCGTACCTGTTTTTCCAGCAGGCACATCAGCCAGACCGCGAAAATCACGCCAATCAGCCCGCCCTGGCCTGGGATCAGCCCCAGCGTCGTCACCTGCGGCATAATGGTAATCGCACCGAGCAAACCGCCCAGAATCAGATTGCCTTCAAATTCACGCGCCGAGGTGATGCCCGCATAAATTGCCAGAAAGCCAAACAGCGCTTTCGAGACGATATCCAGGAACTGGCTAACGCCGAGCAGATGCCGCTGGTCGAGCACCACCTGGGTGGGAGAAAGGTCGCCGACGGCGCTAACCGCATGGCTTGCTGCCCAGGAAGCCGCCGAGTTCACCACCACGTTGTTCAGCCCCATCAGGATACCGGCGGCGATCAGCGCGGGCAGAATAGGGACAAAGATGTTTGCAATGTGTTTGAGAATAACTTTGGTACGCGTCTGCTTTTTGGCTTTTTCACGCGCCAGCGTCGCCTTTTGCTCCACGTCGCTTAACGTGCTAGCGGGCGCGCCTTTCAGCCGTTCGTTGATAATCGTCGCCACCTTCGATGATTTGCCCGGCCCGACAATCACCTGCAGCGTGTCATCTTCCACCACGCCCAGTACGCCTTCGATACCTTTGAGCGCGGGCATATCGACCAACGACGGGTCGGCGATCGTCATCCGCACGCGGGTCATACAGTTGGTCACATGAATAAAATTTGCCAGCCCGCCACAATGCTTAACGATGGCGTCACCCACCATGTTGTAGTTCATACAGAGGTCCTTTTTTTTGTTTTCATCTCCATTTGTTATAACAATATAATGTTATCATGTTTGTGATAATCATCATAAAGATCGTTTTTCAACCAGCCGGGCGCGAGCGCATAAAAAAGGGAGGCCGAAGCCTCCCCCTGATGCCTGCTCTTTCTTACGCCTGACGCAGATTCCGCGCGGCTTGCACCATATTCGCCAGCGCGGCGCGAGTCTCCGGCCAGCCGCGGGTTTTCAGACCGCAGTCCGGGTTCACCCACAGACGCTCCGCCGGAATACGCTGCTCGGCCTTCTTCAGCAGGGCCTCAATCCACTCCACGCTCGGGACGTTCGGCGAGTGAATGTCGTACACGCCCGGCCCGATTTCGTTGGGATAGTCGAACGCTTCAAACGACTCCAGCAGCTCCATATCCGAGCGCGAAGTCTCAATGGTGATCACATCCGCGTCCAGCGCGGCGATCGAATCCATGATGTCGTTGAACTCGCAGTAACACATGTGGGTGTGGATCTGGGTTTCATCCTTCGCCACCGCCGCGTTAATGCGGAAGGCTTCCACGCCCCATGCCAGATACGCGGCCCAGTCGCTGCGACGCAGCGGCAGACCTTCACGCAGCGCCGGTTCATCAATCTGAATAATACCGATACCCGCCGCTTCCAGATCCGCCACTTCATCACGCAGCGCCAGCGCAATCTGCTTCGCGATGGTTTCCCGCGTCACGTCTTCACGCGGGAACGACCAGCAGAGAATGGTCACCGGACCGGTCAACATGCCTTTTACCGGCTTGTCGGTCAGCGACTGCGCGTACTTCGCCCACTCCACGGTGATCGCTTCCGGGCGGCTGACGTCGCCAATCACCACCGGCGGCTTCACGCAGCGGGAACCATAGCTCTGTACCCAACCATTCTGAGTAAAGACGAAGCCATCCAGATGCTCGCCAAAATATTCCACCATGTCATTGCGTTCGGCTTCACCGTGCACCAGCACATCGAGACCCAGACGTTCCTGCTCGACGATCGCCTGCTTAATATGTTCGGCGATACCGGTGCGGTAGTGACCGGCATCCAGGTTGCCCTTTTTGAAGTCCAGCCGCAGGCCGCGAATTTCGGTGGTTTGCGGGAATGAGCCAATCGTGGTGGTGGGCCACGCCGGCAGATTAAAGCGGGCACGCTGTGCTTGGGCACGAACCGGGTAAGCACTGGCGCGCTGGCTGTCCTGCGCGGTGATGCCCGCCAGACGTTTTTCCACCGCCGCGTTATGGACGCGGGTAGAGTGGCGACGCGCCTGAATTGGTGCGCTCCACGCCGTAATTGCCGCCGTATCACCGCTGTTCAGCGCATCGCGCAGCAGCGCCAGCTCTTCACATTTTTGCAGCGCGAAGGCGAACCAGCTCTTCACTTCCGCGTCCAGGCGAGTTTCCACGCTTAAATCAATCGGGCTGTGCAGCAGGGAACAGGATGAAGCCACCCACAGATCACGTTTGCCGACGATATTTTTAATTTGTGCATATTTTTCGCTGAGATCGGCGCGCCAGACGTTACGACCGTTTACCAGACCGGCTGACAGCAACCAGTCGGCAGGCAGGCGCTGGTGCAGCTCGGCAACGTCATCTTTGCCGTATACCAGGTCGACGTGCAGACCCTGCACCGGCAGCGCGGTAAGGGTATCCAGGTTTGGCGTGACGCCCTCGAAATAGGTGGTCAGCAGTAATTTGACCTGCTCTGCCAGCGCGTCATACGCGGGTTTGAAGGCGTTCAGCCAAACCTGCGGCAACTCCAGCACCAGCGCCGGTTCATCAATCTGTACCCATTCAATATCGCGTTTCGCCAGTTCGCCCAGCACCTGCTGGTACACCGGCAGAATGTCGTTGAGCAGGGTCAGGCGGTCAAACGGTTCGCCCTTCACTTTTCCCAGCCACAGGTAGGTTACCGGCCCCAGCAGCACAGGCTTCACCTTGTGGCCGAGCGCCAGCGCTTCGTCCACTTCCTCCAGCAGTTGGGTCCAGGTCAGATTGAACTGCTGACCTTTGGTGAACTCCGGCACCATGTAGTGATAGTTGGTATTAAACCATTTGGTCATTTCTGCGGCCGCCGCGGGCTCACCCGTCGGGGCGCGGCCACGGCCAATGCGGAATAAGGTATCGATATCCACCGAGCCGTCTTTATTTTGATGACGCGCCGGAACGTTGCCGAGCAGCAGGCTGGTGGTTAGCACGTGATCGTACCAGGCGAAATCGCCCACCGGCAGCAGGTCCACGCCCGCTTGCTTCTGCTGATCCCAGTGGCGGGCGCGCAGTTCGCGGCCTACGGACAGCAGTTCTTCACGGGAGGCGTTACCCGCCCAGTAGCTTTCTTGCGCTTTTTTCAGCTCGCGACGCAGGCCTACGCGAGGAAAACCGAGGGTGTGGTTCAGGATAGTCATCATTTGCCTCTCATGGATTTTTCAGTATTTAGCCGTCCAGATGTTTACACATCCATAATTGGCAGTTACTGTATATTCCTCAAGCGCAAATTGTTCATGCCGAAGTGAAGGACTTTCATGATTGAAATAAAACATCTGAAAACGCTCCAGGCGTTGCGGAACTGCGGGTCACTCGCAGCGGCGGCGGCAACGCTGCATCAGACGCAATCCGCCCTTTCCCACCAGTTCAGCGATCTGGAGCAGCGCCTCGGCTTTCGACTCTTTGTCCGTAAAAGCCAGCCGCTGCGCTTTACGCCGCAGGGAGAGATCCTGCTGCAGCTGGCCAATCAGGTGTTGCCGCAAATCAGCCAGGCGCTGCAGGCCTGTAACGAGCCGCAGCAGGCGACGCTGCGTATCGCTATCGAATGCCATAGCTGCATTCAATGGCTGACGCCCGCGCTGGAAAACTTCCACAAGCAGTGGCCGCAGGTGGAGATGGACTTTAAGTCCGGCGTCACCTTCGACCCGCAGCCGGCGCTACAGCAGAGCGAGCTGGATATCGTCCTGACCTCCGACATCCTGCCGCGCAGCGGTCTGCACTATTCACCGATGTTTGATTATGAAGTGCGCCTGATTCTGGCGCCGGATCACCCGCTGGCGGCCAAAGCGCGAATTACGCCGGAAGACCTGGCGACGGAAACGCTGTTGATTTATCCGGTGCAGCGCCAGCGCCTGGATATCTGGCGGCACTTCCTGCAACCGGCGGGCATCAGCCCGCAGCTGAAAAGCGTGGATAACACGCTGCTGCTGATTCAGATGGTCGCCGCGCGGATGGGCATTGCCGCCCTGCCGCACTGGGTGGTGGAGAGTTTTGAGCGCCAGGGTCTGGTGGTGACCAAAACCCTGGGCGAAGGGCTGTGGAGCCGGCTGTACGCCGCCGTGCGCGATGGCGAGCAGCGTCAGCCGGTGATGGAGGCGTTTATTCGCTCAGCGCGGAACCACGCTTGCGATCATCTGCCGTTTGTGAAGAACGCGGAGCGACCCAATGCCGATGCACCCACAGCGAGGCCAGGATCACAGCCGCGCCTGTAAGGAAGCTCGGCCAGTGCGGCTGCTGGTGCCAGATAGCCAGGTTAACCAGCAGCCCCGCCGGCACATGCATATTGTTCATGATACCTAAGGTGCCCGCATCCACCTGCGTGGCGCCGTAGTTCCACATAAAGTAGCCAATCCCCGACGCCACCACGCCCAGGAATACCAGAATCCCCCACTGCGGCAGGGTTTGCGGCATTTTCTGCGCGTTGCCGAGCAGCATCCACGCCACCGACGCCACCAGAAACGCCCCGAGGTAGAACCACGCAAAAGCGTTATGCTGCGGCATCGGGCGAGTCTCCATCAGGCGCTTATAGCCCACCATGCCAATGGCAAAGACGATATTGGAGAGCTGCACCAGGATAAGGCCAGTCCAGAAGTGGTTGGTAATATGGTCGTAACGGATAATCCCCGCGCCAATCACCGCCAGCAGCGCGCTGAAGGCGTAGCTCCAGCGCAGGCGGCGCCCGCTCATCAGGTCATAAATCAGCGTGATATAGAGCGGCGTCAGCACGGTAAACAGTAGCAGCTCGGACACCGTCAGGTACAGATAGGCGTGGAAGCTCAGCATGTACATGATACCCAGCTGCATCGCCCCCACCAGCATATACAGCCCGACGGTTTTCAGGCTGTGACCTCGGGTACGCAGAAATGGCAGGAACACCAGCGCCGCCAGGCCCACGCGCACCAGCACCGCAAAGTAGCTGTCAACGTGTCCGGCGAGGTATTCGCCGTAAAAACTAAATGAGAAAGCCCACAGAATCGTGGTAATAATCAGCAGCGCCACAATGAATGTCCCATAGGAAGAGGAACACGCATTGTAGCGGAGATGGAAGTTGACAACTGACCAATAAATAGCCAGTCGTCATTCTTTAATCAAGGTACAGCTTGCGCAGGTAGTGTGGCACCGCGTCATCGGCGTTCGAGCCGATCACTTCGAGGTCCGGATGCAGATCTTTCAGACGCTGGTGCGCCCCTTCCATAATGCAGCCTTTACCCGCCATCGACAGCATTTCCGCATCGTTCATGCCGTCGCCAAAGGCGATACAGTCTTTCAGCGTATAGCCCATCGCCTTCGCCACCGCTTCCAGCGCGTGACCTTTCGACACGCCGCCCGCCATCACTTCCAGACAGGTTAAGGTCGAGAAGCTGACGTTGACGCGATCGCCCCAGCGCGCGTTAATCGCCTGCTCCAGCGGCAGCAACGTTTGGTGGTCGTTACAGGTAAAGAACACCTTGCTGACGCCTTCCGGCTCCAGCAGACCCGGCTCGTACAGGGTGTAGTTGAACACCGCTTCTTTAAAGAAACGCATCTCTTCCGGGCGGTGACGGTTCATAAACCATTCGTCGTCGCGATAGACGTTGGTTACGATATCCGGATTGGTATTGACGATACCAAACAGATCGGCGGCGATATCGCGATCGAGGTTATGGGCGAACACCTGCTTGCCGTCGGCGTCGTGCACGCGCGCGCCGTTGGAGGTGATCATGTAGGCTTTGATCCCCAGATTATCGCGGATCTGGCCAACGTCAATGTAGTGACGACCGGTGGCGAACACGAAGTTCAGCCCGCGCTCGGTCAGCAGCTGCAACGTCTCTTTGGCGTACGGCGTTAAGTGGTGGTCAGGAGAGAGTAAGGTGCCATCTAAATCAGACGCGACGACCTGGTACATAAACGAATTTAACCTCTAAAAGTGCGGCGCTGGCGCCGAATTAACGGTGTCGATTGAAAAAATCGACGATGGCATTGAGTGCTACTGAGCGCATAGCGTCCTTTTCAAAAAGGATCTCATGATAGGCGCCTTCGATGACAAACGGTTTACCGCCCTCGCAAGGGTGGCCCGCTTCGGCGCGAAGAGCGCAGTAACGATCGTGCATGCGGTTATCCACCACGCGTTCTTCTTCCGCCTGGATCAGCAGCAACGGGAAGGTGTGGTTTGGGGCATCGGCAAGAATCTGTTCTCCCGCCAGGATACCTTCTCTGACCCAATGGTACGTAGGCCCGCCTACGCGCAGCCTGGGTTCATCGGCGTAAAAACGCACGTTGCGCCGATAGCGTTCACGGCTATGGGTCAGTACGTTAAGGCTAAACGGCAGCGCGTGCCATCGGCCTGTTCCCATTGCATACCCTTCACGAAGACGCTGATGGCCCTCAGCCCAATCGAGAAGCGGCCGCACAACCCATTCCGGCAGGCGCATGATAATACCGAACATGGGCGCACAAAGCGCGATGGCATCACAGCCCTGCGGATTACGCTGCAAAAACTGCGTCGCAATCGCCCCGCCCATCGAGTGGGCGAGAATAAACCGCTGACGCCAGCGCCCCGGCAGCACCTCTTGCTGCCAGAAGGCGGCCAGATCGTCGACGTAGTCGCTAAATTTCGCCACATGGCCGCGATGGGTATCCGTTAACATCCGCCCGGAACGCCCCTGACCGCGGTGGTCGATAATCAGGACATCAAAACCGCTGTGGAAAAGATCGTAGGCCAGTTCGGCATACTTCACATAGCTTTCAATACGCCCCGGACAGACCACAATCACCCGGTCGTGCGCGGGCGAGCTGAAACGGACAAAGCGTACCGGAACGCAATCCACGCCGATAAACTCCGCCTCTTCCCGCCCGCGCCAGAAATCCATTAGCGGGCCAGTGGTAAACGCAGCAAACGCGTTTTCTCTGGTATTCCAATCCTTTTGCTGTTGAAACATCGGGCTTCCACCCCTGTTAACCGCTGAATATTGTTTTTTCGTGACGCATCACACAACGTCTGGACAATAGCGTATTGTGGCATAAAAACAGACAATCAGGGAGTTTCTCATGACCTTCGAATGGTGGTTCGCCTACCTGCTGACATCCATAATTCTTAGCCTCTCGCCGGGCTCAGGGGCGATCAATACCATGACCACCTCCATCAACCACGGCTATCGCGGCGCGGCGGCCTCAATTGCCGGGCTGCAAACGGGGCTGGCGATTCATATCGTACTGGTGGGCATCGGTCTTGGCACCCTATTCTCCCGCTCGGTGCTGGCCTTCGAAGTGCTGAAGTGGGCGGGCGCGGCGTATCTGATCTGGCTGGGTATCCAGCAGTGGCGCGCGGCAGGCTCTATTGACCTGAAAACGCTGGCCAAGACGCAATCACGCGGCAAACTTTTCCAGCGCGCGGTGTTCGTTAACCTGACCAACCCAAAGAGCATTGTGTTTCTTGCCGCGCTGTTCCCCCAGTTCATCGTACCGCACCAGCCTCAGGTGATGCAGTACCTGGTGCTTGGCGTCACCACCATTGTGGTCGATATCATCGTGATGATTGGCTACGCCACGCTGGCGCAGCGCATCTCGGCGTGGATTAAAGGGCCGAAGCAGATGAAAGCATTGAATAAGGTGTTTGGTTCTCTGTTTATGCTGGTAGGCGCGCTTCTCGCGTCGGCAAGGCATGCGTGAACGCGGCTCGCAGTTTTTTGTCACCAGCGTAGCCAGCCGACAAATTGACACGAGGCCGCACGCATAGCCGAAAACGGTTTTAAATCTCCGCTACTGGCGCGGACGCGCCGGTGCCAGAATGCCGCCAGACCTTCTTATTCAAGGATGACGGACGATGGCGGAAGCTGCCTCACCGCATGACGCGGTCTTCAAAACGTTTCTGTCCCGCGTGGAAACCGCGCGGGATTTTATCGAGATTCATCTACCGCCAGCGCTGATAAAACTGTGCAAACTGGAGACACTGCGCTTAGAGTCAGGGAGTTTTGTTGAAGACGACCTGCGTCCTTACTACAACGATATTATCTATTCCCTGCAAACCACGACCGGGCGCGGCTATATCCATGTTCTTATCGAGCACCAGAGCTCGCCGGACAAACATATGGCCTTTCGCTTGCTACGCTACGCTGTAGCGGCGATGCAGCAGCATCTCAATGCGGGTCATAAGAAACTGCCGCTAGTCATCCCTATTCTGTTCTATCACGGCAAGCGCAGCCCCTATCCCTGGACGCTGAACTGGCTAGATGAATTTCACGATCCGAATGCGGCGCGCCAGCTTTACAGCCAGGCTTTTCCGCTCGTCGATATCACCACTATTCCTGACGAAGAAATTATGCAACATCGCAGTATGGCGGCGCTTACGCTAGTACAAAAGCATATCCGCCTCCGTGATATGGCGCAGTTGGAGGATAAACTCGCCAATCTGTTCGTATCAGGACTGTTGAGCGGACAACAAATAACCGTCCTGGTAAACTACATGGTGCGGGCGGGACAAGCTCGAAACGTTCAGAAACTATTGTATGGGCTGGCACAGCGCGTGCCGGAGCATGGAGATAAATTCATGACCATGGCAGAAGAGTTGAAGATGATTGGACGAAAGGAAGGAAAACACAGCGCAATGCAGGATGTGGCAAAAGCCATGCTGGCGCGGGGGTTTGAACATGGTGTAATCATGGAAATCACCGGCCTTTCAGCCAATGAACTACAGCAGCTCAAGCGCTGAAATAACGCAGCCCACCCGGGAACACGTCGTCGAGTGGGTCAGCGCGGTTAACGCGAAATAATCAGGTGGATCCCGAAGCCCGCGAACAGCGTTCCGGCGACGCCGTCAATCCACTTCGCCGCGCGCTGATAGCCGCGACGCATCGCCGGTAGCGCAAACAGGCTGGCGACCACAGTGAACCACGCCAGCGTTTCAAGCACGATCAGCAGGAAAATACCCCAGCGCGCGCCTGCGCCAACGTTGTCGCCGACGAAAAGTGAGAACACCGAGCCAAAATAGATAATCGCTTTCGGATTCGCGAGGTTGGTCAGCAGCCCCTTCATAAAGCTGCGCCCGCCCTGCGCCAGCTCCACCTTCGGCTCGGCGGTGGCGGCCGTTTTCTCTTTCTTCAGCGCCCCGCGCAGCATCTGGTAGCCCATCCAGCACAGGTACAGGCCGCCGCCGACCATAATGATGGTGTGCAGCCACGCCATTTTTTCGATAATCAGATGCAGGCCAAGCAGCGCCACGCCCGCCCAGACCATGACGCCGCAGGTAATCCCCAGAACGCCCATCATCGCTTCTTTACGCGAACGACTTACGGCAGTCTGGGAGACAAAAAAGAAGTCTGGGCCGGGGCTCATCAACGCAATGATGTGCACCAGCGCCACGGTAAGAAATAGCGTTAACATGATAGACCTACCAAACGAGACGATAAATTCGCGGAAAATAGTTCAGTGAGTCACTATCCTGACACTTTTTTCGCCAGCTGACTACTCTTCATCATCGCCGTCGACATGCGCACGAATCAGCGCCAGAAACTCGCGGCCAAAGCGCTCGAGTTTCCGCGTGCCGACGCCGTTGACGCTAAGCATATCGCTCGGCGAGATCGGCATCTGCTCGGCCATTTCAATCAGGGTCGCGTCGTTAAAGACGACGTACGGCGGGATATTTTCTTCATCGGCGATGGCTTTACGCAGCTTGCGCAGCTTGGCGAACAGCTGTTTGTCGTAGTTGCCGACCGCCGCTTTCTGCATCACGCGCGGCTTCAGCGCCACAATACGCGGCACGGCGAGCTGTAGCGGCGCCTCGCCGCGCAGCACCGGTCGCGAGGCGTCGGTGAGCTGCAGGGCCGAATGCTGGGCGATATTTTGCGTAACAAAGCCCAGATGGATCAGCTGGCGGATCACGCTAACCCAGTGCTCATGGCTTTTATCACGCCCCATTCCGTAGACTTTCAGCTTATCGTGGCCGAACTCGCGGATACGTTGGCTATTCGCGCCGCGGATCACTTCCACCACGTAGCCCATCCCAAAGCGCTGGTTAACCCGGCCAATGGTGGAAAGGGCAATCTGCGCATCCTGCACGCCATCGTACTGTTTTGGCGGGTCGAGGCAGATATCGCAGTTGCCGCACGGCTCCTGACGCCCTTCGCCAAAGTAGTTCAGCAGCACCAGGCGACGACAGGTTTGCGCTTCGGCAAAGGCCCCCATCGCGTTGAGCTTATGCCGCTCGATGTCCTGCAGCACGCCCTCTGGCTTTTCTTCCAGGCAGCGGCGCAGCCACGCCATATCCGCCGGGTCGTAAAACAGCATCGCCTCCGCAGGCAGGCCGTCACGCCCGGCGCGGCCGGTCTCCTGATAGTAGGATTCGATGTTGCGAGGAATATCAAAGTGCACCACAAAGCGCACGTTCGGCTTGTTGATGCCCATGCCGAACGCCACGGTGGCGACCACAATTTGCAGATCGTCGCGCTGGAATTTCTCCTGCACGTCGGCGCGCACGTCGTTTTCCAGTCCGGCATGGTAAGCCCCGGCGCTAATCCCCCGGCTTTGCAGACGCGCGGCGGTGTCTTCCACTTTCGAACGGCTGTTGCAGTAGATAATGCCGGATTTGCCGCGCTGCTCCTGCACGTAGCGCATCAGCTGGTCGAGCGGCTTGAACTTCTCCATCAGCATATAGCGAATATTGGGCCGGTCGAAGCTGCTGATTTGAATCAGCGGGTCGTTCAGCCCCAGCAGGCGCACGATGTCGTTGCGGGTGGTGTCATCGGCGGTGGCGGTCAGCGCCATAAACGGCAGCGCCGGGAAGCGCTGGCGCAGATGGCCCAGCGCGGCGTATTCCGGACGGAAGTCGTGGCCCCACTGCGAGATACAGTGCGCTTCATCCACCGCCAGCATCACCGGGTTCCAGTGCGCCAGATGCTCAAGGAAGTTATCCAGCATCAGGCGTTCGGGGGCGATATAGAGCAGGCGAATCTGCCCGCTTCGGCAGCCGGCCATCACCTCTTGCTGCTGTTCGCGGGTCTGGGTGGAGTTGATACACGCCGCCGCCACACCGTTGGCCAGCAGTTGGTCAACCTGGTCTTTCATCAGCGAGATCAGCGGTGAAACCACCACCGTCAGGCCGTCCATCACCAGCGCAGGGATCTGATAACACAGGGATTTACCGCCGCCGGTCGGCATCACGACCAGACAGTCGCGACCGCTCAGTACGGTATCGATGATGGTCTCCTGGCCCGGGCGGAATTGCTGATAGCCAAAGGTCTCCTGCAAAACCTGTTTAGCCAGCGATTCCTGATTGATAACTTCCGCCTGTGCCACGTTGACCCCATTCACCTGAAAATAAAAACAGGCGCTATTTTCAGCGCCTGCGTGCCAAACTGCAATGTTTTAGACAAATTCCTTCGGCCATGCTCGCAACAAACCGTCGGATACCCTGTTAAAACAGGTCGTTAAGCATCACACCGACCCCAACGCGGGTTTGGTTGAAGTTGTAGTCGATAAGCGACTCGCCGTAACCGCTGTAAACCTGAGTATAGACGCGCACGTGCTTGCTAATTGGGTAGCTGACGCCCAGCTCCGCGCCGCCGTAGCCGGTGTTCCAGTTGTACTGCCCCTGCGCGCTCAGTACCGCGTCGCCCAGCTGATAGCCAATTTTCAGGCGGTAGTAGCCCATGTATTTGGTGATATCCGGGTTATCGTCGGTGTCACCCACCACATACCAGGGTTTCACCTCTACCAGCCAGTTGCCGTTTTGCGCCATCAGGCGCGTGTACAGGCGGTTCCAGCTGCGTGAAGTCGGGTCGGAGCGGCCGTTAGAGTCATGGTTGAAGCCCACTTCCACATCGCGCAGCGTCCAGCCCGCAAAGCGGTAGTCGGTGGCGAAGCCCAGGAACATCTGCGGCTCGTAGTTGGTTTCACGGAACGGTGCGGATTCGCCGCTGTTGGAAAGCTGCCACCAGGAGCGCTGGGTATAGGAGGCCGCCAATACCGAGTTATCCCCCAGGATGCCGCGCCACAGCGGGAAAGCCAGACTGAGCTGGAACTTCACCTCGTCCTTACGCGCGTTTTCGGCCCAGTCGTAGGTACGAATCGCCTCTTTATTAAGGTCGCTGGTCCAGGTGTACAGCAGGTAGTTACTTTCATAGGGGTAGAGCGTGAACGGATTGTCATGCTCCTGCAGCAGGTTTGCGATAATACTGCCGCGTACCGCCGGTACATCATGGACTTCCTTAATCGTCGCTTCCTGCGCCAACGCCGAAACAGGCAGCAGCAGCGCCAATAACCCACTCCTTGAGAGTCGCATCGGTGACTTTCCCCTATGTTATATAAAAACAATGAATAACAAAATGACACTCATTCTACCTTTTTACCCTGTTCTTGCTCATCAAACCTTTCCGAAAGTAGAAATCAACATCCAATCGGCATAAAATCAACATTTTATTAACATGCAAAATAAGGTCATTATGTCTGCCGAACTCACCGCCGCCGACGCACTCAAGCTGGTTGGGGAAATCTTTGTCTACCACATGCCGTTTAATCGCGCCCTGAATCTGGAGCTGGAGGTTTATGAAAAAGCCTTCGCGCAGCTGAGCTTTAACAACCAGCCGATGATGGTGGGGAACTGGGCGCAAAGCATTCTGCACGGTGGGGTGATTGCCTCGGCGCTGGACGTGGCCGCCGGATTGGTATGCGTGGGCAGCACGCTGACGCGCCACGACACCATTAATGAAGACGAGCTGCGCCAACGGCTGTCGAAGATGGGCACCATCGATCTGCGCGTGGACTACCTGCGCCCGGGCCGGGGCACGCGCTTTACCGCCAGCAGCACGCTGCTGCGCGCCGGTAATAAGGTTGCGGTGGCGCGCGTCGAGCTGCACAACGAAGAGAAAACGCATATCGCCAGCGCGACGGCGACTTATATGGTGGGATAACCGCCAGAATCGCGTAACATTGCATGACTTTTTCGTAATGGATGTTTCACATGGATCCCAAGCAAACGCGTCAGGGCGTACTGCTCGCTCTTGCCGCCTATTTTATCTGGGGCATCGCTCCAGCCTATTTCAAGCTGATCTACTACGTTCCTGCCGATGAAATCCTGACCCACCGCGTTATCTGGTCGTTTTTCTTTATGGTGGCGTTGATCAGCATCAGCCGCCAATGGCCGCAGGTACGCACGCTGCTGAAAACCCCGAAAAAGGTCTTTCTGCTGGCGTTGTCGGCGGTGCTGATCGGTGGTAACTGGCTGCTGTTCATCTGGTCGGTCAACAACCATCATATGCTGGAAGCCAGCCTCGGGTATTTCATTAACCCGCTGGTGAATATTTTGCTGGGGATGATTTTCCTCGGCGAACGCTTCCGCCGGATGCAGTGGCTGGCGGTGATTCTGGCGATCTGCGGCGTGCTGGTACAGCTGTGGACCTTTGGCTCACTGCCGATTATCGCGCTGGGGCTGGCGTTCAGCTTTGCCTTCTACGGCCTGGTGCGTAAGAAAATTGCCGTCGATGCGCAGACGGGAATGCTGTTTGAAACGCTGTGGCTGCTGCCGGTGGCGGCGATTTATCTGTTCGGCATCGCCGACAGCGCCACCAGCCATATGGGACAAAACGCCTGGTCGCTGAACCTGCTGCTGATCGCCGCCGGCGTCGTGACCACCATTCCGCTGCTGTGCTTTACCGGCGCGGCAACGCGTCTGCGCCTCTCGACGCTGGGCTTTTTCCAGTACATCGGGCCAACGCTGATGTTCCTGCTGGCGGTAACCTTCTACGGAGAAGTGCCGGGGGCGGACAAGATGGTAACGTTCGCGTTTATCTGGGTGGCGCTGGCGATTTTCGTGATGGATGCGATCTATACGCAAAGACGGGGACGTCGCGGATAAATCCTTGCCGGATGGCGCTTCGCTTATCCGGCCTACGATTAGTAATGACTTGTCGGCCGGATAAGGCATCGCCGCCATCCGGCACACGCGTTACAGCCAGTTCTTGCGCTTAAAGTACAGGTACGGCGCCAGCCCGGCAAGAATCATAAAGATAATCGCCCCTGGGTAACCAAAGCTCCAGCGCAGCTCTGGCATAAACTCGAAGTTCATCCCATAGCTTGAGGCCACCAGCGTCGGCGGCAGGAACACCACGGAGACCACCGAGAAGATCTTGATGATGCGGTTCTGCTCGATGTTGATAAAGCCCATCGCCGCCTGCATCAGGAAGTTCACCTTCTGGAACAGCGATTCGTTATGCGGCAGCAGAGATTCGATATCGCGCAGGATTTCACGCGCCTGCTCCAACTGGACGGCCGGTAGACGCGCCTTGCGTACCAGGAAGTTCAGCGCGCGCTGGGTATCCATCAGACACAGGCGTACCTTCCAGCCGATATCTTCCAGCTCCGCCAGCGTTGACAGCGCTTCGTCGTACTCGTCGCCCTGGTGCCCTTCCATAATCACGCGGCTCAGCTTTTCCAGGTCGCTGTAGATGTTTTCAATTTCATCCGCCAGCTGTTCGATTTTGGTTTCGAACAGATCAAGAAGCAGCTCATAGGCGTTGCCATCGACCATGGCCTGATTACGCGCGCGCATACGATACAGGCGGAAGGCCGGCAGTTCGCGCTCGCGCAGGGTGAACAGTCGCCCTTCGCGGATGGTGAATGCGACGGTGGAGTTGCCGGCGTGATCGTCCGCATCTTCATAGAAGAAGAAGGAGTGAATATGCAGGCCGTCTTCGTCTTCAAAAAAACGTGCGGATGCTTCGATGTCTTCCAGTTCGGGGCGCGTGGCCAGGTTCTGGCCCAAATCCTTTTGCACACGGCTACGTTCTTCGTCATCCGGCTCGACTAAATCGACCCACACCGAGCTGGCGAGATGATCGATTTCGTCTGCTTCCAGACGCGTTAAACGATTGTTTTCCAGTTGAAATGCGCTCAGCATGACCGGGACTCCCAATGCAAAAAATTATCGGACAGCCGGTGGGCACACAGAAACTACAGGGGTTTCAGACCATTAAACAGCCTGACTCAATGCGACGGGATACAATACGGGTCGCTGACAACCGCTAAGGATATCAGCAAAAGAGGATAGCCTTAGGAGTTGCTCCTGAATGACAGGAAGGTGAGCCAGCATCTACTGGGTGTGTCCAAGGCTTTGTCCTCTTAGCGTAATCGTGCGCGCATGTTACGCCAGCAAAAAAACGGCGTCAACACGCAACGAAACGCTAACCGGGATTAATTACCTTCTGTTCCCTAAGGCTAGCAGATCGTTACAAAATAGTGATATTTTTCTGAAAGTTATACTGTTTCTAGTCTGGCGTAGGCCGCCACCAGCCATTTAATTCCCTGCCCCTGGAACGCCACCTGCAGACGGCTGTGTTCACCGCTGCCTTCCAGGTTGACGATGGTCCCCTCGCCAAACTTGGCGTGGCGAACCCGCTGGCCAAGTTTGTAGCCGGTATCGTTCTCCGCCATCGGCGTGCCCATCCGCTGATGGCTCACCGGGCGGCTGACGGTGGCGCGCAGGCGCACCTCTTCGACACAGGCTTCCGGCAGCTCGCCGATAAAGCGCGACGGGCGGTGATACACCTCTTTACCGTACAGGCGGCGCGTTTCGGCGTAGGTCAGCGTCAGCTTCTGCATCGCACGGGTGACCCCAACGTAGGCCAGGCGACGCTCTTCTTCCAGGCGCCCGCCTTCATCCAGCGACATCTGGCTCGGGAACATGCCCTCTTCCATGCCGACGATAAACACCTGCGGGAACTCCAGGCCTTTCGCCGAGTGCAGCGTCATCAGCTGCACCGCGTCCTGCCAGGTGTCGGCCTGACCTTCCCCGGCTTCCAGCGCCGCGTGGGAGAGGAAGGCCTGTAGCGGCATCAGATCTTCGTCTTCTTCGTTGTAGCTGAACTGGCGCGTTGCCGTCACCAGTTCGTCTAAGTTTTCGATTCGTGTCTGGCCTTTTTCGCCCTTTTCCTGCTCGTACATCATGCGCAGGCCCGAATCTTTGACCACCCGGTCGGTCTGCACGTGCAGCGGCATATCGGCTGTTTCCTGCGCCAGCGCGTCAATCAGCTCCATAAAGCGCTGCAGGGCGCTGGCGGCGCGACCGGCCAGCGCTTTCTCTTGCAGCAGCTCGCGGCAGGCCTGCCACAGCGTCAGTTGGCGATCGCGCGAGGTCTGGCGCACCACGTCCAGGGTACGATCGCCAATGCCGCGAGTAGGCGTATTCACCACCCGCTCAAACGCCGCGTCGTCGTTACGGTTAGCAATCAGGCGCAGGTACGAGAGCGCGTCTTTAATTTCCTGACGTTCGAAGAAGCGCATCCCGCCATAGATACGGTACGGCATACTGGCCTGTAACAGCGCCTCTTCCAGCACGCGAGATTGGGCGTTGCTGCGATAGAGGATGGCGCACTGGTCCAGCGCGCCGCCGTTGTCCTGCCAGGTTTTAATACGGTTGACCACGAAGCGGGCTTCGTCGAGTTCGTTAAACGCGCAGTAGAGCGAGATCGGCTCGCCGTCGGCGCCGTCGGTCCACAGCTTTTTGCCCAGACGCCCGTTGTTGTTCTCAATCAGGGCGTTGGCGGCGCTCAGAATGTTGCTGGTCGAACGGTAGTTCTGTTCCAGGCGGATGGTTTCCGCGCCGGGGAAATCGTTGAGGAAGCGCTGGATGTTCTCCACCTGCGCCCCGCGCCAGCCGTAGATCGACTGGTCATCGTCGCCGACGATCATCACCTTGCCGGTGTCGCCCGCCAGCAGACGGATCCACGCGTACTGGATGTTGTTGGTATCCTGGAATTCGTCCACCAGGATATTGGTAAAGCGTTCGCGGTAGTGCTGAAGAATGTGCGGCTTGTTGAGCCACAGCTCGTGGGCGCGCAGCAGCAGTTCGGCGAAGTCCACCAGCCCCGCGCGATCGCACGCTTCCTGATAGGCCTGATACACCTTCTGCCAGGTCTGCTCGACCGGGTTGCCGTAGCTTTGCAGGTGGTGCGGGCGCAGCCCTTCGTCTTTCTGGCTGTTGATAAACCACATCGCCTGACGCGGCGGCCACTGCTTCTCATCGAGGTTCATCGCCTTGATCAGACGCTTGAGCAGACGCAGCTGATCTTCGCTGTCGAGGATCTGGAAATCCTGCGGCAGGTTGGCGTCGAGGTGGTGAGCGCGCAGCAGACGGTGCGCCAGCCCGTGGAAGGTGCCGACCCACATGCCGCCCTGGGAGGTGCCCATCAGTTCGGCAATACGGTGGCGCATTTCCGCCGCCGCTTTATTGGTGAAGGTCACCGCCATAATGGAATACGGCGAGCAGTTCTCGACGCTTTGCAGCCAGGCAATGCGGTGCACCAGCACCCGCGTCTTACCGCTGCCTGCCCCGGCGAGCACCAGCATGTTAGTTCGCTCCGCCGCGACGGCTTCGCGCTGTTTATCGTTGAGGCTGTCGAGCAGGTAAGAAACGTCCATTGGCGGCACCGTCGGTCAATAAAAAGAGAACCGCTACGCTAAATCATTCGTACAGCGTCGAAGGACTTAGCGTAGCGAACACTGGGAATTTATACAGAATTATATCAGCGAGGTCAGAGATGCCAACCGGGAAATCTCAACATGCGGCAACAAACGGCTATCCGCGGTCTGCATCAGGTCGGCATTTTGCGGCTTAATCCAGCAGGCCTGCATTCCGCAGCGCACCGCGCCCGCCACATCGGTGGTCAGGTCATCGCCCACGTGCAGGATCTCAGCGAGCGGTACGTTGAGCTTCTCCGCCGCCAGATGATACATATCGGCAAACGGCTTCGAGCGCCCGTCCGGGCCAGCGCGCAGCACAAATTCAAAGTAGTCGCTCAAGCCAAACAGCTCCGGCTGCGCGTTGCCGTTGGTGATGGCGACCAGCGGCCACTTTTGGCCCAGCTTTTTCAGGGTGTCATGGGTTTCCTGCGGCACGTCGATCCGGCTGCGCCACCGGGCAAAGTTGTTCATTGCCGCATCGGCACCGGCTTTCGCCTCCTCAACCGTTAGCCCCAGCTGTTGCATCCCGAAGGCCAGCGCACGCCAGCGCCATTCGGTGACGTCGTGGTAAATCTCCGGCTCGGTCTGCAGCAGCGCATCGCGCCACTGCTGGAGCGTACGGGCGTCAAAGCTGGCCAGCGCCGGGTGGTAACCGCGCACAAAGTTCAGCGACTCCTGCATCGTGCGGTCTATCACCGGGCGGTTATCGTAAAGGGTGTCGTCAAGGTCAAACGTCAACGCGGCAATCCTGCCCAGCGGTCGATAAAAACGCATTATTTCTCCCGTTTGGCGCGCGGATGCGCCGCATCGTACACCGTAGCAAGGTGTTGAAAATCAAGATGGGT
Source organism: Kluyvera sp. (assembly GCF_047971185.1). Lineage (GTDB taxonomy): Bacteria > Pseudomonadota > Gammaproteobacteria > Enterobacterales > Enterobacteriaceae > Kluyvera. The sequence continues at coordinate 42,987 of NZ_JBKDZH010000007.1, forward strand.
ATAGATTTGGGTGGTCGAGAGGTTGGCGTGACCCAGCAGTTCCTGCACCCCGCGTAGATCGCCGCTCGACTCAAGCATATGGGTGGCGAACGAGTGGCGCAGCTTGTGCGGATGCACGTGGCTGTTCAGCCCCTGCTTAATGCCCCACTCGGCAAACCGTTTTTGCACGTTACGCGCCGAAATCCGCTTGCCGAGCTTTGAGAGGAACAGCGCGTCATCGTCACCGCCGAACAGCCCGCGCAGATCGAGCCAGTGTTCAATCCACGCTACGGCGTTGCGGCCAATCGGCAGACGGCGCTCTTTGCTGCCTTTGCCCATCACCCACACTTCGCCGGTGTCGAGATCCAGATGTTTAATATCCAGATTGACCAGCTCCGAAAGACGCAGGCCCGCGCCGTACATCACCTCCAGCATCGCGCGGTCGCGCACCGCCAGCGGGTCGTTAAGATCGATATCCAGCAGGCGGTTTACATCATCGACGTCGATGTTTTTCGGCAGGTGGCGCGGCGCTTTCGGCGCGGCGATGCCTTTTGCCGGGTTGGCGGGCAGCACGCCCTGGCTAACCATCCAGTCAAAGAAGCTGCGTAAAGCCGACAGGCGCAGCGCCAGGCTTGCCGCCCCCAGCCCTTTACGGCGGCTACGGGTGGCGAAGCTGCGTACCATCGCAGCATCACATTGTTGCCAATTCTGCAGGCCCATTCCTTCGGCCAGTTCAATAATGGCATCAAGCTGACGCTGATAGTTCAGAAGCGTGATTGGGCTTAGCTGACGCTCAACGCCCAGGTAGCGGAGAAAACGGCTAACGGCTTGCCCCAGCACGGTATCGGTGGTCATTGACGTTCAATCCATCGTTCCAGCAGGCCAGGCAGCATCAACGCGATTTCCTGCAATAGCTGCGTTCCCTGCCCCGGCTGATAGTGGTGCGGGTCGCGGCTGCTGAACAGGATGACACCAAGATCGCCCTCGCTGCCCATCATCGACATCGCCACCGAACCAACCGCTTTGGCCTCCGGCAACACTAGCAGCAGTTCCGGGCCGTTAAGGGTGCCCAGATAGTGGTTCGACTGGCCTAAGCGTTGGATGCGCAGCGGCTCGAACGCCTGGCGAGAAAGCACCAGATCGGTGTGTTTCGACGGCGCGCCCAGACGCCAGCGATCGGAGAACAATCGTATTGACGCCCCCGCCAACCCCAGCTCGCGCGCCCAGCGATGCAAGCGCAGCAGCAGATCGTCGAGGCTTTCCGCGCACGCCAGCCGGTTTTGCAGATGCAGCAGGCGGTAGAACAGCCCTTCGTTGGCCGTCGCCTGTTCCATAAGCTGACCCATGCTCTCTTCGAGCGTCGCGATATAGTTGCGCGAGCGCGCCATATGCCACTCGACCAGCGAGACCATGCCCCGCACCGGGTGCGGAACGCGCATCTGTTCAACGGCAGCGGCATTACGAATAAAGAATTCAGGATGTTGCAACAGATAGTCCACCACCGCGCTGTCGTTTAGCGTGGCGATGACGTCCTGCTGTTCTTCCCCGACTGATTTCATAAGTGAATAAATCCGTCATAGACATGTGCCGCCGGGCCAGTCATAAACAACGGTTGGCCCGGTCCTTTCCAGGCGATATCAAGACGCCCGCCCGGCAATTCCACGCGCACTTCTTCCGCCAGCAGCCCCTGCTGAATGCCGACGGCGACCGCCGCACACGCACCGCTACCGCAGGCCTGAGTTTCACCCGCGCCGCGTTCATACACGCGCAGGCGGATGTGATCGCGTTTCACGACCTGCATAAAACCAATGTTAGCCCGTTCTGGAAAACGTTCATGGCTTTCCATCACCGGGCCCAGCGTCTCGACCGCCGCGGTATCCACGTCGTCGACCTGAATCACGCAGTGCGGGTTGCCCATAGAAACCACGCCGCACAATACTGTCTGTTCGGCCGCACGCATAATATAGGTCTTTTCCGCTTTGTTGGCGCGGAACGGCACCTGCGAGGGTTCAAAGTTCGGCTCGCCCATATTGACGCGCACCAGGTCATCTTCCGTGACGCTTAATACCATACGGCCATTGGCCGTGCTGACGCGGATGTCACGTTTATTGGTCAGGCCTTTCAGGCGCACGAAGCGGGCAAAGCAGCGCGCGCCGTTGCCGCACTGAGAAACTTCGCTGCCGTCAGCGTTGAAAATGCGGTAGTGAAAATCGAGGTCCGGATCGTACGGCGGCTCAACCACCAGCAGCTGATCGAACCCCACGCCCAGATGCCGGTCCGCCAGGCGGCGGATCAGCTCAGGCGAGAAAAACACATTCTGCGTTACCGCGTCGACGACCATAAAATCGTTGCCGAGGCCATGCATTTTAGAGAACTGCATTATCTACTCCAGTTGCGCGGTACAGAACGGGATATTAGTAGTTAACCTGCGTCGGGCCACCGTTATCGCCACGATCGTTACGATCCGGCGAGGCGCTCTGCACGGGCGGCGTCACGGGTTTGGTCGGTGGTGCCGCCGTCTTGTCAGCCGGAGGAAAATAGAGCGGGCCTTTCAGGCCGCAGCCTGCAAGGCTGAACAGTGCAAGTAACAATGCCAGCGGTCGAAAAATCTTATTCATTCTTAAGATGCCTGTAGTTCAATGCTTTCTATTTTCTATCATCGCAGGAGAAGGCGCAAAAGCAAGCGTTAAGCGCCCGACTGCAACGTGATTTGTTTCACGCTATACTGCCGCCATCACTTAATAACGGAAAACGACAATGAACGACAGTGAATTTCATCGCCTGGCCGACACCCTCTGGCTGACCATCGAAGAACGTCTGGACGACTGGGACGGCGACAGCGATATCGACTGTGAAATCAACGGCGGCGTGCTGACCATCAGCTTCGAAAACGGCAGCAAAATCATCATTAACCGTCAGGAGCCGCTGCACCAGGTGTGGCTGGCGACCAAACAGGGCGGCTATCACTTTGACCTGAAAGGCGACGAGTGGGTCTGCGATCGCAGCGGCGAAACGTTCTGGAATCTGCTGGAGCAGGCGGCAACGCAGCAGGCGGGTGAAGAGGTTAGCTTCCGCTAAGCGCTTTGTGCAATCCCGGCGTCGCTTAGCTCGGCCGGGCTACAACGTTGCCCAA
>NZ_JBKDZH010000008.1:0-11524 GCF_047971185.1 Kluyvera sp.
AATTAAACTTCGTAATGAATTACGTGTTCACTCAGAGACTTGGTATTCATTTTTCGTCTTGCGACGTTAAGAATCCGTATCTTCGAGTGCCCACACAGATTGTCTGATAAATTGTTAAAGAGCAGTTGCGACGCGGCTTACAGCTCACCGTCGCGAGGTGGCGTATATTACGCTTTCCTCTTTCAGAGTCAACCCTCATTTTCAGGTTTTTCTCTTCAACCGAACCGGCTACTTAGTGTGAAGTGATTCACGTTTGCCGTCTCAGTGGGTGCGCATTATAGGGAACTTTGTTTTTTGCACAACCCCTTTTCTCAACTTTTTTTCTAAGTGTCGCTTTTTCACACTTTTCGTTCTGTAAGTGTGCAATTTGCTTAATTTTTGAGATGAGAAACCACGGAATTGGGCTGATAATGAGAAAGACTCCCACCATGACACCGTTTTAATGAGGTAAACATGTCAGCCGTTTTACGCCGCTATAAAGATTTATTCCCCGTCATCGGCCAGCGCGTGATGATCGACCCCACCTGCGCCATCATTGGCGACGTTCGTCTGGCGGATGATGTCAGCATCTGGCCGCTGGTCGCCGCCCGGGGCGACGTTAACTACATCCAGATTGGCGCTCGCAGCAATATTCAGGACGGCAGCGTTCTTCATGTGACGCATAAGTCGGCCAGAAATCCTGAAGGCAATCCGCTGATCGTCGGGGAAGACGTCACCGTTGGCCATAAAGTCATGCTGCACGGCTGCACCATCGGTAATCGGGTATTAGTCGGGATGGGTTCTATTCTGCTGGACGGCGTAATCGTTGAAGACGACGTCATGATTGGCGCTGGCAGCCTGGTGCCGCAGCATAAGCGTCTGGAAAGCGGGTACCTTTACCTGGGCAGCCCGGTCAAACAGATTAGACCGTTAAAAGAGGCCGAACTTGAGGGATTGCGCTATTCGGCCAATAACTATGTGAAATGGAAAGATGACTATCTGGATCAGGACAGCCAGACCCAGCCCTGATCATCCTCCTGCTGGTCGCGGATCAGATCGCTGGCTTCTTCTTCAAGATCCCAGCGATTCTCGCTAAATAGCGCTAGCCATTGCCGCGGCTCATCGCCGCCAAAGCGGCGAACCATCGTTTCTGCGCTCAGCGCACACATTAATTGCATACCATTCACCAGCGCAGGGAAACAGACTGCCTGCAGATCGGCGCGCCACTCTTCGCGGTCAGGAAACTGAATAGCCTGATTCATACGCCCAGCTCACGTTTCAGCGAGGCAATCACCGGCTCAACGTCGGGTAACACGCCGTGCCACAGCAGTACGGCATGCGCCGCCTGACCCACCAGCATCCCTAACCCATCCGCATAGCGCTTTACACCGTGCTGGATGCACCAGGCCAGAAATGCCGTATTGCCCTGCTGATAAAACATGTCATAGCAGCACACCTGCGGGCCCAGTAGCGATTCCGGGATTGGCGGCGTCTCGCCAGAGATGCCGCTGGAGGTGGCATTAATAATAAGGTCGAACGCATACCCGTCCAGCTCAGACATGGGCCGCGCGCTAACGCTGCCGGTATGGCGGAACAGCTCGGCGAGCGTTTGCGCCCGCGCGTGGGTACGGTTGGTGATGGTGACGTTACAATCCAGCGAAAGCAACGGCAGCAGCACGCCGCGCGCCGCGCCGCCTGCGCCAATCAGCAGGACGCGATAGCCGGGCTTAATCAGCCCAAGTCGTTCAAGGTCGCTCAACAGGCCAATACCATCGGTGTTATCACCGAGGATTCGCCCATCCTCCAGCCGCTTGAGCGTATTCACCGCGCCTGCGAGCGCTGCGCGCTCGGTTAGCTCATCGGCACGGGTAAACGCCTCCTCTTTAAAAGGCACCGTGACGTTCGCCCCTTTACCGCCCTGCTGGAAAAACGCATCCAGCGTTGCCACGAAGCCACCTAGCGGTGCCAGCATGCGGCCATACGGATGCGCGATCTTCAGCTGCTCAGCAAATTGTTGGTGGATGAACGGCGATTTGCTGTGCGCAATCGGGTTACCAAAAACGACGTAGCTTTCCATTGGTTACCCCTGGCGAAAACGTTCGCCCGTCAGGGCATCAAGGATCTCTGACGGATTCATCCGCCCGCCGGTCGGCGCATCCACCACCGGGAAATCATCACCGAACTGGGCAAGCACCTCTGCCGTGGTGCGACAAGGAGGCAGACCGGTCAGATTCGCACTGGTCGACACCAGCGGTTTGCCATAGGCCTGGCAAAGTTCTATCACTACCGGGTGATCGGTAACGCGCACGGCCAGCGAGTTAAAGCGCCCGGTTAGCCAGGCGGGGGTCGTTGGCTTCGCCGGGAAAACAAACGTCACCGGCCCCGGCCAGCGGGCAAACACCGTTGCGCGCTGCGCATCGGTCAGTTGGCTGTCGTCAATATACGGTTGAAGCTGTTCAAAGCTAGCGGCTATCAGGATCAGCCCCTTTTCTACCGGACGCTGTTTTAACGCCAGTAGGCGCATAACCGCTTCTTCACTGTCAGGATCGCAACCTACGCCAAACACGGCTTCGGTTGGATAAGCGATGACTTCATTATTGTTCAGAGCAATAACCGCACGCTGTACGGCCTCTGATGGCAGGTTTTTATTCACTGATTTGTTTCGCCGGAACCGGCTTTCCACATTGTTTACTGGCACAGAAACGCTTTACGCCCTGCGCCGTTTTCTTTTCGATAAGCAGCGGGTAGTGGCACTCGGGGCACTCCCCCGCAACCGGTGTGAAGTTAATGACGAACTGACATTCCGGGTAGCGATCGCAGGAATGAAAGGTTTTGCCGTAACGCGAACGACGCTGCACCAGGTGCCCTTGCTGACAGGCCGGGCAGACAATCGCGGTTTCATCAGGTTTGTCGATAACCTCAGTGTGCCCACATTCCGGATACTGGCTGCATCCGACGAACATGCCAAAGCGCCCCTGGCGCAGCACCAGCACGGCACCACATTCAGGGCACGACTGTCCCTCCAGAATTTTAACGATATGCCCATCGGCCTGACTTTTCAGGGGGCGAACGTAATCGCATTCCGGATAATGGGAACAGCCAAGAAACGGCCCGTGTTTACCGGACCGTATGACCAGTTCGGCCCCGCACTGTGGGCAGGGCTCGTGTTTAGGCACCGAAAACAGTGCTGATTTGACCATAACAACTCTTGATGCCACAAAATGATTTAATGCAGCATACCTTCATTCGCCTCGAAGAGTAATTCTTCCATTTGCTGATACGCGTTTTCACACCCCGGAAGATTGAACAGAACCATCAAAATGACCCATTTCAGCTCTTCCAGCTCAAACTCGGCGGTATCCAGAGCCATCACGCGCTCGATAACCATTTCCCGCGTTTCAAGGTTTAGCACCTGAATCTGCTCAAGGAATAACAGGAACCCTCGGCAGCTCGCATCCAGACGTTGACTCTCTTCCTGTGTGAAAATACGCACGGAGAGGGGATCCGATGCTAGCTGCATGGGTTCAACGAGGCCTTCCTGATAGTCGGCGAGCTTTTCCAGCCATATTAGCGCGTTGAAGATATCTTCACGTTCGAACCCCGCATCGGTAAGATCCCGAGTCAGTTTGTCCTGATCTACGCGCATGTCTGTTTCGTTATGGATGTAGGTCTCAAACAAATACATTAGTACGTCGAACATGGCCTGCCCTCCTTAATCGGACATAGCCGCCGGGTACAGCTGCGATCCATCCTGCTAACTCCAGTTCAAGTAGCTGAGCCACGGTCACTGGCACAGGTTGGCCGGCACGTTCAGCGACGACGTCAACAGGTGTTACCTCATCTCCTACGTTAGCCAGGAGCTCAGGAAATGGCAATGCTACAGAATCCTGATCTGCACAATAATTTGTCATTTCGGCTCGTTTCGACAAATGTCTGTTTAATCCCGGAAAAAGCGCCAGAATATCCTCTGGCTCCGTGACGGTCACCGCTCCCTGTTTGATAAGCCAGTGCGGCCCTTCCATTCCCGGATGCCCCAGCGGCCCCGGAATCGCAAACACTTCGCGCCCTTGCTCAAGCGCACAGCGCGCCGTCACCAGCGAACCGCTGCGCAATGCGGCTTCAACGACCAGCACGCCGCGGCTTAATCCGCTGATAATTCGATTGCGTCGCGGGAAGTGATACGGCGCGGGCGTCGCCGCCAGCGGGAATTCCGATACCAGCGCCCCTCCATGCTCAACAATACGTTTTGCCAGCGAACGATGCCGGTGAGGATAGATATGATTCAGCCCACTGCCGAGCACCGCGATCGTGCCTCCACCGGCCTGCAGCGCGCCGCGATGGGCGACACCGTCAATACCTAGCGCCAGGCCGCTGGTGATCGTGATCCCCATTCTGGCCAGCGACTCACACAAATAACCGCCCCAGCGTTCACCATATAAAGAGTGCTGCCGGCTACCCACGACGGCAAGCTGCGGGGAATGCAGTAGCGCCAGATTGCCGCGTACGCACAGCACCGCCGGATAATCGCTGATGGCGCGCAGCGGTTCTGGATACAAGGGAGAATCCGCAAACAAAAGATGATTGTCCGGCGACGCCAGCCAGCGGTTGGCGGCCTCCATCTCGGTGGACGAAAAAGCGAAAAAACGTTCGGCCTGCTTAATGCTAAAACCCAGCGTATAAAGCGTTTGATGGGTGATGACGGTTTGCTGGCGCAGCGCACGTAGCGCGTGCAGCATGCCGTCGCCATACAAATCATTCACCTTTAACAAACGGAAGGCGAGTTCCTCGGGTGACATCCTTTCCCCCTTGCCACATGCGGCATTAGCAATCTTTGCGATTGGTCAGTGACTCTGTCAATTAGAGGGGGTTTTGTCTAGAATAGAGGTAATAATCTTTCCTACTCCTGAACAGAACTCTGGATATTTATGGCAGTTTTGCAAGTATTACATATTCCGGACGAGCGTCTTCGCAAAGTCGCCGCCCCGGTAAAAGAAGTGAATGACGAAATTCAGCGTATCGTGGACGATATGTTCGAAACCATGTACGCCGAAGAAGGTATTGGTCTGGCTGCGACTCAGGTCGACATCCACCAACGTATTATCGTTATCGATGTCTCAGAGAATCGTGACGAACAGCTGGTGCTGATCAACCCGGAACTGCTGGAAAAAGAGGGCGATACCGGTATCGAAGAAGGCTGCCTGTCGATCCCGGAACAGCGTGCGCTGGTTCCACGTGCCGAGCGCGTCAAAATTCGCGCCATTGGCCGCGACGGCAACCCGTTTGAACTGGAAGCTGACGGCCTGCTGGCTATCTGTATCCAGCATGAAATGGACCACTTAGTCGGTAAGCTGTTTATCGATTATCTGTCGCCGTTAAAGCAGCAACGTATTCGCCAGAAAGTTGAAAAACTGGATCGCCTGAACGCGCGCGCCTAAGGATAAGGATTAACGTGTCAGATTCCCTACGTATTATTTTTGCGGGCACTCCCGATTTTGCAGCGCGTCACCTCGACGCGCTGCTGTCGTCTGAGCACCAGGTGGTTGGCGTCTTCACCCAGCCTGACCGCCCCGCCGGTCGTGGTAAGAAACTGATGCCCAGCCCGGTCAAGGTGCTGGCGGAAGAGAAAGGTATTCCCGTTTTCCAGCCCGCCTCCCTGCGCCCAGAAGAAAATCAGAAGCTGGTTGCCGATCTGCAGGCCGATGTGATGGTGGTGGTTGCCTATGGGCTGATCCTGCCAAAAGCCGTGCTGGCCATGCCGCGCCTGGGCTGCATCAACGTCCACGGTTCTCTGCTGCCGCGCTGGCGCGGGGCCGCGCCGATTCAACGCTCACTGTGGGCGGGTGATGCCGAAACCGGCGTCACGATTATGCAGATGGACGTAGGTCTGGATACCGGCGATATGCTGCATAAGCTTTCCTGCCCAATCACCGCTGACGATACCAGCGCCAGCCTGTACAACAAGCTGGCTGAACTCGGCCCTGAGGGCCTGCTGCATACCCTGCACCTGCTGGCGACCGGTACCGCCACGCCTGAAGTCCAGGATGAAGCGCTGGTAAGCTATGCCGAGAAGCTAAGTAAAGAAGAAGCCCGGGTCGACTGGACGCTCAGCGCCGCCCAGCTGGAGCGCTGCATCCGCGCCTTTAACCCGTGGCCAATGAGCTATATCGTTATTGACGAGCAGCCGGTTAAAATCTGGCAGGCTTCGGTAATTGATAAACCCGCCGGTGCCGAGCCGGGGACCATTCTTGAAGCCACCCGCCAGGGTATTCAGGTCGCGACCGCCGACGGTATCCTCAACCTTATCTCGCTGCAGCCGGCAGGTAAGAAGGCCATGAGCGCCCAGGATCTGCTGAACTCGCGCCGGGAGTGGTTCGAGCCCGGAAACCGTCTGCTCTGACGGTTCGTCCCTATTTAAAGCCCGGAGTCTCCGGGCATTTTTATTTTTACGGTTATGAAAAAACATCTTAATTTACGCAGTATGGCGGCTCAGGCCGTTGAGCAGGTCGTCGAAAAGGGGCAGTCGCTCAGCAATGTCCTGCCGGCAATGCAGCAAAAAGTGGCAGATAAAGACAAAGCGCTGCTTCAGGAGCTGTGCTTCGGCGTGCTGCGCACCCTCTCCCAGCTTGAATGGATGATCCAGCAGCTGATGGAACGCCCGATGACGGGCAAACAGCGTACCGTTCACTACCTGATCATGGTGGGTTTCTACCAGCTGCTGCATACCCGTATTCCGCCACATGCCGCGCTGGCGGAAACCGTTGAAGGTGCAGTCGTCATTAAGCGTCCACAGCTGAAAGGGCTGATCAATGGCGTACTGCGTCAGTTCCAGCGCCGTCAGGAAGAACTGCTAACCGAATTCGCGCAAAGCGATTTGCGCTTCCTTCACCCCTCCTGGCTGGTAAAACGCATTAAAGCCGCTTACCCGCAGCAGTGGGAAGCTATTCTTGATGCCAATAACCAGCGCCCGCCGATGTGGCTGCGCGTCAACCGCAATCACCACTCCCGCGACGCCTGGCTTGCCCTGCTAACGGAAGCCGGTATGACCGGCTTCCCGCATCCCGACTACCCGGACGCCGTGCGTCTGGAAACGCCGGCGCCTGTACACGCCCTGCCTGGTTTTGACGAAGGGTGGGTGACCGTGCAGGATGCATCTGCTCAGGGATGCGTTAAATACCTGCTGCCGAAAGAGGGCGAGCAGATTCTCGACCTGTGCTGCGCGCCGGGCGGTAAAACGACGCACATTCTGGAAGTTGCGCCGCAGGCCAACGTGGTGGCCGTCGACGTCGACGAAAAACGCCTGTCACGCGTATACGACAACCTGAAACGTCTGGGCATGAAAGCGACGGTAAAACAGGGGGATGGTCGCTATCCGCAACAGTGGTGCGGCGAGCAGCAGTTCGATCGCATCCTGCTGGACGCGCCGTGCTCCGCAACCGGGGTGATTCGCCGCCATCCAGACATCAAATGGCTGCGCCGCGACCGTGATATCGCCGAACTGGCGCAGCTGCAGGCCGAGATCCTCAACGCTACCTGGGCGCATCTCAAGCCGGGCGGCACGCTGGTTTACGCCACCTGTTCCATTCTGCCGGAAGAGAATCAGCAGCAAATTGCCGCGTTTTTGTCCCGCACGCCGGATGCCGAGCTGCGCGAAACCGGTACCCCTGAACAGCCTGGCCAGCAGAATTTACCGGGTGCCGAAGAAGGTGATGGCTTCTTCTACGCTAAGCTAATCAAAAAGTGATGAGATAACGGGTCGCAACTGATGAAAATTATCATTCTGGGCGCCGGACAAGTCGGCGGTACGCTGGCGGAAAACCTGGTTGGGGAAAACAACGACATCACCATCGTCGATACTAACGGCGAGCGCTTGCGCAGCCTGCAGGATAAGTTCGACCTTCGCGTGGTACAAGGCCACGCCTCACATCCCCGCGTACTGCGTGAAGCCGGTGCTGACGATGCCGATATGCTGGTCGCGGTGACCAGTTCGGATGAGACCAATATGGTCGCCTGCCAGGTGGCCTATTCGTTATTCAATACTCCCAACCGCATCGCACGCATCCGCTCTCCGGACTACGTGCGCGACGCGGAGAAGCTGTTCCAGAGCGACGCGGTACCCATCGATCACCTGATTGCGCCAGAGCAGCTGGTTATCGACAATATCTACCGCCTGATCGAGTACCCTGGCGCGCTGCAGGTGGTGAATTTTGCGGAAGGCAAAGTCAGCCTGGCAGTGGTCAAAGCCTACTATGGTGGCCCGTTAGTGGGTAACGCGCTGTCGACCATGCGTGAGCATATGCCGCACATCGACACCCGCGTCGCGGCCATTTTCCGCCACGATCGTCCAATTCGCCCGCAGGGTTCCACAATCGTTGAAGCCGGGGATGAGGTCTTCTTTATCGCGGCCTCGCAGCATATTCGCGCGGTCATGAGTGAGCTACAGCGGCTGGAGAAACCCTACAAGCGCATCATGCTGGTTGGCGGCGGCAACATCGGCGCCGGTCTGGCGCGTCGTCTGGAAAAAGATTACAGCGTAAAACTGATTGAACGTAATCAGCAGCGCGCGGCCGAGCTGGCAGAGAAGCTGCAAAATACCATCGTCTTCTTTGGCGACGCTTCGGATCAAGAGCTGCTGGCGGAAGAGCATATCGATCAGGTCGATCTGTTTATTGCCGTCACCAACGATGACGAAGCCAATATTATGTCGGCAATGCTGGCCAAGCGGATGGGCGCCAAGAAAGTGATGGTGCTGATCCAACGGCGCGCTTATGTCGATCTGGTGCAGGGCAGCGTGATCGATATTGCGATCTCACCACAGCAAGCGACGATCTCCGCGCTGCTTAGCCACGTACGTAAGGCGGATATCGTGGGAGTTTCCTCGCTACGTCGCGGAGTTGCCGAAGCCATCGAAGCCGTCGCGCACGGCGATGAAAGCACCTCCCGCGTAGTTGGCCGCGTCATTGACGAAATTAAACTGCCGCCAGGCACCATTATTGGCGCGGTCGTTCGCGGTAATGATGTCATGATTGCTAATGATAATTTGCGCATTGAACAAGGCGATCACGTCATTATGTTCCTTACCGACAAAAAGTATATTTCAGATGTGGAACGTCTGTTCCAGCCCAGTCCATTCTTCCTTTAATTTCCCAAAGGCGTTCGAGAGAGCGCCTTTTTTATTAACCTTTTATTATTTAAGGGTTAATTAATACCTTCATATTTATTATCACTAATGGAAATTAGATAGACATTTGTTAAACTTATAAACGTCAGCTTGCACAAGGGAGAATAAAATGAGCATTATTAAAGAGTTTCGCGAATTCGCGATGCGCGGGAATGTTGTCGATTTGGCAGTGGGTGTCATTATTGGTGCGGCGTTTGGTAAGATCGTGTCGTCTTTAGTTGCGGACATTATCATGCCACCGCTGGGGCTATTAATTGGTGGGATTGATTTCAAACAGTTTGCCGTCACGCTGCGCGACGCGCAGGGCGATATCCCGGCGGTCGTGATGCACTACGGCGTATTCATTCAGAATGTTTTTGATTTTGTCATCGTGGCGTTCGCTATCTTTATGGCCATTAAGCTGATCAACAAGCTTAACCGTAAAAAAGAAGAACCGGCAGCGGCGCCAGCGCCGACAAAAGAAGAAGTACTGCTGTCTGAAATCCGTGACCTGCTGAAAGAACAGAATAATCGTTCTTAATCAGGCCGCTAAAAGCAGAAAGCCAGTGGTAAAAAAGCGCATCGCTTGTTTGCCACTGGCCTCCCGACCATACCCTTTCGCGTGTTTTTCTTTCCGCAGATAGCTGCCTTTCCCTTTCTTATTTTTCTCTACGCGCTGACGAAACAGCGGGTCATGCAATAGCGCCTCGATGGCATTATCTTTAATCTGCCCCTTCGTATGCTGATAGCGGCTCATAACAGTCTCCTGATTGGGTTAATCATACGCGGCGAGTGTAGATCTCATTGTGTAAAAATTCAACGCCGATTTCACGAGGCACCGGCGCCCTGCTCCAGAATACCGAGTATGGAACAAAACTCACTGCTGTGAGCAGTGCCGCAGCAGGCATCATTGAGCTGCTTCAGCGCGCGCTGCATCGACTGGAGTTCTTCAATACGCGACTCGACTTCACGGAGCCTGGCCTGCACGATCCCTTTCGACTCCTGGCAGGTATGATGTTCAGGATCCACGCGGATCGACAACAACTCGCGGATCGATTCCAGGGTGAACCCCAGCTGCCGTGCATAGCGAATGAATTTCAGCCGCTGAAGATCGTCCGCCGTGTAGAGACGAAATCCCCCTTCGGTGCGCACATCATGGCTCATCATCTGCTGCTTTTCATAATAGCGGATGGTGTCAGGGGTGACGCCAGCCAGCTTTGCCAGTTCGCCAATCCGGTACATCATTACTCCTCATTGATCTTTTGCATCAGCTTTCCGGCATAATCGCCGCGTAGAAAGTCGGTATTGAGCCCAGCCTGTCTCAGTTTTAATTCCATCAGCGCCAGGCGACGGCTTATTTCCTGGTAGCGTTCATCCTCACGCTGAATACCTTTCAGTATATCCGCGAGCACCATCGCCTCTTTACGCTGTTCGAGCTCGGGCGGCAGGCAGCCGGCATTTTTCAACAACCGATAGCCGGAACGCAGTTCTTCAGGTACCGCAGAGTCATCATCAAGCGCTAGCGGTTGTCCCTGCCCGGGGAGATTATCAAACTCGCCTTTACGCTGCGCGTCAGTGATATGACGTTCAGCCCACTGGTCCAGTAACCACATGACAGCACTCCGTGGAGTAGAACAGAAAGAATACGGCTATTGTAGATAGGATGGGGGAGGAGTGGACATAAAAAAACCCGCCGAGGCGGGTTTTTTTACTTTACTGCAAATTACTCTGCAGCTGCTTCTGCTTTCGGCTCAGCACGATCAACCAGCTCGATGTATGCCATCGGCGCGTTGTCGCCTGCACGGAAGCCACACTTCAGAATGCGAGTGTAACCACCGGTACGGCTCGCGAAACGCGGGCCCAGCTCGTTAAACAGTTTTGCCACGATCTCGTTATCACGAGTACGGGCGAATGCCAGACGACGATTAGCAACGCTATCAGTCTTGGCAAGAGTAATCAGCGGCTCAACTACGCGACGCAGTTCTTTCGCTTTAGGCAGGGTCGTCTTGATGATTTCATGACGAACCAGTGAACCTGCCATGTTGCGGAACATAGCCTGGCGATGGCTGCTGTTGCGGTTCAGTTGACGACCACTCTTACGATGGCGCATGACCTTATCCTTCTCAGTAAAACCTTAACCTGTGATCCGGTTACTCGTCAGCAATGCTTGCCGGCGGCCAGTTTTCCAGGCGCATGCCCAGAGACAGACCACGTGAGGCCAGCACGTCTTTAATCTCGGTAAGAGATTTTTTACCCAGGTTCGGCGTTTTCAGCAACTCAACCTCGGTACGCTGTACCAGATCACCGATATAGTGGATAGCTTCTGCCTTGAGGCAGTTAGCAGAGCGGACAGTCAATTCCAGATCGTCAACAGGGCGCAGCAGGATC
>NZ_JBKDZH010000009.1:0-33485 GCF_047971185.1 Kluyvera sp.
AACGACGGTCAACCGGGTCTATCACCTTGATCGCGGTTTCGAACGGCTGGAAGAGAAGCTTTCCGGCTGCGGTGCCGTCATCGAGCGGATTTCGAGCTGATGCGCCACGGTTGCGCTGCCGGCTAAGACCGCCTAACAAAAGGCAGGCAGAAACCTTCGCAGGTGCGAAATCCGCATGGACGCTCTCAAGCTCATCGCGCTCGACGATCAGGATCTGGGCATTATCTCGGCCTGCGTGCAGGATGCGGTGATGAAGGTCGGGGATCTCGAATTCCTGCCGGCGGCGAAACGCTTCGTTATCCCCATGAACCGCTTTGCATGGGAGAAGAAATCCAGCTTTTTTCGCCAATACAACGAGCGGCGGCAAAGCGTTCTGCATTTCGACCGGGTTATCGGCGCCAAGCTCAGCGGAATTTCGCGCGACAAGCCGGATGAGATCCTTTCGCTGCTGGCGATCAGTTTGCTGATCGGCATGGCCGCCACCATGGCGCAGGACATCGTGCCCGCCGCCGCCATCCTCGCCCCGGCGGGGAAACAGGGCAAGATGGTCGGCACGGTGATGACCGGCCTGCTGCTGGGGATCCTGCTGTCGCGTACCGTTAGCGGCGTGGTGGGCGAACTGTTTGGCTGGCGCGTGATGTATCAGGCCGCTGCCGTGAGTATTGCGCTGATTGGCCTGCTGCTGTGGCGCGTGCTGCCGCACTTTGCCGCTCACTCCGAGCTGCGCTATCCGGCGCTGATGGTGTCGATGGTGCACCTGTGGCGTCGCTACCCGACGCTGCGTCGCGCGGCTATGGCTCAGGGCTTTCTCTCCATCGCCTTTAGCGCGTTCTGGTCAACGCTGGCGGTGATGCTGGCCGAGCACTACCAGATGGGCAGTGCGGTTGCCGGTGGTTTCGGTATCGCCGGGGCGGCGGGCGCGCTGGCGGCACCGCTGGCTGGCGGTCTGGCGGATAAAGTCGGAACGGAAAAGGTCACCCAGCTGGGCGCGCTGCTGGTCAGCGTCTCGTTTGCGCTGATGTTCCTGCTGCCGGTGCTGCCGCCGATGGCGCAAATGGCGCTGATTGCCCTCTCCGCCGTCGGCTTTGACCTGGGGCTGCAATCAAGCCTAGTCGCGCACCAGAATCTGGTGTACAGCCTGGAGCCGCAGGCCCGCGGTCGCCTGAATGCGCTGCTGTTTACCGGCGTGTTTATCGGGATGGCGCTGGGTTCAGTATTGGGGACGCAGGTGTACTCGCTGGCCGGCTGGGAAGGCGTGGTGACGCTCGCGACGGTAGCGGGCCTGATCGCGCTGGCCATCCGCGTCAGCGAAACCTACCGCTTACGCCACGCCGCGCTGAACGCGCAGTAAAAGGATAAAAAAGAGCCCGCGACGGGGTAATGACGCGGGCGATAAAAACATATCCAGTTTCTACAGATATGTTCAAAACTGCGTATTGTTATTTATTCAATTGGAACAATGACATGCCCTGCATGTCGGTAAAGGCTTTATACGCCGCCTGGAGGGCGGTTTGCTGCATGGTGTAGTTGGAGATAGTGGCGTTCCAGTCCACATCCACCAGGTTGCTCATCTGCTGCGTCTGCGCCAGCGCACGATCGTCCCCCAGGTCATCCAGTTTGCCCAGCTCATCGAGCTGAGTGCCCAGTTCGGCGCGCACGGTCAATACGTTGTTGAGGGCGTTGCTCAGGCTACGGTTGGTGCGATCGATAATCGCGGCGGCCGCATCCTGTTTGGTCTCATCATCACCCACTGCGTCATTCAGCGTAGCAATGGCGGAATCGAGCGCGGTAAAGATGTTTTTATCCGCATCCGGCTTCGCGTTACTGGTCTCGTTATCAAAAATCAGGTTACCGGTATGGCCAATAACCATCGAGCGCGAAGAGTCGACCTGCTGTTCAACGTTGACCTCACCGCCAATATATTGGCCGGTTTCATCAAACGGCGCGGTGTCGCTTTTATAACCGGCAAAAATGTAGCGCCCGTTACCGTCGGTACTGTTCGCCAGATTCATAATCTGGTCGCGGATGCCCTGCAACGCCGTCGCCAGCGAGGCGCGGTCATCGTCGCTCAGGGTGCCGTTACCGGCGTTGACGATTTTTTCCTGCGCGGCCTGAATCGCAGTGGTCACCTGCGACAGCGTGCTCTCTTCAATCGACACCCGCTGGGTGGCAAAGGTACGCGCGGTGGCGTACTGGCTGTTTTGCGCCTGCGCCTGCGACAGCACCACCGCCTGAGAAGCCGCCACCGGGTCGTCCGACGCGCGGTTAACGCGTTTGCCGGTCGACATTTGCTCACCGTACTTCAGCCACGCAGACTGAGAGTCGGTAATGCCTCTCATATTCTGCTGATACATCATTAAGGTACTAACGCGCATGGTTTCCCCTCTCCTTAGCGGATATTAATTAATGCGTCGAAGAGCGTGCTGGCAGTCTGCAGCACCTGCGCATTCGCCAGATAATATTGCTGATACAGCTGCAGGTTGCCGTACTCTTCATCGAGGTTAACGCCGGAGATCGACTGCTGCTGGTTGCTCAGCTGCGTGACCACGTTCGCCTGCGTCGTGCTGCTGCTCTTCAGGGTAGAGGTTTGCGTACCGATGCTGCTCACCAGCGCGGCATAGGCATCGTTAAAGCTTTTCGACCCGCCAACAACCTTGCTATTTTGCAGATCCAGCAGCGCCTGGCCGTTGCGGTTGTCGCTTTCACCCGCGCTCACGGGATTGCCATCGGCATCGGTCACGATGTTGCCACTGGCGTCCTTCTCCACCTGGCCCATGGCGATTTGCGATCCGCTGGAGATGGCCACCTTCATGTTCACAATGGCATTGCTGACCGGCTTCACGGTAAAGCTATCGCCGGTAACCGCATCGCCATCGTCGGTATTGATGCTGACCGACAGGCCATCAAACTGCAGCGAACCATCGGTGCCGGCCTTGACGGTAACGTTGGTGTTATCGGAAAGCCGCGTCACCTGCCAGCCGCTGTCCGTTTTGGTGATGCGGTAATCCGTCGCCTGGACCGCGGAAGAATCGGTCATATCCGCGGAGAGCTTCGCTTTCCCGCCATTTTTACCATTCGCCACCACCGACGGGTCGCCAAACTCAAAGAAATCAACGCCGGTATCGCCGTCGGCGTTAATCCCCTCGCGATGCACCTGGTTGAACGCATCGGCAAACGCCAGCGCCATCTGGTTCAGGCTGTTGCGCGTCTGGTCAAGGTCCTGCGAGCGGAAGGTCAGCAGGCCGCCCAGCGAACCGGTGGTCAGTAGCTTTTCCGGGATCTCGACGTTACCGGCAACGTTGTCCACATAAGCCACAGTCGTGCGCGACGGATCGGCGCTGCTCGGCACCGCCGCCAGCTGGTTCGATTTGGTGCCCGCCACCAGGGTGTAGCCGTTGGCCATGGTGATGTTGTAGGTGCTGCCGTCCTGCACGTTGACTTCCACGCCCACCAGCTGGTTAAGCTCGCTCACCAGCTGGTCGCGCTGATCCAGCAGGTCGTTCGGCGATGCGCCCGCACCCACGCCGGTCAGGCGGGAGATCTTATCGTTCAGGCTGGCAATCTGTGAGGTGTAGTTGTTGATCTGGTCGACGGTCGAGGCAATGGACAGATTAACCTGTTTGTCCTGATCGCGCAGATACTGATCCGCCACCTTAAACTGGTTCACCACGCCATTGGCTTTGCCGAGCACCGTCTGGCGCGCCGCCGGGTCTTCGGCGTTGCTGACCAGCGTTTGCAGGCTGCTGAAGAAATCCTGTAGCGTGGTGGAGACGTTGTTGGTTGAGCTGGAGAGCATATTGTCAATTTTCGACACCTGCTCGTAGCGCGTGGTTAACCCGCTGCTCTGGCTCTGCGCCGAACGCAGCTGGTTGGTGATGAAAGCGTTATATTCACGCTGTACGCCAGAGACGTAGACGCCATTGCCCACCCAACCGCCTGCCCCCAACGTACTGTTGGCAGAGGCCAGCACCGTCGTCTGACGGGTGTAGCCGGTGACGTTGTAGCTCGCGATGTTGTTACTGGTGGTATTCAACGCCGACTGGGCTGCGCTCAGCCCGCTCATCGCACTGTTAATTAAACTGGACATGAACGCTCCTTCTTAAGGCCATGGAATTACTTATCGGATCGCTTACGGCAAACTTGAGGCTAATTCAGAACAGATTTTCGATATCATTTCGGTAGGCGTTGCTGACCTTCTCACTCATCGATTTCAGCTGCTGAATCATGCTGGTTAACTTACGCGCATACTGCGGATCGGTGGCGTATCCGGCGTTCTGCAACGCCTGCGCGCCCTGCTCCGCCGTCGCCGCCGAAGTGACCGCCGCATAGCGTGGGTTGCGGGTTAGCAGGCTGACGTAGTCCGACAGCGCTTCCAGATACGAGCCGTAGACGCGGAACTTCGCCTTCACCTTTTTGGCCTCGCCGTTTTCAAATTCGGTGGTGGTGATTTCCGTGACCTTCCCCTTCCAGCCGCCGGAGGCTTTGACGCCAAACAGGTTAAAGCTCGGCTCGCCGTTCTCCTGGCGAATCTGCCGCTGCCCCCAGCCGGACTCCAGCGCCGCCTGCGCCAGAATCAGGTGGTGCGGAATACCGCTCTGCTCGCTCGCCAACCGCGCGGGCAGCGACAGCTGGGCGAGGAAGTCTTTGCTGTCGCCGGACAGCGGTGTATCGCTGTTGTCCGGCGCTTTCGGCAGCGCTTTGCGCACCATCTGCGTCAGCGCTGCGTTCTGGTAGCTGGTCACCGTCTGCATATCGAACTTCATCGGCACCTGGCCGACGTTATCCGCCGGCTCCTGCTGCTGCGCCGACAGCTGTTTAACCATCTCCTCTGCCAGGCCAAGCCCCTTACCGGCGGTCATCTGCTGGGCGATTTGCTGGTCATACATACTGGTGTAGAGCCGCGTCTGGTCGCTGCTGAACATCCCGTCCTTCGGCAGGGTTTCGCGCATGCTTTTGAGCATCATCTGCACGAACATGCCCTCCACCTGGCGGGCGACAGGACGCAGGTTGGCCTGCGGATCCTGCCCGGCTTTGGTCTTCAGCTCGTTCAGCGACTGCGCGTCCCACGCGGCGCTGGCCAGTAATTTGCTGTCGGTCAGCATCAGACAATCTCCACCTTCGCGCGCAGACAGCCCGCGCTCTGCATCGCCTGGATAATCGACATCAGATCCATCGGCGTGGCCCCTAACGCGTTCAGCGCGCGCACCACATTGTTGAGATTGGCGCTGGCGCGAATGCTTTGCAGCGAGCCGCCGCTCTGGCGCAGATCGATTTGGGTTTGCGGCGTCACCACCGTCTGCCCGCCGGCGAACGGCGTATCCGGCTGGCTTACCTGCGCGGAACGGTTAACCGAAACGGAGAGGTTACCCTGCGCCACGGCACAGGTATCCAGCGTGACCTCGCGGTTCATCACCACCGAACCGGTACGCGAGTTGATAATGATCTTCGCGTCCTGCGGCGGCATGCCCACTTCCAGATTCTGGATATCCGCCAGCAGCCGCACCTGACCGCTGCCGCCAACCGGCGCGCGCACCTGCACGGTACGCGCATCCAGCGCGGTGGCGTTGCCAAGGCTGCTGCGACGATTAATGGTGTCGGCAATCTGCTGCGCCATGGTGAAATCATCGTCATTCAGTTGCAGGTTAATGGTGTTGCCCGCGCCAAACTGAGTTGGCAGTTCGCGCTCGATGGTCGCGCCGCCGGTGATCCGTCCGCCGTTCAGCTGGTTCACCTGCACGCTGCTGCCGCCCGCCGACGCGCCCGCGCCGCCGACCAGAATGTTGCCCTGCGCCAGCGCATAGACCTGGCTATCAACGCCCTTCAGCGGGGTCATTAACAGCGTGCCGCCGCGCAGGCTTTTGGCGTTACCCATCGAAGAGACCACCACATCGATGGTCTGCCCCTGACGACCAAACGCCGGTAACTGCGCGGTCACCATCACCGCCGCCACGTTTTTCAGCTGCATGTTGGTGCCCGCCGGAACGGTAATCCCCAGCTGTGACAGCATGTTATTCAGGCTCTGGGTGGTGAACGGCGTCTGCGTCGTCTGGTCGCCCGTCCCATCAAGCCCCACCACCAGGCCGTAGCCGATCAGCGAGTTTTCCCTGACGCCTTGCACGCTGGTCAGATCGCGGATGCGTTCCGCGTTCGCCAGGCCGGTGACCAGCACCAGCGCCAGGGTTAGCAGAGTTTTAAACATGGTTCACCTCGTTACATCGGCGATAGGTTAAGGAAGAAACGCTGCAGCCAGCCCATATTCTGCGCTTCGTTGATGTAGCCGTTGCCCACGTATTCGATACGCGCATCCGCCACCTGCGTTGACGGCACGGTGTTGCTGCCGCTGATGGTGCGCGGGTTGACGACGCCGGAGAAGCGGATAAATTCGGTGCCCTGGTTAATGGCGATTTGCTTCTCGCCCACCACGTGCAGGTTGCCGTTGACCAGCACCTGATCGACGGTCACGGTCAGCGTGCCGCTAAAGGTATTGCTGGCATTCGCGCCGCCCTTGCCGTTAAAGGAGTTGCCGCCGGACGCTTCCATATCGGCGCGTTCGTTGCCGAACAGCCCCTGCAGATAGCGCGGAACGGTGTCAAAGCCGAAGCTGCTTTTGCCATCGCGGCTGGCGTTCGCCGAGGAGCTTTTGCTGGCGCTGACGTTTTCCTGCAGCACGATGGTCAGCGTATCGCCAATATTGCGCGGACGACGGTATTCAAACAGCGGCTGGTAGCCGTAGTTAATCGGCTGCGCGGTCTGGAATATCGACCCGTTCGCCACCGGCACCGGGCCGGGAATCGGCTGTGCGGACGTCGCCCCTTCGACCAGCGGCTTAGAGGGGATCCATGCACACCCCACCACGCTGAGCGCGACGAGGGTTAAAAGCGGATAGCGAAACGCTGCGGATTTTTGCATTGCTTTCTTCTTCTGAATCTCGGGAACATCCCGGCGTCGCATCGCACAATCAGGCTACGGTGTGCCGGATGGCGGCTTCGCCTTATCCGGCCTACAAACGATGAGAGTCCGTAGGCCTGATAAGACGCGTGAGCGGCGCCATCAGGCAATGTTGTAGCCGGGCCAGGCGACGCGACGCCGAGGCCTTGCCTTTACAGCTGCGTCAGTTTTTGCAGCATCTGGTCGGTGGTCGATACCGCTTTGCTGTTGATTTCGTACGCGCGCTGCACCTGAATCATGTTGACCAGCTCTTCCGCCACGTTGACGTTCGAGGTTTCAACATAGCCCTGGTACAGCAGCCCCGCGCCGTTCAGCCCCGGCGTGGTGTCGTTCGGCGCGCCCGACGCCTGGGTTTCGATGTACAGGTTTTCCCCGATGCTCTCGAGACCGGTGTCATTCATAAAGGTCGACAGGTTCAGCTGGCCCACCTGCACCGGGTTGGCCTGGCCCTGCTGGGTCACGCTGACGATGCCATCGCGGCCGATGGTGATGCTGATGGCGTTCGCCGGAATGGTGATTGCCGGCTGCACCTGGTAGCCGCTGGCGGTCACCAGCTGACCGTTCTGGTCGACCTGGAACGAACCGTCGCGGGTGTAGGCGGAAGAGCCGTCCGGCAGCAGGATCTGGAAGAACCCATCGCCTTTGATGGCCACGTCTTTACTGTTGTTGGTCTGCGACAGGTTGCCCTGGCTATGCAGACGCTCGGTCGCCACGGGACGCACCCCGGTACCGATCTGCAGGCCGGATGGCAGCGTCGTTTGTTCGGATGATTGCGCACCCGGCTGGCGAACGGTTTGATAGAGCAAGTCTTCAAACACCGCGCGCTGGCGCTTAAAACCATTGGTACTGACGTTCGCCAGGTTGTTGGCGATAACGTCCATATTGGTCTGCTGCGCGTCGAGACCGGTTTTGGCGATCCACAATGAACTGATCATAGTTTTCCTTAGCTCATGGACAGCAGCTGGTTAGCTTTCTGCGTGTTTTCATCCACGCTGCTGATAACCTTCATCTGCATTTCAAAACGGCGCGAACTGGCGATCATATCCGCCATTGCCGCCACGGGTTTGACGTTGCTGCCTTCCAGCACGCCGGATTGCAGGCGCAGCGTCGGGTCCGCCTGGAGGGCCGGGCCTCGCATCGCCACGGTCTGCGGCGTCAGGTGAAACAGCCCGTCATCGCCGCGCGCCACTTCGGTGCCGTTGGCCTTCACCATCTTCAGCTTACCAACCGGCGACACCGTGTTCGGCGGGTCGCCCGGCGTCAGCGCTGAAATCGTCCCGTCGGCGGCAATCGTCACCTGCGAGCCTTCCGGCACGTTCAGCGGCCCGGCTTCACCGATCACCGGGTTACCCTGGATGGTGAGCTGGCCGGTCGCGCTGACCTGAATATTGCCGTTGCGGGTATAGCCTTCGCTGCCGTCCGGCGAACGTACCGCCAGCCAGCCGTCCTGCTGGACCGCCACGTCCAGCGGGCGCGCGGTATAGTCGAGCTGACCGGGCGTCATATCCGCGCCCGGCGTGGTGGCGGCCACCAGCGTGCGCGTTTCCACGCTCGGGCCGACCACCGGCACCGCGCGCATCGCCGTCAGCTGAGCGCGAAAACCCGGCGTTGATGTGTTGGCCAGGTTGCTCGCCGTGACCGACTGCTGCTGCATGGTCTGGCTGGCGGCGCCCATTGCCGTATATATGGCGTGATCCATAACGTCACCCTGTTAGATGATTAACGCAGGTTAACCAGCGTGTTGAGGATCTGATCCTGGGTCTTGATGGTCTGCGCGTTCGACTGGTAGTTACGCTGCGCGACGATCATGTTCACCAGCTCTTTGCTGAGGTCGACGTTGGAGGCTTCCAGCGCGCCGTTGGTCAGCGTACCGAAGTTACCGGTGCCCGCGGTGCCCAGCAGCGCCACGCCCGAGGACTGGGTAGCCGACCAGACGTTATCGCCTTCCGACTGCAGGCCTTCGTTGTTGGCGAAGTTCGCCAGTACGATCTGCCCCAGAAGCTGGCTTTGCTGGTTGGAATAGTTGCCCACCACCGTCCCGTCTTCGTTGATCTGGTAGCTCACCAGGTTGCCCGGCGCGAAGCCGTTCTGGGTGGTGGCGACGATATCGTTCGAGCCGGTGTTCTGCTGCATGGAGTTGAGGAAGCTCAGGTTGAATGTACCGGCTGCCGACCCGTTCAATGACTTAAGGCTGACATTCACCGACATGCCCGTTCCGGCATTGGCCGGGTCATAGCTGGTTACCGATTCCAGCGTGCCGCTGTCATTGAATTCCATCTGCGCTGCTTTTACCGCCGTCGCCGTGCTGTCGCTGGAATCGAGGGTATAAACGTCCCATTTATTAGCCTCCGTTTTCACGTAATAAACGTTAACGTCATGGGAGTTGCCCAGGCTGTCATATACGGTGACGGTACCCTTTTTGTTATAGGTATCCGGATCGGTCGCATCGAACGGCTTCGTCGCCGTATCAATCGCGTCGTCCGTGGAGTTCAGGTTCATCTGCATCGCCGCGGTGGTGGTCGTTTTCGCCGACATCAGCGTATTCGGAATCGTCAGCGCCACTGGGTTCGCCCCCTGCTGGATGGTCGCCGGATTGCCGGTCGCCGGGTAGCCGGTGACGCTCAGCCCCTGCATGTTCACCAGGTTACGGTTCTCATCGAGCTTGAACTGGCCGTTACGGCTGTAGTAAACGGAACCGTTGCTGTCGACCAGACGGAAGAAACCGTTCTGGCTGATCGCCACGTCCAGCGCGCGTCCGGTGCTGGTGGTGGTGCCGTCGGTAAAGTCCTGGGTAATCCCCGCGACTTTCACCCCGAGACCCACTTTGGAACCGGCGAACATATCGGCGAACGAAGCGGTCCCGGACTTAAAGCCGTAGGTCGCGGAGTTGGCGATGTTGTTGCCGATAACATCGAGGTTGGTGGCAGCAGCGTTTAATCCGCTTACCGCTTGTGAAAAGGCCATAACGTCTCTCCTGAAATGGTTAAAGGCTTAAATAATCTGGCGAACCTGATCCAGCGTGGTGGTGCCGTAGGTACCTAAATCCAGTTTGTTGCCATCGCTGCCCAGCGTCACGCCCTGCACCAGCGCGAACTGCAGCGGCTGAACCACCAGCTGCGTGGTGCCCTGGCTGGCGGCGAAGTTGATGTTGTAAGCGCCGTCCGGAGCCGCCGTGCCGTCATCCATCTTGCCGTCCCAGGTATAGGTATGAACGCCGGCGGTCTGCGCTCCCAGGTTTAACGTCCGGACCACTTTGCCCGTTCCGTCGACGATGGTGGCGGTGACCTTCTCGGCGGACTGCGTCAGCTCAATGCCAAACGGCGTGGTATCCACGCTGTTCTCATCGCTGCTGCTCTTGCCTGCCAGAATCGTGCTGCCGGGGATCATGACGCCGTGACCGACCAGGGCGCTGGCCTGCAGCGACTGGCCGCTGTTAATCTGTCCGGAGATGGAGCCCAGCGTGGTGTTGAGCTTCTCAATGCCGCTCAGGGTGCTGATCTGTGCCAGCTGTGAAGTCAGTTCGTTGTTTTGCAGCGGGTTGGTCGGATCCTGGTTTTTCAGCTGAGCGACCAGCAGCGTCAGAAAGCTACTTTGCAGATCGGACGAACTGTTAGTACCGGTGCTGCTGACCGACGACGAGGCCGCGCTGCTGCTGGTGGTGTCATTGATATTGGCTACGATAGACATCGGTTACCTCCGTTATTGCCCAAGCGTCAGCGTTTTGAGCATCATGCTCTTGACGGTATTCAGGACCTCGACGTTCGCCTGATAGCTGCGCGACGCCGACATGGTGTTCACCATCTCCCCCACGACGTCGACGTTAGGCATACGGACATAGCCTTTCGCATCCGCCAGCGGATTCCCCGGCTGATAGACCAGCTTGTCCGGCTCCTGGCTTTCAACCACGTCCGCCACCTTCACGCCGCCGGTCGCCGCGCCCATCGGCGCATCCACCTGGAACACCACCTGCTTAGCGCGATACGGCTGGCCGTCCGGCCCGGCGACGCTGTCGGCGTTGGCGAGGTTACTGGCGGCGACGTTCAACCGCTTGGACTGGGCGGTCAGCGCGGAACCCGCGACGTCGAAGATATTGAGTAGTGCCATGGATTAGTTCCCCTGCAGGACACTCATCATGCCCTTGATCTGTCCACCCAGAACCGTAAGGCCGGTCTGGTACTGGAGGCTGTTATCGGCGAACTGCGTGCGCTCCCGGTCCATATCGACGGTGTTGCCATCCATCGCAGGCTGATCGGGAATGCGGTACAGCAGGTCGGTGTTCGGTGCTGTGAGCGTCTGGGCAGGAATATGACGTGCAGAGGTCAGCGTTAGCGCCACGCCGCTGCCTTCCGCGCGCCCGCGCGACATCACCTTTTTCAGTTCACTGGAAAAATCCATATCGCGCGCCTGATACCCCGGGGTATCGGCGTTCGCGATATTGGCAGCCAGAATCTCCTGACGCTCGGCGCGCAGGTTTAATGCCTCTTGCTGAAAACGTAATGCGGCGTCGAGTTTATCGAGCATGTCTCCTCCGCTAGTGACAAAGTTTCAACGACAGCTTAATTCCCCGGGCAAGCCCGTCATCGGCAGAATAAACGCAATATGACTCGCTATTTGTTGCGTTGATGTCGCCGCAAGTTGCGTAAAATGCATGCATTCGCCATCCACTGGAGCGTTCAATGCGTCAGCTCATTGCCCCACTCACCGCTGCGATACTGGCCTTTAGCCCGCTTGTTCAGGCGGCCGATATTCAGACGCAGCTGACCGCGTTCTTTACCCAGCGTCTGACGGGATTTAGTGATGAAGTCAGCGTGCAGCTGCGCAATACGCAGAATCAGCCGCTCGGCTGTGAACAACCGACGTTCAGCACGCCGGGCAACTCGCGGCTGTGGGGAAACCTGACGGTGGTAGCCCAGTGCGGGAAAGCGAAACAGTATTTACAGGTGACCGTTCAGGCGATGGGCGATTACGTGGTCGCCGCGGCGCCCATCGTGCGCGGGTCGCCGATTGAAGCGCAGAGCGTGACGTTAATGCGCGGGCGGCTCGATCAACTGCCGCCGCGTACGATGCTGAATTTGTCGCAGGCCGAGGATGCCATCAGCCTGCGCGACGTCGCTATCGGCCAGCCGATTCAGCTGTCGATGGTGCGCCAGTCATGGCGGGTGAAAGCGGGACAAAAAGTGATGGTCGTCGCTCAGGGGGAAGGCTTTAGCATTAATAGCGAAGGTCAGGCGCTGAACAACGCGGCGGTTGCCCAGAACGCCCGGGTGCGAATGCCCTCAGGTCAGGTGGTAAGCGGTCAGGTCGGCGCTGATGGGAATATTCTGATTAATCTATAAACCTCTTAAAGAATATGTGTCGCTTGCCGATAGATAATTAACAATTAATGAGAGTCGGCGCCTGCGCCATACAACGCCTCCAGTGAGGAAAGCATCATGAGCATCGATCGTACATCATCTTTGAAAGCGGTAACGCCGGTACAGCATCGCGAAACGCCTGAAACCAGCTCACAGAAGCTGCGTGCCGGGAAAACCGAAACCGCCACCAGCGCGAGCGTGACCTTAAGCGACGCGCAGACCGCCCTGACCCGCTCAAACAGCGGCGATATTAATATGGCGCGCGTCGAGGAACTGAAAACCGCCATTCGTAACGGCGAGTTAAAAATGGATACCGGTAAAATCGCCGACGCGTTGATTCAAGACACGCAAGATTATCTGCAGAGTAACTAAACGCATGAGCAGTTTGTCCGCCATTCTCGATCAAATGACCAGCATCCTTCACTCGCTGAAGGACGTGATGGATGCTGAGCAACGACAGCTCTCTGCGGGCAGCGTCAACGGCCTGCAGCTTGCCAGCATCACCGAAGAGAAAAGCTCTCTGCTGGCGACCTTAGACTACCTGGAAAAACAGCGTCGCATCGAACAGGACGCCCAGCGCAGCGCCGATAATGAAGAGATTGGCCGCCGCTGGCAGACCATTACCGAAACCACGCAGCAGCTGCGTCGGTTAAATCAGCACAACGGCTGGCTGCTGGAAGGACAGATTGTCCGCAACCAGCAGGCCATTGATGTGCTGAAGCCTTTTCAGGAGACGGGGCTGTACGGCAAGGATGGTCAGGCGGCGGGCAACAGCATTGCCCGTAATGTGAAGAAATATTCGGTCTGAACACGGGCGGGGCCACAGCATGTGCCCCGCGACGTGGCTGTCATTTACGCCGTCCGGCGTGCAAACTCTTTAATCCGGAAGCCCAGAAGCGCCAGCGTGGCAAAATAGGCCACCACGCCCACCACGACCACGCCCATCAGGCGCAGCAGACGGAAAGGCATCGTGCCCTGCGACCACTCCGGCATCACGTGCATCATGCCCACCAGCGCCGCCGCCATCACCAGCACCGACACCACCAGACGCACTAAAAATGCGCGCCAGCCCGGCTGCGGGGTGAAGATCTTCTGTTTACGCAGCTGCCAGTACAGCAGCGCGGCGTTCAGGCAGGCCGCCAGACCAATCGACAGCGACAGCCCCGCGTGCTTCAGCGGGCCGATAAACGCCAGGTTCATCAGCTGCGTCATAATCAGCGTCACGATGGCGATTTTCACCGGCGTTTTAATGTCCTGACGCGAGTAGAAGCCCGGCGCCAGCACTTTAACGATAATCAGCCCCATCAGGCCCACGGAGTAGGCCACCAGCGCGCGCTGGGTCATCGCGGCATCAAAGGCGGTAAATTTACCGTACTGGAACAGCGCCACCGTCAGCGGCTTCGCCAGAATCCCCAGCGCCACCGCGCTGGGCAGCGCCAGCAGGAAGCACAGACGCAGCCCCCAGTCCATCAGGCGGCAGTATTCGTCGTGGTTGCCGCTGGCAAAGCTTTTCGACAGCGACGGCAGCAGGATGGTCCCCAGCGCCACGCCCAGCACCCCGGACGGGAACTCCATCAGGCGGTCGGCGTAATACATCCACGATACCGAGCCGGAGACGAGGAATGAGGCAAAAATGGTGTTGATGATCAGCGAAATCTGGCTTACCGAGACGCCAAGGATCGCCGGGCCCATCTGCTTCACCACCCGCACCGCGCCCGCATCTTTAAAGTTGATGCGCGGCAGCACCAGCATGCCGATTTTTTTCAGATGCGGCAGCTGATAGGCCAGCTGCAGCACGCCGCCGACGGTCACCGCCCACGCCAGCGCCAGCACCGGCGGGTTAAAATGCGGCGCGGCAAACAACGCGAAGCCAATCATGCTGATGTTGAGGAACGTTGGCGCGAAGGCCGGTACCGAGAAACGGTTCCAGGTATTGAGGATCGCGCCCACCAGCGAGGCCAGCGAAATCAGCAGAATATAGGGGAAGGTAATGCGCAGCAGCTGCGTGGTCAGCGCGAACTTGTCGGCGGTATCGGCAAAGCCCGGCGCGGTGATGGTGATCACCCACGGCGCGGCCAGCATCCCCAGCACGGTCACTAGCGCCAGCGCCAGCGTCAGCAGCCCGGAAACGTAGGCCACGAAGACGCGCGTCGCGTCTTCGCCCTGCTTGCTTTTGTATTCAGCCAGAATCGGCACAAACGCCTGGGAAAACGCCCCTTCGGCAAAAATGCGGCGCAGCAGGTTCGGCAGCTTAAACGCCACGAAAAAGGCGTCGGTGGCCATTCCTGCCCCAAACACCCTCGCCACAATTGCGTCGCGCGCAAATCCCAGCACGCGCGAAAACATGGTCATCGAGCTGACGGCTGCCAGCGATTTTAATAGATTCATTGCCTTGTGATTCCACAACCGGAAACATACGCCCGGCAGACGGGCGCGAAAAAGTGGCGTTAGTCTACCGGGTTCGGCATGAATTGCTACTGCCAGATGTTACAGCGGATTATTCGCGGATAGCCTCACGCCACAGCCCTTCCACGATGCGCTGGGCGGCGATCGCCTGTTCACCGACGGTTTCCGGAACACTCTGATTTTGCACGCATTCAATAAAATGGCGCGCGCAGCCGACAAACCCGCGCTGTTCGAGAGTCGTTTGCCAGCCGGGAATGGGCCGGGTCACCACCCCCGCGCCGCGCTCTTCGCGCCATTCACGCATGTCGGTCACGTCAAACAGCCCGCCGTCGGCGACCGCCTGCACGCATTCCCGCTGGCTGCCCGCCCGACGGTGCATGCTGGTGGTAATTTGCAGCCCCGGCTGGCTGAAGTGGTGTTCGGCGTAGAACATGCAGCCTTCATCGGTCGTTTGCAGCACGCCGCCGCTCAGCTTCGCCTTGCCGTCCGCCAGCCACAGCGCGGTGTCCACCACGTGCAGATAGTCATCCAGCAGGGTAAACCGCAGATCGTGCGGGCCGACGCTGTCGCTGCGGTGCTTATCCATGCGCAGCGATGACATGTCGCCCGCGCGCTGTTTCAGTTCGCGGTACAGCGGCGAAAAGCGGCGGTTGAAGCCAACCATCAGGGTCAGCTTTTTGCGCGCCGCCAGGGCCACCAGCCGTTCCGCGTCGTCGAGCTTGTCGGCGAGCGGTTTATCAACGCAGACGTGCACGCCGGCGTTGAGCAGTTCGCTGACCACCGCATAGTGAGAGGCCGTAGAGCTATGGACAAATACCGCGTCGCACTGCGCGGCCAGCGAGGTCAGCGAATCGGCATAAGGCATGCGATAGGTCTCGCACACCTTTAGCGCCTTCTCTTTACCCGGCGACCAGGCCGCCTGCAGCGTCCAGTCCGTCGCCGCGCTTAACACCGGCAGCCAGGCCTTCTGCGCAATGCCGCCGAGCCCGACCACGCCAATGCGTATTTTTGCCATGCTGATTACTCCCCAAGGTGCGCCAGCAGTGAATCCAGACGCTGTTTCAATTCCGCGACCTCACCTTCCAGCGTCTCAACGCGGGCGCGCAGATCGTCGTCCGCCAGCGGCGCATCGTTTTGCGCTGCCGTCGCCTGTAGATCAACCTCGCCGCTGAACAGGTGCATATAGCGGCTTTCCCGTTTGCCCGGCTCGCGCGGCAGACGCACCACAAACGGGCCGTCTTCACGGTTGGCTAACCGTTCCAGGGTGCTTTCGACTTCCGCCATATCGGCAAACTCATGCATCCGCTGCGCGCGACCACGCAGCTCGCCCGGCGTTTGCGCGCCGCGCAGCAGCAAGGTGGTCACCAGCGCCACCTCGGCGGAAGAGAGCTTCAGGTCACCGAACTCGGAGTTGCAAAAACGCTGCTCGTACTTGGTGACGCGGTTGCCGAAGCCGCTGACGGTCCGCAGGTAGTGGCGTTTCACCAGGGTATCGAGCTGATCCTGCACTTCCGCTTCGCTGAGCGTCATCACCGGCTCGCGGTTGGTTTTCTGGTTACAGGCGGTCGCCACGGCGTTGATCGACAGCGGATACTGCTCCGGCGTCGTCACCTGTTTTTCCAGCAGGCAACCGATAACACGCGCTTCAAGAGGCGTTAGTTGGTATTTCATGGTGATTCCTTAGCGGCCAGGCGTCCATTGTGGGGTAGTTAAGGCGGTCAGCACGTGATCGCGCCATTCGCCGTCAATCAGTAAATAGTCCTTCGCATAGCCCTCTTTTTCAAAACCGAGGCGCGCCAGCAGATTCCCGCTGCGCTGATTATGCGGCATGTAGTTGGCCATAATACGATGAATATGCTGCGTGCGCTGCATATAGCGAATGGCGGAGGTCAGCGCTTCATACATCATCCCCTGCCCCTGCCACTTCTGGCCGATGGAGTAGCCCAGGTAGCAGGCGTGGAACGAGCCCCGCACCACGTTGGAGAAGTTAGCGACACCGATAATCTCTTTTTCTTCTGGGTCGAGCAGCGCGAAGTAGAAGGCCGTTCCCTGCTTGTGAAACTCGTTTATCATTGACAGGCGCGCCTGCCATCCGGACGGATAGCAGTGGCTGTCATCGCGAATCGGTTCCCAGGGCTTTAAAAATTGCCGATTCTCGGCGTAATAATCCGCCAGACGCCACGCATCCCGGTCGTGAATTAACCGCACAACCAGCCGGTCCGTGGTCAACCGAACTTTCGGCACATTACTGCGATAGCCAAACATCTCACTACTCCTGTCGCCAATCTATACCCTGGTCGTTTAACTATACCTGCCCGACGGCAGCCAATGAAAACAACACGCTGTCTTTTTGCATTGTGATAAAAAAGGCCCCTGGCTGGCAATACGAGAAAGGTGAGATAGCGCGGAAAATGAAGATGTTTCGTCTAAGCGAGGGATTGCCGCTAAGCGGTTGAGAAATGAGATAAAACGCAAAGGCTATTTTTTATTCGACCGGACGCGTAAATTTTTGCCATTAACAGACAAATAATTCCCCGCGCAGTTTGCGAGAATTCGCCATTATTTTCTCAATAGGTTTGTATCATGGGTGAAATTAGCGTTACCAAACTCTTAGTGATTGTCGTTCTGGTGGTGCTGCTGTTCGGCACTAAAAAGCTCGGCTCGCTGGGCTCTGACCTCGGCGCGGCGTTGAAAGGCTTTAAAAAGGCCATGAACGATAACCACGCCGACAACGACGCTGACTTTGAGCACGACAAGAAAACCGCAGACACCCCGCCGCGCGACCAGGCCTGAAACGTCAAAATTAGCGATTGAGGTATGCCGTTTCGCTTCTTTGCGGCACTTTCAGTATTTTCCGCTGTCAGAGACCTACTGACAGCGTATGCTGCTTGATGTCAGGATGCATACAACGCTTTACGTTGAGGAACCCCATGAAAAAATTGTTTGTCATTGCCGCCCTGATCGTTAGCGGTCTGGTTGTCGGCTGTAATCAGCTTACGCAATATTCCGTAAGCGAGCAGGAGATTAATCAGGCATTACAAAAGCGGAATAACTTCTCCAAAGATATCGGGGTCCCCGGCGTCGCTGACGCCCATATCGTCCTCAACAATTTAACCAGCGCCATTGGCCGCGAAGAACCGAATAAAGTCACCCTTAGCGGCGACGCAAAGCTGGACCTGAACTCGCTGTTTGGCAGCCAGAAAGCCAATATTGCCCTGAAGCTGAAGGCCCTGCCGGTGTTTAATCAGGAGCAAGGCGCCATCTTCCTGCAGGAGATGGAAGTGGTGGATGCGAAAGTCACGCCGGAGAAAATGCAGTCGGTCGTGCAAACGCTGATTCCGTACCTGAATCAATCGCTGCGTACCTACTTCAACCAGCAGCCCGCCTACGTGCTGAAAGAGGACGCCAGCAAAGGTGAAGCGCTGGCGAAGAAATACGCCAAAGGGATTGAAGTGAAACCGGGCGAAATTATTATCCCGTTCACCAATTAATGTCGTGTCGTTTATGCCCGATGGCGTCATATCATCGGGCATTATTTTTTACAGAAAAGGATGCAAAGGAAAACGTTTCCGCTTATCCTTAGTGCCCGGCAAAAATGACTGACATCCCACCAGCCGGAGCCTTACATGACCGCATTACCGCAAGTTCTGAAAATTCGCCGCCCAGACGACTGGCACATCCATCTTCGCGACGGAGAGATGCTGAAAACGGTTGTTCCGTATACCAGTGAGCTGTATGGCCGCGCGATTATCATGCCGAACCTGGTTCCGCCGATTACCACCGTTGATGCGGCTATTGCCTATCGCCAGCGCATCCTCGACGCCGTACCTGCCGGGCACGACTTTACCCCGCTGATGACCTGCTATCTGACCGATACGCTGGATCCGAACGAGCTGGAGCGCGGCTTCAACGAAGGCGTCTTCACCGCCGCCAAACTTTATCCGGCCAACGCCACCACCAACTCCAGCCACGGCGTGACCAGCACCGACGCGATTATGCCGGTACTGGAACGGATGGAAAAGCTGGGTATACCGCTGCTGGTGCATGGCGAAGTGACCCACGCCGAGATCGATATTTTCGACCGTGAAGCGCGCTTTATCGACAGCGTGATGGATCCGCTGCGCCAGCGTCTTCAGGGGCTGAAAGTGGTGTTTGAACACATCACCACCAAAGATGCCGCCGAGTACGTGCGCGACGGCAACGAGCTGCTTGCCGCGACCATAACCCCGCAGCACCTGATGTTTAACCGCAACCATATGCTGGTTGGCGGCGTTCGCCCTCACCTGTACTGCCTGCCGATTCTTAAGCGCAACGTTCATCAGCAGGCGCTGCGCGAGCTGGTCGCCAGCGGCTTTACCCGCGCGTTTCTCGGCACCGATTCCGCGCCGCACGCGCGTCATCGCAAAGAAGCCAGCTGCGGCTGCGCGGGCTGCTTTAACGCCCCAACGGCGCTGAGCAGCTACGCAACCGTGTTTGAAGAGATGAATGCGCTGGAACATTTCGAAGCCTTCTGCTCGCTGAACGGCCCGCGTTTCTACGGGCTGCCGGTGAACGAGGGTTACGTTGAGCTGGTGCGTGAAGAGAGCCAGGTCGCCGAAAGCATTGCCCTCAGCGACGATACGCTGGTGCCATTCCTCGCCGGCGAAACGCTGCGCTGGACGGTAAAAAAATAAAATCACGCCCCCTGTTGTAAATACCTGAATGAAACTGTATAAATATACAGTATATTACACAGGGGGCAATTATGCGTATTGAAGTCACTGTTGCAAAAACGACCGCGCTGCCGCCAGGCGCCTTAGACGCGCTGGCAGATGAACTATCCCGCCGTATCAATAACCAGTTCCCGGACAGCGGTGGCGCCGTTAGCGTGCGCTATGCCGCCAGTAACAACCTCTCCGTCATCGGCGGCATTAAAGAAGATAAAGACCGCATCAGCGAAATCCTGCAGGAAACGTGGGAGAGCGCTGACGACTGGTTCATCACCGACTAATCCTCTTTCCCTCATTGTGTTTTTTGCCGGGTCGCCCCGGCTTTTTTTATTCCCGCGCTTGTTTTTTTGTGATCTAACCCCACTTTTTACATTAACGGCAAAATAGTGCGCAACATGGTCATTTGTTGCGCAAACAGGCCGTTGGTTCAGGAATTTATGTTGCTTTTGATTTCAATTCTCGAGTATTTATTGAAGTGTTGTATACTGATAAAGCTTCACTAAAAAATGCATTAAACCTCGAGAGTTGTTGCCTTTTAACACGTAAATAAGGGGTTATGATGGAAAAGAATAATGAAGTCATCCAGACCCATCCCCTCGTCGGATGGGACATCAGCACCGTAGATAGCTATGATGCGCTGATGTTGCGCCTGCACTACCAAGACCCCAATCAATCGAGCAATAAAGAAGCAGAAGTTGGCCAGACGCTGTGGCTGACCACCGATGTCGCACGTCAGTTTATCTCCATACTGGAAGCCGGGATTGCCAAAATTGAGTCTGGCGATTATCAGGCCAACGAGTATCGCAGGCATTAATGCTGATACTTCTCATGATGTTATGGCAAACAGGCACCTGCGGGTGCCTTAACTTTTTTTCACACTTGTAAAACAACTGCCGCTTCCTTTACGCTACCAGACTCAGGTTTCTCGCCCC
The DNA here is from genome assembly GCF_047971185.1 of Kluyvera sp. Classification (GTDB taxonomy): domain Bacteria; phylum Pseudomonadota; class Gammaproteobacteria; order Enterobacterales; family Enterobacteriaceae; genus Kluyvera. The sequence goes on from NZ_JBKDZH010000009.1 coordinate 20,350, forward strand.
ATCATCGAGTCAGGAAAGAGTATGCAATACGACCTTATTATCATTGGCAGCGGCTCCGTCGGCGCTGCGGCCGGTTATTACGCCCGTAAAGCGGGGTTAAACGTCCTGATGACCGACGCCCATATGCCCCCTCACCAGCAGGGTAGCCACCACGGCGACACCCGCCTGATGCGTCACGCCTACGGTGAAGGTGAGAAATACGTGCCGCTGGTTCTGCGCGCCCAGGCGCTGTGGGACGAGCTGGCCGCCGCCAGCGGTGAAGAGCTGTTCGAACGCAGCGGCGTGGTCAACCTTGGCCCCGCCGACTCAACCTTTCTGCGCACCGTGGCCCACAGCGCCGCGCGGTTTAACCTGCCGGTGGAACAGCTGGATGCCGCCGCGCTGATGGCGCGCTGGCCGGAAATTACCGTTCCCGCCGACTATCAGGCCATTTTTGAACCGGCCTCCGGCGTGCTAAAAAGTGAGCTCGCGGTGAAAACGCTGATCGCGATGGCCAAAGACGCCGGCTGCGCTCAGCTGTTTAACTGCCCGGTCACCGCTATCCACAGCGATGCCGACGGCGTCACGATTGAAACGTCTGAAGGCAGCTGGCGCGGCAAAAAGCTGCTGCTGACCGCCGGTACCTGGGTAAAACAGTTCTACCCTGAGTTGCCGATTCAGCCGGTCCGCAAGGTTTTTGCCTGGTTCCAGGCCGATGGCCGCTATAGCCGTAAGAATAACTTCCCGGCGTTCACCGGCGAGCTGCCTAACGGCGATCAGTTCTACGGTTTCCCGGCGGTCGAAAACGAATTGAAGATTGGCAAACACAACGGCGGGCAGATCATCAACAGCCCGGAAGAGCGCAAAGCGTTCGGTTCCGTCGCCAGCGACGGCTCAGAAGCGTTCAGCTTCCTGCGCCAGATTCTGCCGGGTATCGGCGGCTGTCTGCACGGTGCCGCCTGTACCTACGATAATTCGCCGGATGAAGACTTTATTATCGATACCCTGCCCGGCCAGCCCGATGTGCTGTTTATCGGCGGTCTGAGCGGCCACGGCTTTAAGTTCGCCACCGTGCTGGGCGAGATTGCCGCGCAGTTTGCGCAGCAGCAGACGCCAGCGTTTGATTTAAGCCCGTTCGCGCTCGCTCGCTTTAGCCACTAAAAAAAACGGCCCCGCCAACGCGGGGCCGCTCTATAGAGAATGATATGCGCCGTCTGTTCCACTACCTGATCAACAACATTCGCGAACACCTGATGCTTTATCTGCTGCTCTGGCTGCTGCTGGCCATTGCCGACATCGCCTATCTCTATTTCAGCTAGTCGCGCTGGCCTTCCGGGTCAGGGATCCCTAAGCGGGTATTTAAGCGACCGCGCGACTTATTAAAGATCTTATTGCCGTTTTCACGCCCCGCACGGCGCTGACGTTGTTCCTCCTCCGGCAGCTTGTGCTCCTGCTGGCACGCTTCGCTACAGCAGCCGTCAAACTTCTCCGCGCAGGCCGGGCACTGGATAAACAGCAGGTGGCAGCCGTCGTTCAGGCAGTTGGTGTGACTGTCACACGGCGTGCCGCACTGGTGGCAGTGGGCAATCACCTCATCGGAAATGCGCTCGCCCATGCGTTCGTCAAAGACGAAGTTCTTACCAATAAAGCGCACCGGCAGCCCCTGCTCACGGGCGCGGCGGGCGTACTCGATAATGCCGCCTTCAATGTGCCACACCTGCTTGAAGCCGTTGTGCTTCATCCATGCGCTGGCCTTTTCGCAGCGAATACCGCCGGTGCAGTACATGACGATTTTTTTATCTTTATGTTCCTGCATCATCTCCACGGCCTTCGGTAGCTGCTCGCGGAAGGTGTCCGCCGGGATCTCCAGCGCCTGCTCGAAATGGCCCACTTCATATTCGTAGTGGTTACGCATATCGATAAATACCGCATCCGGGTCGTCGAGCATTGCGTTCACTTCCGCCGCCTTCAGATAGTCGCCAACGTCGCTGGCGTCAAAGCTCGGATCGTCAATACCGTCCGCCACGATCCGATCGCGCACCTTCATACGCAGCACCCAGAACGATTTGCCGTCGTCATCGAGGGCAATATTCAGCCGCAGGTCTTTCAGCGCCGGATCAAAGCTGTACAGCCGTTCGCGCAGCTTTTCGACGAGGCTCGCCGGGACGCTAATCTGGGCGTTAATCCCCTCGTGAGCAAGATAGATGCGGCCAAACACCTTCAGCTCGGTCAGCGCAACGTAGAGCGCATCACGGGTGGCCTTCGGGTCGACGATGGTGAAGTATTTATAGAATGAGATAGTGGTGCGTGGCTCGGTTTCCGCCAGCATCTGCGCTTTCAGCGTCTCATTCGAAATGCGGTTATGCAACACTGGCATGGTGTTCTTATCCTGCAAAATAGAATGGATGGTCTTAATCGGGGCGCATGATATAGCAATCATCGTTAATTTACATCCCCACATTTTGCGCTACATTTTCATCACCAATAATTATACCGCGCAAAATCTCTGCTTAAATTAGCACCAGTCGAGACCTCGAGGTTTTGGTTGATGGAAAAATAGTGCGACAATAGAGTCAGTTGCTCGTAAAAACAGGACACACATGACCCAGTTACCCAAGTTCACCGCCGCGCTGCTGCATCCTCGCTACTGGCCATCCTGGCTGGGAATTGGTCTGCTCTGGCTGGTCGTTCAGCTGCCGTATCCGGTTATCTACCGCCTCGGCAATACGATGGGCCGCCTGGCACTGCGCCTGATGAAGCGCCGCGCAAAAATTGCCTACCGCAATCTTGAGCTTTGCTTCCCGGAAATGAGCGAAGCTGAACGCCATCAGATGGTCGTAAAGAATTTTGAGTCCGTGGGCATGGGCGTGATGGAAACCGGCATCGCCTGGTTCTGGCCAACGAAGCGTATTAACCGCTGGATGGACGCCAGCGGCCTTGAGCACATTCGCAGCGTGCAGGACTCCGGACGCGGCGTTTTGCTGATCGGCATTCATTTCCTGACCCTGGAAATGGGGGCGCGCATGTTTGGGGTCCATAATCCCGGCATCGGCGTCTATCGCCCGAACGACAATCCGGTTCTCGACTGGCTACAGACCTGGGGCCGCATGCGTTCCAACAAAAGCATGATTGACCGTAAAGATCTCAAAGGGATGATCAGGGCGCTGAAAAACGGCGAGATCATCTGGTACGCGCCGGACCACGACTACGGCCCGCGCGCCAGCGTGTTTGCGCCGCTGTTTGCCGTGAAAGACGCCGCCAGTACCTCCGGCACCTGGATGCTGGCCAGAATGTCCAAAGCCTGCGTGGTACCGTTTGTCCCGCGTCGCAAACCGGATGGTAAAGGCTACGAACTGATCATCCTCGAACCCGAGTGCAACCCGCCGCTGGACGATGCCGAAACCACCGCCGCGTGGATGAACACCATCGTCGAGAAATGCATCATGATGGCCCCCGAGCAATATATGTGGCTGCATCGCCGCTTTAAAACGCGGCCTCAAGGCGCCCCCTCCCTTTATTAATCGACAACGCGCGGCCCAGGCTGCGCGTTTTGTTTTAGCTTTAAAAGCTACCCGCATTGCGGAGGTATTCACACGGGCGCATAATTAGCAGGCTTATAAAAACACTCTCTTTTGGCGATATTGCCTGCGGAACCCTATGCAACCCTCAGATGCCCCCATAAACTGGAAGCGTAACCTCGCCGTGGTCTGGCTCGGCTGTTTTTTAACCGGCGCCGCATTCAGCCTGGTGATGCCTTTCCTGCCCCTGTACGTTGAACAGCTTGGCGTGACCGGCCACGGCGCGCTGAATATGTGGTCTGGCCTGGTGTTCAGTATCACCTTCCTGTTTTCCGCCATCGCCTCACCGCTGTGGGGGGGCTTAGCTGACCGTAAAGGCCGCAAAATCATGCTGCTACGGTCGGCGCTGGGCATGGCGATAGTCATGCTGCTGATGGGGCTGGCGCAGAATATCTGGCAGTTCCTGATCCTGCGCGCGCTGCTGGGGCTGCTAGGCGGCTTCATTCCCAACGCCAACGCGCTGATTGCCACCCAGATCCCACGCCACAAAAGCGGCTGGGCGCTGGGGACGCTCTCGACCGGCGCGGTCAGCGGCGCGCTGCTTGGGCCGCTCGCCGGGGGCTTCCTGGCGGATAACTACGGCCTGCGTCCGGTCTTCTTTATGACCGCGACGGTGCTGTTTATCTGTTTTGTTCTGACGCTGTTTTTCATTCGCGAGCAGTTCACGCCGGTCTCGAAAAAAGAGATGCTGCACGTTAAAGAGGTGTTCGGTTCCCTCAAAAACCGCGAGCTGGTGCTCAGCCTGTTCGTCACCACCCTGATTATCCAGGTCGCCACCGGGTCGATTGCCCCGATTCTTACCCTCTACGTGCGCGATCTGGCGGGCAATATCAGCAACATCGCCTTTGTCAGCGGCATGATTGCCTCGGTTCCCGGCGTCGCGGCGCTGATCTGCGCGCCGCGCCTCGGTAAGCTGGGCGACCGTATCGGCCCGGAAAAAATCCTCATCGTCGCGCTGATCGTCTCGGTGCTGCTGCTGATCCCGATGTCATTCGTGCAAAACCCGCTGCAGCTGGGCATTCTGCGCTTCCTGCTGGGGGCCGCCGACGGCGCGCTGCTGCCGGCGGTGCAAACGCTGCTGGTCTACAACTCCAGCAACCAGATCGCCGGGCGTATTTTCAGCTATAACCAATCGTTCCGAGATATCGGTAACGTCACCGGGCCGCTGATTGGCGCCGCCGTGTCGGCCAACTACGGTTTTCGCGCGGTGTTCTGCGTCACGGCGATGGTGGTGCTGTTTAACGCTATCTACACCGGTTTTAGCCTGCGCCGCAGCCCTGAACCCTCCCGCCCCTAGACGCTTCGCCCTGCGGTTTGCGTGAAAACATCGCGCAGGGCGTGTACAACCTGAAACTTCAGCTATTATTTCCTTGAATACCACGTCAAATTGCAGGGAGTTGAGATGACCTTATACGCCACGCTCGAAGAAGCTATTGATGCGGCACGCGAAACCTTTCTCGCCGATAATCCAGGCCTTGAGGAAGGTGACGCGAACATACAGCAGTTCAATATGCAAAAGTACGTTTTGCAAGACGGCGACATCATGTGGCAGGCCGAATTCTTCGCCGATGAAGATGACGAAGGCGAGTGCCTGCAAATGCTCAGCGGTGAAGCCGCACAGAGCGTGTTCGACGGCGATTTTGACGAGATTGAACTTCGTCAGGAGTGGCTGGAAGAGAATACGCTACACGAGTGGGATGAAGGCGAGTACCAGCTGGAACCCTCTCTCGATACCGAAGAGGGCCAGACCGCTGCGGATGAATGGGATGAGCGCTAGCTACTCGTAGGGGCCGTGGCTGGCGTCTATCGGCAGCAGCAGAGTGTCAAATACCAGCGAGAACGGCAGATCGATAATGGTGACATAGCGCCAGGCAGAATCGCGCAGGTCCCACTTTACGCCCGGATAATACTGGTTTCCGTGGCCCTGCCCGGGGATGGTTCTGCTGATAATGCTGCCGCATCCGGTGAGCATTATCGCCATGGCGGCCACCAGTATCATTCTTATCACGTCGCTTACCTCATTAAACAGACAAAAAAATACCGGCTTGATGGCCGGTATTTCCTTACGGCAAATCGTTGCTCAGTATCCCCCCGGCGGCGCTTCGCCTGGCCGGGCTACAGGTTACGTAGCCCGGACGCGGTGCGAAGCACCGACTCCGGGGAGGCACCGCGCTATTTGGCTTTTAACACCAGCGGATTCATCTTCAGCTTATCGTACTCGGCCACCCACGAAGAGTATTTCTCCGGCGCGGCCCAGACGCGATAGTGCAGACGCGACAGCGTAACCGGGTCGCTCAGCAGCACCAGACGACGATCGCGGTTCAGCTTATCCGGCGTTTCGTTCAGCGCCTGTTCAACGTGGCGATCGCGGGCGATCTCCAGCACGTGGCTGGCACGGTGACGCGCGGTTGCCATCGCCGTTGACAGGGCGTTAAACGACGGGTTAAACACCGCGTGCATAAAGCCATCGTCGAGCACCCGAGCGCGGTTCTGTTCCAGATACGCTTCGGTGTCGGCCAGCACTTTCGGCGTGCTGTACTCTTCCGGAATCAGGAACAGCTTCCAGCGTTTGGTGCGCAGACCCACGGTCGAGCGGCTGGAAATCACCGACACGAACGGCGACAGAATCAGCGAGAACACGATCGGTGCCAGCCAGAACAGGAAGCGCAGATCCAGCCATGCCATGCCAACCGCCCACACCAGCCCCAGCAGCAGCTGAGAACCGTGACGCATAAAGGCTTCGCTCCACGGCGTGGAGTCATCGTCACGCTGCGGCGAGTTCCAGACCACTTCCCAGCCGAGGAACGCGCTGACCACGAACACGGTGTGGAACAGCATACGCACCGGCGCCAGCAGTACCGAGAACAGCACTTCCAGCAGCAGTGAAATGGTAACGCGCACAAAACCGCCGTACTCTTTCGAGCCTTTGCACCACACGAGGATGATACTCAGCAGCTTCGGCAGGAACAGCAGCACCATGGTCGAGGCAAACAGCGCAATCGCCAGCTCAGGGCGCCACTGCGGCCATACCGGGAACAGCTGACGCGGCTGCAGGAAGTACTGCGGCTCGGTCAGCGCGTGCACCACCTGCAGCGCGGTCGACAGGGCCAGGAACATAAACCACAGCGGCGCGGAGAGGTAGGACATCACGCCGGTCAGGAACACCGCGCGGTGAACCGGGTGCATCCCTTTCACCAGGAACAGGCGGAAGTTCATCAGGTTACCCTGACACCAGCGGCGGTCACGCTTCAGTTCGTCCAGCAGGTTCGGCGGCAGCTCTTCATAAGAGCCCGGCAGATCGTAGGCAATCCACACGCCCCACCCGGCACGACGCATCAGCGCGGCTTCAACGAAGTCGTGCGACAGAATCGAACCGGCGAAGTTACCGTCACCCGGCAGCGGCGCCAGCGCGCAGTGCTCAATAAACGGCTTCACGCGGATAATGGCGTTGTGGCCCCAGTAGTGCGATTCCCCCAGCTGCCAGAAGTGCAGCCCGGCGGTAAACAGCGGGCCGTAGACGCGGGTCGCAAACTGCTGGCAGCGGGCGTACAGGGTGTCCATCCCGGAAGCGCGCGGCGAAGACTGGATGATCCCGGCATTCGGGTTCGCTTCCATCAGGCGCACCAGGTTGGTCAGGCAGTCGCCGGACATCACCGAGTCGGCGTCCAGCACCACCATATAGCTGTACTGGCTGCCCCAGCGGCGGCAGAAGTCATCGATGTTACCGCTTTTACGCTTCACGCGGCGGCGGCGGCGGCGATAGAAGATCTGCCCTTCCCCCTGCACCTCGGCAATCAGCTCCATCCAGGCCTTTTGCTCTGCGACGCAGATATCCGGGTCGTAGCTGTCGCTGAGGATATACACGTCGAAGTGCTTCTGCTGGCCGGTGGCTTTTACCGACTCCCAGGTCGCACGCAGACCGGCGAATACGCGGGACACGTCTTCGTTACAGATAGGCATAATCAGCGCCGTCCGGTGTTCCGGATTCAGCGGCTCATCGCCCACGGTAGACGCAGAAATACTGTACTTATCGCGGCCAATCAGCAGCTGCAGGAAGCCCATCAACGCGGTCCAGAAACCGGCGGAGACCCAGCAGAACAGCACGGCGAAGAGGATCAGGATCCCGGTTTGCAGCAGATACGGCAGCAGCTGCATAAAGGAGATCCACAGATCCTGCCCCACCATATCGGCCGGGTTGATCAGCGCCCAGCCCTGATACGGCAGGATGGTCTTCATATACCAGGTGGCGACCACGGTCTGCGCCAGCGTCAGGATCAGCAGCGTATAGCGGCGTAAAGAACCGACCGTACGCCATTTTGCCTCACGCTCCTGCTCTTCTTTCGTCAGGCGAGACAGGTAGCGCGGGGTGACATCGCGGCCACGCAGACGGTCCCAGAAGCGGCCCACCGGGTTGGTGCGCCACGGATCCGGGAACATAGACGAACGCGTTGCCTTCGGCATCGCCTGCAGCTGGGTGCGCCCTTCTTCGTCTTTGATGAGCTGATCGCCACCCACAGCATCGGGCCAGCTCTCTTTCAGACGCGCTTTGACGGACGCCAGCGGCGTGTCGTCATCGCGGGAAATCGCCTGATGCTCGTCATCCAGCGCTTCGTGCACGGCGCGCAGCGTCGTGTCCGGGAGCGCCGCTTTTTCTGCATCCGTAAGCGACAGTGCGTCGATATACTTCGTTGTCTTATTCATTTGCAGGCAGCTGATAGCTCCAGGTTTCACTCAGCGCTTGGTCCGCGTTGACCAACGCAGCGCGCATTTCAGTGGTTTTCTTCGGATCTTTCACCTTCACGCGCAGCGTTAAGCGCCAACCTTTGGTTACCGGGTTATAGCGCACGCTGTTTTCAACGATTTCACCGTTATCACCAATGCTGGCCTGCGCCGTTACCGGCGTATCCTGCGGCATTTTGCGCATATCGGCGCCGGTAAAGTCGACGATAAACGCCAGCGTACCGTCCGGCTGACGAATCAGGTTCGACTGCTTCACATCACCGGTGGAACGACGGGTCTGCATCACGTAGGCGTTATCCGTTGCGTGCAGTTTGTCTTCGTCGCGGGTAAAGGTGATGGTGTACTTGTAGTTCATCTCTTTACCGGCTTCCGGCAGCTTGTCCGGCGTCCAGTAAGCGACGATGTTATCGTTGGTTTCGTCATTGGTCGGAATTTCAACCAGCTCAACGGTACCTTTACCCCAGTCGCCTTTCGGCGTGACCCAGGCGCTCGGGCGCAGATCGTAACGGTCGTCGAGATCTTCAAAGCGCGAGAACTGACGGCCACGCTGCAGCAGGCCGAAGCCCTGCGGGTTTTCGGTCGCGAAGCTGCTGACGGCCAGATGTTTCGGGTTGTTCAGCGGACGCCAGATCCACTCGTCGTTACCGGCGTGGATCGACAAACCGTTAGAGTCGTGCAGTTCCGGGCGATAGTTGGTCGCGGCGGAAGGCTGGTTCGGCCCGAACAGGAACATGCTGGTCAGCGGCGCAACGCCCAGTTTACCCACCTTGTCGCGCAGGTAAATTTTTGTTTGTACGTCAACAACGGTATCGCGACCCGGCATCACCACGAAGCGGTAAGCGCCGGTCGCGCGCGGGGAATCCAGCAGCGCATAGATAGTCAGACGCTTATCGGTCGCTTTTGGACGCTCGATCCAGTATTCACGGAAGCGAGGGAACTCCTCACCGGACGGCAGCGCGGTATCAATCGCCAGACCGCGGGCGGACAGACCATAAACCTGCCCCTGACCCAGCACGCGGAAGTAGCTGGCGCCCAGCATACTGACGATTTCGTCGTTTTTATCTTTGCTGTTGATCGGGTACAGCACCTTGAAGCCGGCGAAGCCAAGATCCTTCACGGTGTCTTTATCGTGCTTAACGTCACCGAAGGTGAAGTAGTCCGGGCTGTACTTAATCTTGCGCACGGTAGTGGCGGTGACTTCATTGATCGTCACCGGCGTGTCGAAATACATACCCTGATGGTAAAATTCGAGCTTAAACGGGGTCTTTATTTTGCTCCAGTAGGCTTTATCGTGGTTGAACTGGATTTGCTGGTAGTCCGCATATTTCATATCGCGGAAGACGGAAGGCAGGTTGCTTTTCGGCGCTTCATAGCTCTTTTCCGCCAGCGACTTAGCCTGCTTTGCAACGTCATCAATAGTGAATGCCCATGCAGATGAGGTACACAGGGACAACATTATGGCTGCGCCTAACCAACGCAGTTTCATCATCTGTGGTTTCTGTTTCATATAACTAAGCACTTCCCCCTTTGTGTGCTTAAATCGATCCGATCCATTTTACTGGAAATTCAAGCAATCCGACAACATAATCCCCATATTGTTCAGCACGGTGGCTTAGATATTAAGCAACCGTCGACCTTGCTTTGCACTTTGCGTGCTTATCCTGGAGACAGGTAACCAGAGTTCGTGTAGGGTTGCCAACGAATGTAAACTTTATTGTCTTAGTCCGTAAGGCGATTAGTCTGAGAATCGTACCTAACCCTATGAATAACAAACCCGCACAGCGTGAATATTTTCTCGACTCTATTCGGGCCTGGCTGATGCTGCTGGGGATCCCCTTCCACATTTCGCTCCTGTATTCGACCCATACCTGGCATATGAATAGCCCGACGCCGTCGTGGTGGCTGACGCTTTTTAACGATTTTGTTCACGCGTTCCGCATGCAGGTGTTCTTTGTCATCTCCGGCTACTTTTCCTACATGCTTTTTTTGCGCTATCCCGTCAAAAAGTGGTGGAAGGTGCGCGTCGAGCGGGTAGGTATTCCGATGCTGACCGCCATTCCGCTGCTGACGCTGCCGCAATTCCTGATGCTGCAGTACGTTAAGGGTAAGACGGAAACCTGGCATACGCTGTCGTTTTACGAAAAATATAATACGCTGGCCTGGGAACTGGTGTCGCACCTGTGGTTCCTGCTGGTGCTGGTGGTACTGACCACGCTGGGCATTCTGGTCTTCCACCAGATGCGCCGTCGCCAGATGCGCCGCCGGGCCGATCTTTTTGACAACATGACGATGGGCAAGCTCACGGTCATGTTCCTGCTGTTGGGGGTGGTCTACGCCGCCGTTCGCCGCACGCTTTTCCTCATCTACCCGCCGATTCTGAGCGATGGGCTGTTCAACTTCGTGGTCATGCAAACGCTATTTTACGTGCCGTTCTTTATTCTCGGCGCGCTGGCGTTTATTCATCCGAAACTCAAAACGCTGTTCACCACCCCGTCACCGTGGTGCATCGTCGCGGCCCTGCTCGGGTTTATCGCCTATCGCCTGAACCAGCACTACGGCTCCGGGGACGCATGGATGTATGAGACGGAATATGTGATTACGATGGTGCTGGGCCTATGGATGGTGAACGTGGTGTTCTCATTCGGGCACCGCATGCTGAACTTCCAGTCCGCACGCGTCACCTATTTCGTGAATGCGTCCTTATTCATCTATCTGGTACACCATCCGCTCACGCTGTTCTTTGGCGCGTGGATTATGCCGAGCATTAGTTCAAATACGCTCGGCTTCCTCAGCGGGCTGGTCTTTGTCGTTGGCTGCGCGCTGGTGCTGTACGAGATTCATCTGCGCATCCCGTTGCTGCGCTTCCTGTTTTCCGGCAAGCCGCAGCAAAAGGCACCTAAACCGCAGACGGCGGGCCATTAGGTGTTAGCATCGTTGGCCAGCACGGGGATCCGCGTCTGGCCAAGTATCTCCTGATACAAGCGGGTTGTTTCATCATCAAAGCAGACAAACAGCACGATCTCCGGCAGGCTGCGGCGCGTAAGAAACGCCGCTACCGTACTGATGGCAATTTCAGCCGCCTCCCGATGAGGATAGCCGTAAGCGCCGGTTGAAATGGCCGGAAAGGCCAGCGTGCGATAGCCATTATCCAGCGCCAGCTGCAGGCTGTTGTAGTATGCCTGCTGCAGCAGCGATGCCTCCTGCGCTCCCCCACCCTGCCAGACCGGCCCTACCGTGTGAATAACGGCTTTTGCCTTCAGGTTTCCCGCATGGGTAATGACCGCATGCCCCGTCGGACAGGTACCCTGCTGCTGGCGAACAACGGCACAGGCCTCCTGCAAGGACGGCCCGGCGGCGCGATGAATTGCGCCATCAACGCCCCCGCCGCCCATTAGCGAAGGGTTGGCAGCATTGACGATAACATCCACCTCAAGGCGGGTGATATCTCCCTGCAGCACCTGAATTCTTTCGGTCATGCTCACGATCCTCATACTTAGACAAAGCGATTATCTACCATAGACAACGCGATTCGTCATTTCGTTTCGGGCTATTTGTACTCGACGATCAGGACCGCTGCGTTTTCCTCCTTGTTAACCCATTGCAGCCTCGCGGTACTTTTTTCATTGACGATCTGCTGCCCCCGGATCAACGTTTTGATCGGCACGACCTGCACATGATTTCCGCCGTCCCGATAACAGCTCACACTCATTTTCGTCGATGAAGGTTGATAGTCGCAGGGAGGATCAACGATTTCGCCGCGGAAGTGGATAACCCCGCTGTTTGCCGCCAGCGCGCTGAAACAGGAAACGGAGATCAAAGGGACGATAACGCTGATAAATCGAGTGAATGTTTGCATGGTAACTCCCCGAAAGTTAAGTTCGTCCCTGAAGACGTGGTATCCAGGATCGCTAATTCGTCACGAGCACTCAAAATGTAAACATCTTCTTTACATTAGTCATACCCACAGGCTTTTGCAACTGCGTTTTACATAGGAAATTTATAGAGTTACTAATACTATCGGTAGATTCCTGTAGTTCTTTATGGTGGCCTGAAAATATAAAAAAGGCCGTAACGTCTGGGTTACGGCCTTTTAATTAATTGAACTCATATCATTAACTCGTTAATCGTGTTTTATCGATTAGCGGAAGTTACAGCCAACCGCTCCTGGCTGGTTGCACTTCGACGATCTTGAACCGTTGTTATCTGAACCACTTCCGCCCAACAGCCCACCGCGGGCGCGCGTTACGGTTACGCCTGAACCCCCGCTGTTGCCACCAACATTGGTGCCGCCGCCGTTGTTACCGCCGCCGTTGTTACCGCCGCCGTTATTGCCACCGCCGTTGTTGCCACCACCGTTGTTGCCACCACCGTTGTTGCCACCACCGTTGTTGCCGCCGCCGTTGTTACCGCCGCCGTTGTTACCGCCGCCGTTGTTGCCGCCGCCGTCGTGACCGCCACCATGACCGTGTCCTCCATGACCGCCGTGGTTACCATGATTGCCATGACCGCCGAACGGATTGTGACCCTGGCCGCCGCCATGGCCGCCACCCCAACCGCCTCCGTGACCGCCACCGTTGTGAGCACCACCACCGTTACCATTGCCATTTCCATTGCCATTATTCCCGCTTCCGTTGCCTCCGCCTCCGTTGCCATTACCATTCCCGTTATTGCCATTTCCGTTGCCGCCGTTGTGACCACCACCACCGTTACCATTGCCATTTCCATTGCCATTATTCCCGCTTCCGTTGCCTCCGCCTCCGTTGCCATTACCATTCCCGTTATTGCCATTTCCGTTGCCACCGTTGTGACCACCACCGCCGTTGTCACCGCCGCCGTTGC
>NZ_JBKDZH010000010.1:0-4314 GCF_047971185.1 Kluyvera sp.
CCCCCGAAGAGGTAGGCGTGGTTGAGGAAGAACACTTTGAGCACACGGTGTGAGATCTGCATGGTGGGGGACAGTACGAAGCTCACGTTCTGGTATGTCATCTTGGTGTCCCGTTCCTGTGGGCATGAGCGACAGGTTGACTGTAAGAACGACACGTTAACAGCCAGGCACAGTTTTGTTTGAACCCACTGGCAAGGCGCCTCGAGCTGACTGGGAGCTGTGTGTCTCCCACCATCTGGCAGTCAGTCGTTGGTGAAGAAGTGCCAACCCAAGTGGTTATGAGAGAAGCTAAGGCCGGAGAGGGAAGGAGGAAAGGGAAGAACAAAGGGAGAGAGTGAAAGAAGGAAGGAGGAAGGAAGGAAGCAGGCAGAGAGGAAATGGAGGAAAAAAGGGAGAGGGATAAGAGGAAGGTGGCAGGAAGGAAGGAAAGAGAGGGAAAACGTGGAAGGACAGCAATGGGCAAAAGTGAGGGTGAAAGGAAGGAATGAGAGAGAGGGAAAGGATAGCAAAAGGGAGGAAGGAAGGGAAGGAAAGTGGGACAGAAGGGCAAGGAGTGAGTCTTGGCACAATAACTACAAGTAATGTTAATATAATCAACATGGTACGTCTGCCACTTCTTACACACAGGGATGGCAGCAGGGAAACAATGGCAAGGGATACAGACAATAAATAATTTTCTGCCTGTCTATATCTCTGACACCCGGTTCCCTCAAGGAACTTTCCCCAAGGGGATGGCCACAGCAGTAGTCCAATTTTCTCTCTTCAGGCAATTTCTCTCCGAACATCAATCCCTTCCCTGCCAACCCATCTCTCCAATTGATACTCATCGACACTATTGGTCCACTGTCCCGGTGGTCTCCCCCAATATCATTTTCCTCAATCTTGCTCTCACACACTCTCTGCACCAAGTCATCCTCATGCATTCTTAGTACATGTCCAAACCACATCAGAGTACCACACTTCACCCATTCAGCCACTCCACTCCTCTTATGGATAACAATTTGACAAATAACGAGTCACGTTTCCCAAGATGGGGCAACCGGGGAAAAAACTGAAGAGACCTAGGTTTGCCAAGGTGTGTTCGTAAATTCTTGTGTAGTATTCCAATCAGCAGCCTCGTCAGGAAAAAAACTACTCTGGATAATTGAGCTGAGGTGTGAAACTGAGCCATTGTCAAAATAAAGCCTGATAAACATTCTTCCCTTCGTGGATGACTGCTGGAGGTGTTGTGGGGCACGCCATTCCTAACAGTGACTTCTTACGTATCATTTAGTAGCTGTGTGAACACCTGTATACTGGTACTTGTTATGTGTCTGTGGCGACCAAGGAAGGAATGAGTAAATGAGAACACAATGGTAAAAAATCAGCAATGTGCATGAAATAAGCAGGGTATGTTTGACACTTCATACACACAAGGACAACCTGTATATTATTATTATTATTGTAACTATAGTTGTGGTTACCCTGGCTATGATGTGGCCCATATGCTTGAACATGTACTGAAGCAGCAGGCGGTTGGCGGTGGGTAGGTGGTCGATGAGCTGACGCATGGCCTCGGCACGCTCCCCAGGGTTAGGGATCATCGCCACATCCTCAAAGTGCGGCATCATATCCACCGTCAATACTGGCTCCGGCAACTCCCTGTGGGAGAGACAGAGGTGGCCGTGGTGGGGCAGCGAGGGCAAATGGTAGTAAGTGGTTCTCAGGAGCTGCCACGTGTACACTAAACTGACTGTTTAAAAAAAAGAAATAACAACATTAGCCTTTTCTAGCACCTGAGAAGACTTTACTATACAGCAGTGATAGCCTGTGGGGCTGGCAGCTTACCGTCTGTGCTGTGGCTACTCAAACCCTCAGCACTATTTCACAAAGGTGAAATAGTTAGCAGACAGGAAACTTCCCATGAGACCCAAACACTGTAGAATTTAAATAAGTGGGTTGGATTTTAAATAAATATTAATGGATTTTAAATGGAGGTGGAATGAAAAAAAAGTCTTCACAGCAGTTGCAGGATACCCTGCTGAAACACCCCCTGTGACCACAGCCTGCACCTCAGTCCCAAGACAGGTGAGGCTGGTGGAGGGAATACAGTGTTATTGTACTGAGCATGATACGATCCATCCGAGTCCACTTGTTACTCTTCATCATTATTAGAATATCTTCCACCTTTGTCTGTTCCTTGACCCATAATGCCTGCTTTCTGTCTCTCCATGTTATACTCAGCCTTTCCTCCCCGCTCCTACGTATGCACCTCTCTCGATGACACTGTTAATCCACGCATCTACAGTTGACCCTACATTCTTTGTTATTATTGACTGCTGTGCTTTAGTTACATCACATAATTATAAAGCCAAGTGGTCAATATGCAACTGTTTATGAAATAATAAACGATATTACATGCTGTGGACTGCCTCTTATGGCATGCAGGGGAACACTGAGACAAGCATTTTTACTCCCCACCTAAAAGGTACAAGAATAAGCAAGTATAGCAGGATCAACACACACTAACCTGAGGGAAGAATCAAGATACTCGTGAAGAGTAAAGGACAGAATGAAGAAACTGGGTAACCTTTGCGTTAGAAAGTTGGAAATACTGGAATGAGTCTGAGTAGAAAATCTTGTGCAGTGAAGCGCACGCATGCACACACACACACACACACACACACACACACCTGAGGTACTGTTTGAGGAGGGAGGCGATGACGTGAGGCTCCTGGTCACAGAGTCTGACGGCCTCGCCAGCGTTGTAAAGTCGCCTAAGT
Organism: Kluyvera sp.; assembly: GCF_047971185.1. GTDB lineage: Bacteria > Pseudomonadota > Gammaproteobacteria > Enterobacterales > Enterobacteriaceae > Kluyvera. The sequence continues at coordinate 2,763 of NZ_JBKDZH010000010.1, forward strand.
TGATGTACTTTGCTCTTGACACCACTCAGGCGGTAGATGCCCTCACAGTGTAGGCCTGAAGATGCACAGATGCTTGATGTATATAGATAGATGGATGGATAGATAGTTTAATGACCACAACACACACTGAAAGAAAAACACACAGAAAAGACTGAAAAAATACAGAAAGCAGCTACAAGGTGGCCTCTCTTCCTCATCCCCTTCCCTTTTGCTTCTCTGCCCTTCCTTGTCCTCTTTCCCTTCCATTCCCTTCAGTTTCCCATTCCTACACACACAGACAGACACACACACACACACAAACACACACAGACACACACACACACTATAAGCTCAAAGCTCTTTCCGGGAGGGTAGTGGCTGGCGATTACGAAGTCCAGCATGTGATCAGACCAGTGGTGAGTTACACACACACACACACTACTAAAATACACAGCTGTAGTTTGGAATCCACATTAAAAGAAATGCAACACACACCTGAACACACCAACAGATGGTTAATGCAGACAGAGAGATAGATAGAAAGACACTGTATATGCCAGATGATGGAAAGCACACAGCTCTCAGTATTGTCAGATGATGTGCAAATGTGTCATGACAGTAAATCTTAAAAAGACCTATGAGGAACTCTGATGAAACCACTTTGACACTACTGCTACCTGCAAAGAAACTAGAATCTCATGTCGCCTTATTTACAATAAAGGAGGCAGTTTAAGGGCAAAACAAAAACAAAAAAAAAGCCTGCAAAACACTGCTCCTACAAAAAAGAAGACAAGACTTCCAAAAAAAGAAGGTCAGTTTAGGCTGGAGATGTGTCTAGATACTCCCCTCTTAAAGTGTTAAAATTGAAAAAAAGAGGAAATATGGAGGAAATACAAAGGATGGACATGGCAACAGCAAGCCATCACACAGCAGCTGTTACCATCTCAGCCCAATCAAGTTTCTCCTCTGGTTGGCACTGATGACAACTAAAACTACATCCTGAAATAACCACATCAGCCTCTCTATGTCTACTGCAGTGTTGGTTCCTTTGCCATCTTCTAGTGGTATTTTTATGCTCACTGGTCTTCAGATTTTGGTAGCTGCATGCCTTCACCCCTCCCATGGCCTTACTGCACATCACTTTCTACTCTAGCTCATCCCTATGCTGTCCAACTTCCTAATGGTAGAGTTAATCAGTATCTTCTTTCCTTAATCCCTTTCACTGGTAAATTCTGGAGGAGCCTTCCCTCGTCTGTATTTCCTGCTTCCTACGACTTCTATGCTTTCAAGAGGATAATATCAAGACACCTCGAGGACCTAAATTGATTACTCTATTGGCTTTTACTGTCATCGTTTTGCAGGAGCAGCGATATACGGTCTTCTTTTGTGTGTCTTTGCTCGCCCCTGACTACCTCCTTTGCTGTAAAAAATGCGGTAGTAGTAGTAGCAGTAGTAGTAGTAGTAGTAGTAGTAGTAGTAGTAGTAGTAGTAGTAGAAATAGTAGTAGTAGTTGTAGTATTAGTAGTAGAAATAGTAGTAGTAGTAGTAGTAGTAGTAGTAGTAGTAGTAGTAG
>NZ_JBKDZH010000011.1:0-10033 GCF_047971185.1 Kluyvera sp.
ATACGGGCATCTCTTGGTAGCAAACGGGGAGTCGCGCATGATCGTCCTCTTGACGCCAGTATTGGCATCTTTGTTTACAAACTGGAGCAGACTACGCCACATCTGACCACCGAACGAACAACACTGTTCAGTGAAACAAAGAGAAATGACCGACCTTGGGTGGTCAATCTCTATGTGATATGTTTTGGGAAAGCAAGTGCTTGTGGGACAGCAAAGACCCAAATTATCGCAAAAAAAACACTGAAGAGAGAAGTATACAAGAACATGGGAGAGGCCTTTAGGAGAGATTGTCCCAGGGAGATAGCAGAAATAAATGAGAGGTGTTACAAGCCTCGATAGTTCGTGGTACTGGTCTCTGTTCAGCTATATGAAGTTGCGTAGAGTCTCCGGATCATCCAGGCTCAATTCCCTAACCAGTCTGTAGTATATGCTCTCGTCCTTTCTTCTTCCAAGCCAAGGGCGACTCCACAGACGTTTTTTGGCAAAGAATGTGTCAAAACACACAAAGAGGCCAGTCGCAGCAAGGTGACGTCTTCTAGCACGATCCATTGTGTGGTTTGGTTGCGGGAAGATGCCAATAGAAGGTCCTCGGAGCCGAAATGACGTGTGACACCACGAGCACTTTTTGCCACCACTCCGGGCATCATTTGGTAGCAAGATACCAAAAGATGCCAGGAAATATCGCCCGTGTGACACGGGCTTTATACTTTAGGTCACGTTGGTTGGATGTTTACGGTAATAAACTGCTTTTCTTCCATATCCTTCAAATGGCTCCCCGAGGTAATAGCTGTGAGGCAATCACCTAGAAAAATTATATACTAACTGTAGTTGCTAAATTAGGAACCTATTCCCGCTTACTTTGTTGTTCAAATATCAGAAGCGAGTACTTTGCGACGGAAACGGTAATCAGAGAGATGAATAGCACATTAAAATCTATCGGTAAAACATTGTCAGCCACCGGAGTGGTCCGGGTGTAATCTGTCAGGGATAATACCTCAGCAGCACCCAGCTCCAGGCTCCAGTTTTCGATGAGCTGAACCAGCTCACTGCCAGGGAACTTTTTGTGGTTTATTAACTCATTACCACCAATGGAGAGAGGGTCAAGGCGATCGCGAAATCGCCTCTTCCTTCTTAGTGCACGAGCAAAAAGCACCAGGTATATGGGCCCAGATCAAACGCCACTGCTTCTACGGCGCTGCCAGCCGTGCCGCTGTTAGCACTTGTATGTCATTCACGACGTTTAGTGTATACAACTCGGCGTTTCATGGAAGAATGTGCAGTATATACTCGCAGACTTAAAGTTCAGGTTAAAAACATTAAATATTAGTAATTTCATATAAATCTGACGAAGGTTGCTCGCTCGCGTTAACACCACCTCCGAGGCTGTTTTTATTAACACCATCCCCAGCAACCTTATGAAGTCATAATTAGCTTCTGAAATGCCAATGTAGAGAGGGAGGGTGCTATATCAGAATCGGTTGTTATTTAACACCCTCGTGACGTCACAATGTTGTTTCTAGCATGCCAATGTGGCGGGATAGGTTGCTATCTCAGTTAATTAGCAACATTGTGAACCCTTCTATAATACGGGTCCTGCTCTCACAGTAGGAGGCCATCCCATCTCTGCAAGCAAGCCTGGTGTCTTTGTCTGCCACGCGGCACCCGCCCCTTGGGAAGGTTCCCGCTGGGACAACGCCAGTTAAATGCGAGGTAAAGATGACGTTGGCCAACTTCAGAACCTGGCGGCAGGCTTCTTCATCCGCCTCCTGTGTGCTCCTGCGTTACAGTGTGCCCTTGACGCCATGTTCACCACAGGGCAATGGGAAACCATGGCACCTAAGGAGGCACTGGATGCCATAGGAAAAATCATGCATCGTCCGTCAAATCAGGTAGTGCGCTGGTCTGATTTCTTAAGCGTCAGCCAGGCTCCCGACAAGCCCATCAGTGCCTTCTTTATTCGATGTCCTCAGCAGGCCATTAAATGTGGCTTTCAGTGTCCTCATTGTGGCGATGATCTGTCGGATAACATGCTCCTGCGGAAAGTGATAGTTGATCTCAGTGACTCTGCGTTAAGACAGATGTCTCGGTGGTGTGAGAGTATCAGTCACATCGACAGCCTCAGGGGCTTTTGTTCTGTGTTTGAGGCGGCAAAGCATGATGCTGCCTCGGGCGGGAAACTTGCCCGGGAAAGTGCGGTGGCGGGGGTTGACGTCACAGCTGATGACTGAAAAGAAATGTGCAGGAGCCCCATGAAACGTGAGGTTGAGGCTATTAACACTGTGACAAGCCGGACTACTCACCTATCCACGGAGCCTCTCCTGCAGGTCAAGCTGCCCGCGCGGTCGGGCGGCCAGGTTCAAACGGTCACGGCTATGGCCGACACAGGGGCCCAGGTATATGTTGCTGGCCCTGTCCTGATGTCTTCACTGGGTCTCTGGCCACCGCTATTAAGGCTCTTTTGTTTTGGTACGTCAGTATTTGTACGGCTCAGCCCAACACCGAATAATGCAGCCCGCCGAACTATACCTCTAAAGTCGGCGAAGCGCCTTGTGACCACAACCGGCTGAAAAATCACCGGCGTGAAATAGTATCGCCGTGAAATTCTCGAGACAAACGCTCGTGTGACCGGGCCTTTTAACGGCGGTACTATGAATCTTCTCTACCACCCTCCCCTTCCCTTTCCCTTAAGCGGGGTCCCCTTTCCGGTCGCTACCATTAATCAACCCTAACCCCTTCCCTTTCTAGGGAATACCTTCGGCCAATGTTGGTAGTACTGGCAAACATCTGCATATGGAAAACCTGATAATGAAAGCATTTTACACACATTACTATAAAAATATATATTTTTTCATGTATAATAACACATGTACTGATTGATCCAGTAATAAATATATTAGTATAATTGCGTACATCATATGAGTAACATGGCTGACATCCCTGGCGCCCTAGCGATTCAAAGCAATAGAGGTCACAGAAGAAGAAGAAGACGCCGTCACACCACACGCCGCGTTGTACTACTATACAAACCTCACAGGAGTCGCACCAGATATGGAGCCCTCTGGGAAAAGGCCAAGCCCCATTGGTGTGTTGGCAAGAGACTATCTGGTGGAGCTGACAATGCAGAAGACATCCTGCACAATAACACCGACGCAGCATTACCAGATTATCGTACTAAGCACATTACAATTATCTCTTTCTCATCAAAAACTATCGCACTCAAACAAGTAACGGTCTTCTGTCCAACTTATGGTTAAACACGTACTTATTGATATAATTTAGATGAGTAAGGAAAGGATAAAGCAGCGATAATGAGGCTGTTTTGATTCTCGTGGGCTGCAGCAATTATCGCACGCTTGGCATCGCTGCACTGACAGGAGGCTGTTTTATAATCAGATATAGAAACACAAGTCTTTCTTAAGCTAAGGAAACTGATTAAGCAAAGTTTGCTACTTCATATTTGATCAAATATATATTTTCTTATAATTCAGAAATCATTTGCTACAATAATATTAAAGTAAAACACTTGACTGATCCCTAAAATATGCGAAGGGGAAGACGAAGATGTCCTCGGCGAGACCCCTTGGCAAACGTCAACAATATCGCCTTACAACCCCGTCTCCCCCGCCGCTTAGACACTCTCTTCGCCACCATTCCGCTTTTACAGTACCAAAAAATCAACGAAGAGGTTCGACTGCCGAAGGAGCTGATTAATGGTACCACCGTAACAGTCGCCTCCCGGCCAGGTCCGCCTACATGCCGCTTCGGTCGCTAGAGGATAACGTTCCTCGATTGGAACTATGGCTCCTGAGACAGTTCTCCTCGACTACATTCAACACAGACCGGTACCCTCTCCATGTCATGGAGGGCGCCCAACACCACATACAGCTTCTGGAGGGTGCGCAGCTCTACGCCTGCCAAACACCTGGCTCGGCTCCCAAACACTGGGAGGCGAAAGTCAACCAGCAGCTTAACGACGACGACAACAAAGATGTGATCCGCCCAGTTCCCGCAGGAGAGGCTATAGAACGATGTGCTCGTATGGTGTTGGTAGCCATGAAGTCAGGCAGGCCCCGCAGGACTGTCGACTTTCAGAAGTTAATTGCTTGCTGTCTGCGGGAGACACATCACACTCTGGCGCGCTTCGACACGGTGTCTGATAATCCCTCACACTCGTACAAGACGGTGGCGGACGCTTGCTGGGGATTCCACCAAGTCGAGCTCGACGAGGAGAGCGGGCGCCTAACGACCTTTTAAACACGCTGTGGGGCTGCTACTAGTACTGTTGGGCACCGATGGGGGAAGGCAAGCATTAACTTCAATAAAATGCGTGTACCACTTTCAGAATTGGCAACTACGAAGCGCCGAGACAACACCTACAAGGAATTAACCGGGTGGAGTTGGTGTTGGGGTCAGGTCAGAACGGGTATCGAGGGGTTCGGAGGATTCATGACGGGTTTAGCGGCAAGGAGGGGGATTAACTTGGGGGTGTCAGGGCAGGTGAGAACAGAGGTCCAGAGAGGTGGGTCCCGAAGGGGTGCGATCTCTAACGAGTGGATTATCGGCGAGGAAGAAGAGACGGACTTGGGAGCGTCAGGTCAACAGTTAGGTCACGGAGCAGAGGACTCAGATCCTAACTACCAAGCGCCAGTTGAAAACCTGTATTGCCCCTTCACCAGAAAAATCACGACTGCGCTATCTCAGAATATTCCTTACAGGCTAGTGAGAGGAGAAAATGCAGACCCAAGATAGATGACGAGCAAAATTAAGCATAATATTGGGTTAAAGCGTTGAATTTATAAACAGATGAGAAGAGAAGCTAATCTTACGAATAGATACTTTCAATCAGCGCGGAAAGTGAAAATTATATTAGAAGAGCAAAAAGAAATTATTATTATTATTATTATTATTAGTAGTAGTAGTAGTAGTAGTAGTAGTAGTAGTAGCAGTAGTAGTAGTAGTCGTAGTCGTAGTAGTAGAAGCAGCAGCAGCAGGAGCAGTAATAATACATAGTAACAGCTACAGTAGAAACAGTAAGAGCAGTAACAGCAACAACAGGATTAGCAGAAGGTACGAGTAAAAGGGAAACTATGTCCCGTTGGTGCCAAAAGCCTCTATACAGTCCAAATACGTTACTGGTGAGATAAAAAAAATGTTTACAGAAACTCTCATGTAACACAAATCTATTTAAGCCAAAAATACCTATGATAACGAAAGTGAACCAATTAACACAAAGTCCCGATCACAACAACCACTAAAGTACAACATGAAGGTCATCTTTTAGTATTCTGTCGAATATTCGAAAAACGTGAAGACGACAACATTTCCCTGGAGTGTGATTCAGGGGATGCAACACAAACATCAGTTGACCTCAGTTATTACTTGAGTTGACCTTAATCACTAGTTACTTGGCCTCAGTCATCAGTCAGTTAACCTCAGTCACTAGTCGTGAGTTAACGTGTGCCGGGTCTCTCTGTGGTCAACTTACTTAGCTGGTTGCTAGCCATGGCTAAAAGCGACTTGTGCTTGGAGCCTCGCCGACTACGAAAGCAAGTTCCAGTCTTACAGGCGGAGAACATCTCGCTGAGGAAGGAGCTGAAGGCCTCCAACACCTAGCGCCGACTACGGGAGCAAGTTCAGGTCTTATAGGCGGAGAACATCGCGCTGAGGAGGAGCTGAAGGCCTCCTACACCTAGCGCCCTTCTGTGGCTCCTGAAATTACCTAGAAGGTGTTGGGAAAAAGCAGAGTGGGAAGAGCTGCCCCTAAGTGTGACGTGGCCCAGCTCTCTATCAACATCGTGTTCTTGGCTCTGGATGACAAGTGTGGAGGAGACTGTAGTACGGCAAACACATGACCACTGCCCCAAAGTAAGAACTTGGTGGATGGTGGCAGTCAGGTAAGGTGCTTTGAGCGCGTTTCTTGTTGCAGAAACAGGAGAAACAGGACAAGGAATTGTTTTCCTGGGGCGAGGATGAGGGAGGTGGGTGATTGGCTGGCTAGAAGTATGTTTTGAGAGGGTGCTGCGCCCATTATGTGTTTCAGAGCAGGAGGGAACGAAACAGACAAGGTTACACCCGAGGAGTTAGAAGAAGATTCAGACAGGCTTCAGGGTGAATCTGTGGCCTTAGAAATAAGCGGGCAGTGTGTGGTGTTTCGCCGCGTAGAAGTGTCCAGCGAGTAGCTTTCCTGAGCAATTGCTTTGAAAAGTTGGCTGGCTGATCATTGCAAGAGCAACGGATGGTCTTTCGTAGATAACTGGGGCAGTTATTACGGCAGGAAGACCACGTTACCTAGTGTTTACCTCTCACGTAAGGGCGTGGTGGCTTTCGCCGCCAGTTTTGAGCATAAGATTGAAACACTCAGTAGTTTTTTGTCGTGTTGGGAGGAAGTGAGGATTTGTGGCGCGAGGGTGTCGGAAAGAAACTCAGTATAGAATCAGATAATGTTGAGTCTACTGAAAGCGTGAACAGGTATAAAATAATTAATTTTGATAAAAGTCACGTGTTCAAGTTGCTGATACTGATGATGATTTTACACGTTACTGCACGAATACTTGTAGTCTTAGAAAGAAAATGGAGCTCCTGCGGGGTTTAACTAGTGCGGAAATAGTAAACATTATAGCGATCTTTGAGTCATGGATAGCCATCGACAGCAAACATTTTTCTTTGAGATTTCAATGAAAGGGAAATAATCTATGTAATGCAGACAGGCAAAGAATGCGAAGAGGTGGAGTAGCTTTGTAAAAGATACTGTTAACTGTTATCAATAAGTCACCTAAACAGACGGAAATGCTGCAACAATATGTAAGGAAATTGCAGAAGCAAAAGATAAACTTATTATAGGTATCGTCTACCGGCCTCTCACTGTTACAGAGAATGCCTCTTCCGCCTTATTCTAGGAAATAAACAGGACCAGCGAATATGGTAATATATACCGTTGGTGATTTTATTACAAAAATATTGTCTGGGATAACCTTATGGGTGACCATGGAACAGAACGTTTCATTAAGATTGTGCAAGATAATTTTCTCACGCCACAAGTTAATGAACCCAGAAAAGGAAATAGTATTTTACTTAGCGTTATACAGCAATGATAATAGAGTTGGTTGAAATAGATGGGGAATTAGGCAACAGCAATCATAAGGAAGTTAATTTAAAATGAATGATGCAGCTGAATATCGACAAATGCAGCGTCCCAAGTATAGGTAAAAATAACGCCTTAAATACATATACATTATATAATACAGTTCTTGGTCATTCCAGCTACGAAAGGTAGTTGGGTGTGCATGTGGTCTCTGACCTCCGACCCAGGAATCACTGTATTACCGCCAAGTACAAAGTACAAAGAGGTATGACCGAAATGACTAAAGGACTTAGAAACTTACCGCACATTAAAAGACTATAGAAGCTTAACTTACATCTTAGAAAAAACGTAGACTGCAGAGTGATTTAATTTCAGTTTTTGAATAGGTTAAGAGGATTGATATGGGTGCTTTAGATAAACTATTTATACTAAACACAGATATTAGGCCACGAAGCAATGGGTATAAACTAGATAAACTCAGGTTCGGGAAGGAGAGATGTAAAAACTGGTTCACGAATAGGGGAGTGGATGATACTAGCAAATTAAGTAGATATGTAGCTGAAGCAAGCAGTACTGAAAGCTTGAAATGGAGGTTAAATTTAGGGATGGGGAGGGAAGTTGGTAAATGCATACTCTCGTATAGACTACCTGGCCTCTTGTAGCCTCCTTATATCCTTGTGTATCCTTGTGTATGAAGCAAATCTTCTAAATCTTGATGCCAACCAAAGCTATTCACGTCGTCACCCGCTATGCCATCTTTCAAAAACAGCTTCTGGCGCCACATATTAGTCCCTTCTTCGTCCTATACTTTAGGATTAACTAAACAGAATAGGTCTTCCCTTATCCCTACACCTCACAATGATTGTACAGGGAACGGTAATATAGGAAAAGGTGTCTTGTCTTTATAAAGCGTTTGGTAGCCTTGACAACTTAAAAATGAAAGATAAACGAAGAAACTGAACACAATCAAAACTGTTATGTGACAATTTCACCAATACTGATATCCCTTTCAAAGGAACGTAGCAGTGGTGTTCCAGTGCTACGTTCCTAGAAAACAGAACAGAATGGAATGGAATTTTGTAAAAGCCACTAATGAAAGAGAAATAAAAATAGTGTCTTTTTTGTGTCACAAGACCCCCTGTGGACATGACGGCGCCGTCCTTCTCCCCACAATGTCTGGCCGGTAAAAAGGGCTCGTGCTGTGTAGATCCGAGGTGACACAAGAATTTCGGGGAGTGAGAGTAGTAATCAATAGAAGGGCAGGACCCTCTCACCCTCTCCCCACTCACTCACTCTCCCCCACTCCTTCCTCCCTCTCTCTTTCTATTTGTATGTCACTGTTCCCATCCCTTCCTTTGCCTCCTTCCCATATACATGAGCACGCACGCCACACACACACACACACACACACACATGCACACAAACGGCAATGAAACTCTTGATCAATCTTTCATTCTCTCACACATGTAGACTGAGAAAATGCCTCTCAAGGCTTAACTCTGAAATCTGGTGTGAATTCAATTCAACGCAAATAATTGTATTTTTTATGACAAACTTTTCTTCATTCTTGACTAATAAGTATTGCACACCGGACCCAAACTATACGGTGACAAGTTAAAGGTTCCCTTAAAATTTTTGGGTACCAATTTTTTTTTTGTCACTAGATTTAGAAAGCAAATGAAGGCGTGTCTTGTATATCACTGAACAGCTCTCTGATCCATCACAAGCCGGTGATGAACGCTCGCTTTCCTTCAGTTGCCTGTAATGAACTAAAGGTGAGGCGCTGTACACGTGGCGTGGGGTTCTGACTTACCTTCATCAACAGGAAGTGCACAGGGGTCACGCAAACAACTCATCATTTATATAAATTGTAGATGTTGCATCACCGGAATCTGATGTACAAAAAATTCGTATCATAAAATACGTTTCCAATAAAAAGTTGTGATCTGCACCTGACAAATTATTGCTGAGGTGCTTTCAGCTCTCTAAGCTGCCGTACCAACACAGCAGATATTTAAAGGGAATCTGTTTTTCCTTTCTTTTCTATTTTTTTTTTTTTTTTTTTTAATCTTAGGTGAGGATTTGGTCTGGTTTTTGGAGCGATAGCAATCAGGACCCAGCCATCAGCACGACATGGGATCACACTGATAACGCCCTTGATTAGGCTGCCATTCCCTCTGAAGCACCAAAACGAGAACCAATATTTTAAAGTTCGAAGCGTTGAGACGGTCTGCGTTGGTCTAGCCCTCACGGACCCGCCTGGCCTTGGATGATAACGGAACACTGCGGATGCTATTTCACGGTACGGCTGCTCCATTACTTTAGCTGTTTAATGTGAAGAAACATCCACTCTCCATCACCAACAAAACTCCCCCCTCCCATGACTGGCTTCCACCGCCCCGTTCCATATTGCTGAGGGCCATATGACCTTCAAAATATTCGTTTATAAAAAAAAGTTGACTTCCATTTCTTATTAATGAGTAGGATCTTAAAGAGCTGAAATTATCGACAAATACAGAGAATTCTGAAGCTAACTTTTAGTCGATATTGTTTTCATAAAGGTGACCAGAAACCTGCGAGAATGAGAAAACTAAACTTTTTAAGCACATTTCAACAATATATTTTCCAGTTTATGTTTTAACTTGCCACCGACGCGAGAATTAGCCGCGTCTAACAAGGAGGCGAAACAAGCACAAGAGAGGACGATGAGTAAGTCTGAAGGCGAGTTGTAAAACCTTCAAGCGGCCTTAAGGAACACTCCCTTACGTACACAAATATTCTGGTGTTACAGGCGCCACACACACACACACACACGTATGCCTTAAGAAAGAGCAACACCCATGACACACACACACACACACACACACACACACACATGTATACCTCAAGAAAGAGCAACACACACACACACACACACACACACTGACACAGCTACGACGGAGCTCACCGTCA
>NZ_JBKDZH010000012.1:0-110047 GCF_047971185.1 Kluyvera sp.
CCTGGGCGAAAACAAAGGCGTTAACCTGCCGGGCGTTTCCATTGCCCTGCCGGCACTGGCAGAAAAAGATAAACAGGATCTGATCTTCGGTTGCGAGCAAGGCGTCGACTTCGTTGCGGCTTCCTTTATCCGTAAACGTTCTGAGGTAGTGGAAATTCGTGAGCACCTGAAAGCCCACGGCGGTGATAACATTCAGATTATCTCCAAGATTGAAAACCAGGAAGGCCTGAACAACTTCGACGAAATCCTCGAAGCGTCTGACGGCATCATGGTTGCTCGTGGCGACATGGGCGTTGAGATCCCGGTTGAAGAAGTTATCTTCGCGCAGAAGATGATCATCGAAAAATGTATCCGCGCACGTAAAGTGGTTATCACCGCGACTCAGATGCTGGATTCCATGATCAAAAACCCGCGTCCGACCCGCGCTGAAGCAGGCGACGTGGCTAACGCCATCCTCGACGGTACCGACGCAGTGATGCTGTCCGGCGAATCCGCTAAAGGTAAGTACCCGCTGGAAGCTGTGACCATCATGGCAACCATCTGCGAACGTACTGACCGCGTGATGACCAGCCGTCTGGAGTTCAACAACGACAGCCGTAAACTGCGCATCACCGAAGCTGTTTGCCGTGGCGCGGTTGAAACTGCAGAAAAACTGGACGCGCCGCTGATCGTCGTGGCGACCCAGGGCGGTAAATCTGCACGCGCTATCCGTAAATACTTCCCGGATGCCACCATCCTGGCCCTGACCACCAACGAAACCACTGCGCGTCAGCTGGTGCTGAGCAAAGGCGTTGTGGCTCAGGTTGTCAAAGAAATCAGCTCTACCGATGATTTCTACCGTCTGGGTAAAGAAGTGGCTGTAGAAAGCGGCCTGGCACAGAAAGGCGACGTGGTGGTGATGGTTTCCGGCGCGCTGGTTCCGAGCGGCACCACCAACACCGCATCCGTGCACGTACTGTAATAATCCACATACTTATTATAGTTTGCCTAAAAAAGCGCCCACTGGGCGCTTTTTTTATACATTCTGATAACGTAGCTCAATAAAAAATCCAATAGGCTGCCACTATTTAAACTTTGATTATCTAAGATGAATCCGATGGAAGTCCTCTGTTTTCACTCGCATTTTCCGCCTAAAACCCTAAAGTCGATGCTTCTTTGAGCGAACGATCAAAAATAAGGGAAAACGCATAAAAAAATATTCTCAATATAAAAAAGTTTGTGTAATACTTGTAACGCTACATGGAGATTAACTCAATCTAGAGGGTATTTATAATGAATCGTACTAAACTGGTACTGGGCGCGGTAATCCTGGGTTCTACTCTGCTGGCAGGTTGCTCCAGCAATGCTAAAATCGATCAGCTGTCTTCTGACGTTCAGACTCTGAACGCTAAAGTTGACCAGCTGAGCAACGACGTGAACGCAATGCGTTCCGACGTTCAGGCTGCTAAAGACGACGCAGCTCGTGCTAACCAGCGTCTGGACAACCAGGCTCACTCTTACCGTAAGTAAGAGTTCTGGTAATAAAAATGGCGCACACTGTGCGCCATTTTTTTTGCCTGCGATTTACCCTTTCCTACTGCGTCACGGTTCCTGAAGCCACCGAACTATTCTGCGCCGACAGCACCGATGCCGTCCCCTGCACCTCAGAGACCATCACCGGATACCCGGCACGACGCGTCAGCGCGCTCTTCACCTGCCCTTCGCTCGCCTGCCCGGCAAACTGCTTAAAGCCCGACGACAGCGTCATCTTCATGGTTTGCGTATCCTGCGCTTCGTTCTGCGACAGCGGACGATGCACTTCCAGATAGCGCGCGCCGTTCGGCTCTACCGCATACTTCACCGGCTCGTTAATCACCCGCACCGGCGTACCGCTGCGCACCTGCGCGAACAGCGCTTTAATATCCGGCGCGTTCATGCGAATACAGCCCGAGCTGACGCGCAGGCCGACGCTATCCGGCGCGTTGGTGCCGTGAATAAGATATTCACCGTTACCGTACGCCAGACGCAGCGCATAAAGCCCTAACGGGTTATTCGGCCCGGCAGGTACGACCGGCGGCAGCGTAACGCCGCGCTCCAGCGAGCGCTTGCGGATGCCCGCGGTTGGCGTCCAGGTCGGGTTAGGGATCTTCTGCCCCACGCGGGTGGTCATTTCCGGCGTTTCCAGCCCCTGTAGGCCAATGCCGATTGGATAGACCTGCACCATCTGTTCGCCCGGCGGGAAGTAGTACAGACGCAGTTCTGCAAGGTTAACCACAATCCCTTCGCGCGGAACGTCAGGCAGCAGCATCTGCGACGGAATGGTCACCACGGTGCCCGGACGCGGAACCGGCGCGATGGTATTGTTGGCTTCGAGGATAAGCATCGCGGCGGTATCAAAGCGCCTGGCGATCGCCTGTAGGTTCTTATCGCCCTCCTGAACGGTGTAGGTTTGATTGTGGCCGATTAAACGGCTGTTAGCAGGGGGTAACGGGTAGTCGACTGCCCAGGCGCTGGAAATCGCGCTGAGGGCACCTAAAATGCTGAGTGTTAAGAGGGACGCGCGCTTCATATCTGGATTCCTTATTCATATTCACTGACAACGTGCCAGAAAGCTGAACCACCAGCGCGGTGGGCTGCCCGCCCACCTTTCGTAACAGAATGAAAGCTGTCTATTTGATATTAGCCAAAACTCGCCGCCTGCGTGCGGATTGCACGGATCATCGCCTCCAGCCCCTGTGAGCGCGATGGCGTCAGATGCTGCGCCAGCGCCAGTTGCTCAAACCAGGGGCGAACATCAAAGGCCTGTACATCCGCGGCGGTCATCCCATCGTAGAGGATAAAGACCACGGCAATCAAGCCTTTAACGATAGCCGCATCGCTATCGCCCTGTAACGTGATGCGTCCCTGCGCATCGCGCCCCATCACGATCCACACCTGGCTCTGGCACCCCTGAATAATATGCTCCGGGCTATGCTGCTCGGGGCTAAGCGGGGGCAATCGCTGACCCAGCTCGATAATATAGAGGTATTTCTCTTCCCAGTTGGCGCAACGGTTAAAGTTGCGCAACAGTTTTTCTTTGTCCGGTAAAGCCGCCATTGTCGCTCCCTGTTACCCTAATAAATGGCGAATGCGCTGTAGGCCCGCCACCAGGCGGTCTACTTCCTCAACGGTGTTGTACATCGCCAGCGATGCCCGGCACATGGCGGGCACCTGATAAAATTCCATCAGTGGCATCGCGCAGTGGTGGCCGGTGCGCACGGCAATGCCGTAGTTATCGAGGAAGCTGCCCACATCGTAGGCATGATGTTTGCCGAGGTTAAACGCAATCACCCCCAGCCGCTCCGCCGGGCCGTACAGGTGCAGGTCCTGCACCTCCGCCAGCGCGTCCAGCGCGTAGCGCATCAGCGTCTGTTCGTATTCGCCGATTTGCGTCAGCCCCAGCGCCGCGACGTAATCCAGTGCCGCCCCCAGGCCGATAATTCCGCCGGTATTCGGCGTACCGGCTTCGAAGCGCCACGGCGCTTTTGCCCAGGTGGTGCCTTCGCTCAGGCTGACGGTGGCGATCATTGAACCGCCCCCTTCCCACGGCGGCATCGCCTGCAGGATATCGGCTTTAACGTACAGCGCGCCGATACCCGTCGGGCCGTATAATTTATGGCCGGAGAAGGCGTAGAAGTCGCAGCCCAGCGCCTGGACGTCAACCGGGTGGTGCATCACCGCCTGCGCGCCGTCCACCAGCACCTTCGCCCCGCTGTCGTGCGCCAGCGTAATCAACTCCGCCAGCGGGTTCTCGGTGCCCAGCACGTTAGAAACCTGCGTGACCGCCAGCAGCCGCGTGTGCTCATCAAATAGCCCCGCCGCGACGTCCATTTGCAGCGTGCCGTCGGCGTTGAGCGGGATCACCCGCAGCTGCGCGCCCGTGCGGGCGCAGAGCATCTGCCAGGGCACGATATTCGCATGGTGCTCCATCGCGGTGATGACAATATTATCGCCCGCCTGCACGTTGCTGGCGCCCCAGCTGTTGGCAACCAGGTTGATCGCCTCGGTAGTGCCGCGAACAAAAACCACCTCCTCGGCGCTGGCGGCGTTCAGGAAATGCGCCACCTTCTGGCGCACCTCTTCCATACGCTGGGTGGCTTCGGCGCTCAGGGTGTGAATTCCCCGGTGTACGGCCGCATAGCCGTGACGATAAAACGCCGCCTCGGCGTGGATCACCTGCTCGGGTTTCTGCGCGCTGGCGGCGGAATCCAGATAAGCCAGCGGCTGGCCGTTCACTTCGCGCGCGAGCACCGGAAAATCGCCGCGAACCTGCTGTACGGAAAAGGTCATGGTTTCCCCCTCGCCAGACGCAGCCCAATGCGCGCCAGCACGTGCTGTTTCAGCGCATCAAGGGCGATGGCATCGGTCAGCCCGGCGGCAAAGGCGTAGAGGATGATGTTTCTCGCCTCCTCTAACGCAATCCCGCGCGAGCGTAGATAAAAGAGCTGCTCATCATCGATTCGACCCACGGTCGCGCCGTGGCTGCATTTTACGTCATCGGCGTAAATTTCCAGCTGTGGCTTGGTGTCGACTTCCGCCAGACGCCCCAGCAGCAGATTGTTGTTGGTCATCTGCCCGTCGGTTTTAATGGCGTGCGGCGCCACGGTAATCACGCCGTTAAACACCGCGCGGCCTTTATCGCTGACGATGGTTTTATGCAGCTGGCGGCTGTCGCAGTAGCCGCGGTTATGTTCAAGCCAGGTCCGGCTATCGCACACTTCGGCATTAACCGGCATCGCCAGGCTGTTGAGCCGTAGCGTGCTGTTTTCCCCGTTCAACTGCGTGCTGGTGTGATGGCGCGTTACCGCCGCCCCCAGCAGAAAACTGTGGCTGAAGGCAGCGGCATCGCGCCCCAGCCGCAGGTCGTTATGGGCAAAATGGTAGCTCTGGTCGTTTTCAAACCCCAGCTTCAGGTGCTGAAGCTGGGCGTTATCCGCCACCGTCATGGTGAACCTTGCGCCGGT
This sequence comes from Kluyvera sp., assembly GCF_047971185.1. GTDB lineage: Bacteria > Pseudomonadota > Gammaproteobacteria > Enterobacterales > Enterobacteriaceae > Kluyvera. The sequence goes on from NZ_JBKDZH010000012.1 coordinate 4,983, forward strand.
AAAATGACGCACCGGGTTCAGGCTGACATACTGTTCAATCACCGTCGCCTGCGCCCCTTCCGCCAGTTCGATATGATGGCGATAGTGCGCCGTGTTCATCTCGTCGCTTTCCAGCCCGCGCGTAATATGCAGCAGCAGCAGCGGCTTATCCGGACGCTGATTGCGTCGCACCTGGATATGCGTCACGCTGCTGGCCAGGCTTTCCGTCAGATGCAGGAACACCTCCGGATGCACCGCCTCCGGCAGCGACTGGCGCTGGTTATCCACCGTCACCTCAAACCCGCTGTCGCTGAGGTCATCGCTGAGCCGGGCATCAAACTGGCCGTCAACAAACACCAGACGATAGGCCGGCAGCGCGACCGCGTGGGCGTCAAGCTGGTCGGCGCTCAGCGCGGGCAGCGCGGGCGCCACGAAGGTGCTGGCGAGCAGCTTATCCAGCGCCGTGTACTTCCAGTCTTCGTCTTTACGCGTTGGCAGCCCAAGCTGATGGATCTGCTGGAGATGCGCCAGCGCCTGCGGCGAGGCCTGTCCGCCGCGCGCCTGGAATAGCGCATGCCACTGCTGAAGCGCGCTATTGTTGTTCGCTAAGCCAGCCATAGCCCTGCTCCTCCAGCTGTTTCACCAGCGAGAAATCACCGGATTTTACAATACGCCCCTGATACAGCACGTGGACGACGTCGGGCTTGATGTAGTCCAGAATGCGCTGATAGTGGGTGACGATAATGAAGGAACGCTTGCCGTCGCGCAGCGCGTTCACCCCTTCGGCGACGATTTTCAGCGCGTCGATATCCAGCCCGGAATCCGTTTCATCCAGAATACACAGCGCCGGCTCCAGCACCGCCATTTGCAGGATGTCATTGCGCTTTTTCTCACCGCCGGAGAAACCCACGTTGACCGAGCGGGTCAGCAGATCCGTCGGCATCTTCAGCAGCTCAATCTTCTCTTCCATCAGGTCCTGAAAGTCAAAACGATCCAGCGGCTCCTGGCCCCGGTGGGCGCGTACCGCGTTAAGCGCGGTTTGCAGGAAAAACTGATTGCTCACCCCCGGGATCTCAACCGGATACTGGAAGGCCATAAAAATGCCTTCCCCAGCGCGTTCTTCCGGCGATAGCGCCAGCAGGTCGTGACCCTTAAAGGTCACGGAGCCGCCGGTTACGCTGTAGTCTTCGCGGCCTGCCAGCGTGGCGGAGAGCGTGCTTTTGCCGGAGCCATTCGGCCCCATAATGGCGTGCACCTCGCCCGGACGCACGTTCAGGCTCACGCCGCGCAGGATCGCTTTCTCATCAACGGAGACCTGTAATTCATTGATATTTAACATATCGATTCCCTTAATCCTTAACCGACGCTGTGTTCAAGGCTGATAGCCAGCAGTTTTTGCGCTTCCACGGCGAACTCCAGCGGCAGCTCCGAGAAAACATCCTTACAAAATCCGTTCACGATCATTGAGATTGCATCATCTTCGCTAATCCCGCGCTGCAGGCAGTAAAACAGCTGATCTTCACCAATACGTGACGTTGTCGCTTCGTGCTCCAGCTGCGCGCTGTTATTGCGACACTCCACGTATGGGAAGGTGTGCGCGCCGCAGTCGGGGCCGATCAGCATCGAGTCGCACTGGGTATAGTTACGCGCGTTGGTCGCCGTCGGCATGATTTTCACCAGCCCGCGATAGCTGTTCTGGCTATGCCCGGCGGAGATCCCCTTCGAGATAATGGTCGATTTGGTATTTTTGCCAATGTGGATCATCTTGGTGCCGGTGTCGGCCTGCTGATGGCCGCTGGTCAGCGCCACCGAGAAGAATTCGCCGACCGAGTTATCGCCGCGCAGAATGCAGCTGGGGTATTTCCAGGTGATCGCCGAGCCGGTTTCCGACTGGGTCCACGACATCTTGCTGTTTTCGCCTTCGCACAGTGCGCGCTTGGTGACGAAGTTCAGGATCCCGCCGGTGTTGTTATCGCCGGGGAACCAGTTTTGCACGGTGGAATATTTCACCTCCGCGTCTTTATGAATGATCACCTCTACCACCGCCGCGTGCAGCTGATAGCTGTCGCGTACCGGGGCCGAGCAGCCTTCAATGTAGCTGACATAGCTGCCTTCATCGGCAATCAGGATGGTGCGTTCAAACTGGCCGGTTTTCTCGGCGTTGATCCGGACATAGGTCGACAGCTCCATCGGGCAGCGCACGCCTTTAGGGATATAAATAAAGGTGCCGTCCGACGCTACCGCGGCGTTCAGCGCGGCGAAGAAGTTGTCATTTTCCGGCACTACCGTGCCGAGATAGCGTTTGACCAGCTCGGGATGATCGTGAATCGCTTCACCAAACGAGCAAAAGATAATGCCCTGCTCCGAGAGCTTTTCCCGGTAGGTGGTGGCGACGGATACCGAGTCAAAAATCGCGTCAACCGCCACCTCTTTGCCCTCACGCACCGGCACGCCCAGCTGATTAAACGCGGCTTCCACCTCATCGGTTAAAAAGCTGCTGCTGCCGGTCTGCTGCTGTGCGCCGGGTTCAGACGCGCAGCTATCGTCGCAGTTGCCGCAGGACGGCGCGGAGTAGTAGCTGTAGTCCTGGTAGTTCAGCGAATCATACTTCGCCTTCAGCCAGTGCGGTTCTTCCATCAAAACCCAGGCACGGTAAGCCTTCAGGCGAAATTCCAGCATCCACTCCGGTTCGTTGCGCCTGGCGGAAATCGCCCGCACCACCTCTTCGTTAATGCCTTTCGCCAGCTCATCGGTTTGCAGCTGGGTAAAGAACCCTTCTTTATAGTTCAGCGGGCCACTGGCCCAGGTCTGGACATCGTCAGTTGCGTCAGTATTACGCGTCATTATGTACCGCCTATACCCCAAAGCTTTCGCCGCAGCCGCATTCGTTCTGCGCCTTCGGGTTATGATATTTGAACAGCTGATTCAAACCTTCGCGCACGTAATCCACTTCCGTGCCGTCAATAAACGGCATTGCGCGTAAAGGCACCCACAGCTTCGCGCCGTCGGATTCAAACAACAGATCGTCTTTATCCGGCTCGCTTACCGCGTCCAGCACGTAGCCAAAGCCCGCGCAGCCGGTCTGCTTCACCCCTAAACGCACGCCCTGAATCGTAGGCTGCTGTTTGACCAGCTCACGAATATGCGCCGCGGCCGACGGCGTCAGCGTAATGCCGCGCCAGGTCACATCGTTGGGATCGAAGGTTCCTGAATGCAAATCCATAGGTCTACCTCATCAGTGGAGCCACAAAGGGTTAACGCTATGTTAGTGATAATGATTATCACTTCAACCCGCGCCGCGTGGGGGTATTCCGCACGCGGCCCTTTGATCATGCCTTTTTATAAGCATAGACCCTGCCGACGCCGGTGAGAGGGATAGCGATATTTTTACAATGCTTTGATAAATAATGAATTTATTGTTACTGATAGGCGGGATATGGCGGAGTGCTAAAGATGTATAGTCAATACCTATTTATTCGATTGGTTTTGGCATGTTCTGTGAATCAAGGGGTTAGAGGCTTATCAATGAGTTATGAAAACCACTGTATGGACATATAGGGACATAGGCAGACTTTTTCATGCCCAAAAATTTGCCACTGCTGCTGAACACTCTGCCCAGCATCACTCCTGCTTTCTGGAAGCGATTAACCCGCCAGATCGCCATCATCTCCCTGCTTGTAAATCGAGGGCTATTTAATGCGAAGGCGCACAGCAAAAAGCAGAGTATTCGTACAAGTACGGGTTCAGGGCTGATTTAACAACAACACACGTCGATGAGTTTTCCCGGAGCCTGAAAAGGTAAAGGCCCGCCGAAGCGAGCCATTGATGACTTTCATCTGTAAAAATTAGAATATCTATCTGGCGCTTTCGCCTCTTAATGTCGCAACCCTAAATCCTTGATACGGCCCACGGTGGAGCACAACCTGAAAATATCCTTTTAAATAATACCCCCCCCTGAACCACTCAAGACTCGAGTAGGAACCAGGGTTTTTTAAAAAACTAATAGTTAATCCAGTACAGTGGTTCTCGACACTGGGCCTCTGCTTTTTGTCGAATCCATCATAACATTCTGTCCAGATTGTCAATGATTCAGGATCTAAAGTCTCATTTTGCTGATCTATTGCCTCTCTAGTCTCTTTGTCATAAGACTCATACTCTTCTGGCGAAAGCTCAGGTTCTTCATCAACATCAATGAAACCAGAATCTGGGTCAAAATACACATTGAGATATACAACTCGCCCAACATGGGCTTCTAAGAAATCTTCAAAGCGATTTGCATTTTTTGTCAAAGAAGAAATCTCAATTGAATTTGTATATGCATCGTCTAAAGGAAATGTCGGGGTTTTAGTCGATTCATACGCCTTGATCGCGTAAATACACGCTAAGACTGACGCTACTGTACCAATGGCAGTCATAATTGATGTAAACGTTACTTTCTTAGACATCCCAAAGCACCTTCACTTATCCATAAGCTTGAACTGTGAAAAAAAGAGATACGTGTGAAATTTAAAATCGAACCAAATATAGCCGATGTACACATTCATTAACAGTTCCAAGTATTTAGAAATAATCATATCAAGGCATGCCCCAGAAACGCAAAAGCCCCGCGGGGTTAACCGCAGGGTTTGAATGTTCGCTTCTTATCATATTGCCGCCCCTTAAAGTTAAGGAAGCATATCGAAGTAGACTCACACATGGTTTATGAGGTCTACAGGAAGTGGATTGGCGAGTTGGATCAGGACCAGGTGGGGATGCTGAGCAATAAATTCCAAACCGCAACGCCCCCACCGCGCCCCAAAGCAAAAAAAGAAATGCTAAAAGTTGTTTAATTTCAATGCAATAAACAAGAGTTAGATAAATAATACCTATTTATTCAATTGATTTTTGGTCCTTCAGTGCAGCCTGCCCTTAAAAGCAATATCAATAGGTTATGGACAATCCCTGCATAGCTAAAGTGTCAGCAGTGGATAAATGCAGATGCCTCACCCATACTGAACGTTCTCAAGTGGTTGTGGAGAACGTATGAATCAGGATTTCCAGGATATAAAGGATGAGTTTGACAAACACGGGCCGCAGGCCGGTGAGGAAGTCGCTCAGGCGATGTATGAGTCCCTGTCCAGAAGGCTAACCCCCTATTTCTTTAACCAGGAAAGCATTAATAAGCGCAGGCTAATCATTAAACTTGAAGAGGGAGAAAAGGAAGTCGGCACCCGCAACAAGTATGATTGGCTGGCCGCTTTTAATCGGCACAATGCTGAAGGTCGCTAATGCGGCCTTTTTATTGAGCAAAAAATCAGCAGCCATGCAGTCGTTTTGTCCATAATACTCATAAAAAAACCGCACTTTGACGAAGCGCAAAACAGCGCGTTTTCGATCGCGCTATTAATTCACACCGCCAATATAACCCGTCTTAATATGTGAAAGGAGGAGACGATGAAAACCTACGATCGTAACCGTAACGCTATCACGCTCGGCACCCGTGTCATGGTAGCCAACAATGGCGCTACCGGCGTCATTACCGCTATTCACGGTGAAGGTAAAACGGCGGAACAGCTGCGTCGCGAGAGCTGCGTAGAGATTGATGGTTGTGACGGCACGTTCTGCCCGGTTGATTTGATCCGCCTGGGTCTTAACTAATACGGCAACGTTCGAGGCCACTCCGGTGGCCTTACTGATTTTTTGCGCTGCCGAGAGAAAATACAAAAAACTTATATTGATCAAACACAAAGCCCGAAAAGCCAAATCAGGCAATAATCGCGTGTTGTTTCAATAAAAGTATGTAATCCAATGAATTTCCTAAAGTTATTATTTCTTCTTGTTATTATTCCCTGTCAAAGTTACGCGCTCAATTTCTCATCAACCATACTGAAATTAAACTGCCCTGAACGCGGCCTGGTCGAAGTCATCCTGCACGTCTACGGGCATACCCAGGAAGCCTGGAAAGGCCATTTTGAAACCGGCGCAGGCCACAAGCGCGTCGGCGACATTGAGATTATCCCCTTCGCCAACGGCGATACGCTGCTCCACCGCGTCTCAAGCGACGCATTCGCGTATGTCTATGACGGCGAGGAACGGGTCAGGCACTGCCTTAAGCTGGACGAACGCCCTGTTTATACTAATTTCGGCTAACTACCCGGCGCCGGTGCCGGCTATCGGGCCACCGGCAGATCCGCATAGCGAGTGGTGTAGCTGGGGGAGAGCATTTCCCGCTTCATCGCCCATGTCTGTTCAACCCCCTTTCCGGCAAAACCGATACTGCCCCGCCCGGAATGATTAATGCTGTCGATCACCTGCATCAGCGCCTGACTATTGGCCTGAGGTGGAAAAGCATCGAACAGCTGCAGCTGCGCCACGCCCTGGCTGAAAAAATCGCTCAGCATCACCCCCGCTTTCATATAGCGAAAGCCGTCTCTCCAGATCTTATCCAGCGCTTGAGTGGCGCTGCGAATAATATCCCGCGTATCACAGGTTGGAACCGTCAGCCTGCAGCAGGCCTGCGGAGCATAAAACGTCTCATGCTCCGCGTGCGGGCTGGTACGCATAAACAGGCTTACGGCGCAGCAGTACTGTCTTTCCGCCCGCAGTTTTTCCGCCGCACGTTCGGCATAGGCGCACACCACCTGGTGCATCTCGTTATACGCGGTGATGCGATGGCTAAACGAGCGGCTATGAATAATCTGCTGCTTCGTGGGCGCAAATTCCTCTAGCGCCAGGCAGGACTCGCCGCGAAGTTCACGTACCGTACGTTCCATCACGACGTTAAAATGGCGGCGAATAACCCAGGTCGAGCTATCGGCCAGCTGCAAGGCGGTTTCTATTCCCATCAACTCCAGCTTCTTACGCGTACGTCTCCCCACGCCCCAGACTTCATGCGCCGGAAGCAAGGAAAGCAATTTACGCTGGCGTTCCGTGGCGCTGAGATCGACGACCCCCTGGGTTTGTCGCCAGGTTTTAGCCGCCAGATTGGCGAGCTTGGCGAGCGTTTTGGTCGGCCCAATGCCGACGCCCACCGTCAGCCCCGTATTCGTCCTTACCGCGTCGCGTATCTGGTGACCAAACGCCTCAAGCCCCACGCCGCTGGGGATATCAATAAACGCTTCATCTATCGAATAGATCTCCACGCTGGGCACGAGATCCATCAATGTCTGCATCACCCGATGGCTGAGATCGGCATACAGCGCGTAGTTAGAACTGAACACGCTCACCCGCTGACGCTGCAGTTCCTCTTTAATTTTAAAATACGGCGCGCCCATGCTAATGCCGAGCGCTTTGGCCTCGGCCGAGCGGGAGATAATGCATCCGTCGTTATTGGACACCACCACTACCGGCCGGCCCTGAAGATCCGGGCGGAATACCGTCTCACAGGAGGCATAAAAATTGTTAACATCAACCAACGCGAACATATTTATGGGCTTTTAAGCTAAACGTCACCACGCCGAAGATTTGCAGCTCTTCCTCCGCGTGAAAGACTATCGGCGCGTACTGCGCGTTATGCGGCATCAGCTGTAATGATGGCCGGGTTCGCAATTCTTTTACCGTAAACTCCCCCGCTACGGCCGCGACGACGATATCGCCGTGCTCGGCCTTTAATGAACGGTCGACGACCAGCAGATCGCCATCACCAATGCCCGCGCCCATCATCGAATCACCGCTAACGCGCACAAAGTAGGTCGCGCTGGGATGCTTGACCACCAGCCGGTTCAGATCCAGGCTCTCTTCAACATAGTCCTGCGCCGGGCTGGGGAAACCGCAGGGGATCCTCTCCAGGAACAAGGGTAATTCGAGGTCCTGTTCAGCTTGATATACGTACGTGGCGCTCATCTTCATTTACTCGTTAATACTGTCTATATATACAGTATTATGCAACGTATGGAGAGATCAAGCCACTTGTTGTCGCGCGGGGACAACCTGTTGAAGGCGCACTGCATTTAATGTCGCGCTCCCCACAGCCGCGAGTTAGTAAGCCCCATCCTGCAAAACATGCTGGCATTCGTCGCCGTAATCCGTACCATACACGCCACACATTCGCTGATTCGCCGTCAGCGCGGGACAGCGCTTTTATCGTAAATCAAATGGACTGGAAGACGCTGTAGGGCCTGAGTTTCCATTTAGATTTTTGAGTAACTATTAAATGCAACAAAATCAAGAAATTACCAAAAAAGAACAATACAATCTGAACAAATTGCAGAAGCGTCTGCGCCGTAACGTGGGCGAAGCCATCGCTGACTTCAACATGATTGAAGACGGCGACCGCATCATGGTCTGCCTCTCCGGCGGTAAAGACAGCTACACCATGCTGGAAATTCTGCGCAATCTGCAGCAGAGCGCGCCCATCAGCTTCAGCCTGGTGGCGGTCAACCTCGACCAGAAACAGCCGGGCTTCCCGGAGCACATTCTGCCGGAGTATCTGGAGAAGCTGGGCGTTGAATATAAGATCGTCGAAGAAAACACCTACGGCATCGTCAAAGAGAAAATTCCGGAAGGGAAAACCACCTGCTCGCTCTGCTCTCGTCTGCGCCGCGGGATCCTCTACCGTACGGCCACCGAGCTGGGCGCCACCAAAATTGCCCTCGGCCACCATCGTGACGATATCCTGCAAACGCTGTTCCTGAACATGTTCTACGGCGGGAAAATGAAGGGGATGCCGCCGAAGCTGATGAGCGACGACGGCAAGCACATCGTTATCCGTCCGCTGGCCTACTGCCGCGAAAAAGATATCGAGCGCTTCTCTGAAGCCAAAGCGTTCCCGATCATTCCGTGCAACCTGTGCGGTTCACAGCCGAACCTGCAGCGTCAGGTGATTGGCGATATGCTGCGCGACTGGGATAAACGCTATCCGGGCCGGATTGAAACCATGTTCAGCGCCATGCAGAACGTGGTGCCTTCGCACCTGTGCGACACCAGCCTGTTTGACTTCAAAGGGCTGACCCACGGTTCGGAAGTGGTTGACGGCGGTGACCTGGCGTTCGATCGGGAAGAGCTGCCGCTACAGCCGGTGGGCTGGCAGCCGGAAGAAGAAGACGGTCAGCTGGATGAGCTGCGTCTGAACGTGGTAGAAGTGAAGTAAACGATCCGGCGTCTCAGGCTGCGGCCTGAGACGCTGATTTAGGCTGTTATTTCAGCAGACGCGCACGGCACGCTTTGCCTTTGATTTTCCCTTTCTGCAGCAGTTTCCATGCCTGATGGGCCACATCGGCACGCACCGCCACGTAAACATGCGCCGGGTGTACGTCAATTTTCCCGATATCCGCAGCCACCAGCCCCATATCACCGGTTAACGCGCCCAGCACGTCGCCCGCGCGCATTTTGGCCTTTTTACCGCCGTCGATGCACAGGGTCATCATTTCCGGCGCCAGCGGCGTAATGCGCGTTCTCGCCGGTTCCGGCATCCAGTTCAGCTTCAGTTGCAACATTTCGGCCAGAATATTCGCGCGCTGCGCCTCTTCCGGCGCGCAGAAGCTCACCGCCAGCCCGCTGTTGCCCGCACGCGCGGTACGGCCAATACGGTGGACGTGCACTTCCGGATCCCACGCCAGCTCGTAGTTCACCACCATCGCCAGCGATTTAATATCCAGCCCGCGCGCGGCGACGTCGGTCGCCACCAGAATGCGCGCGCTGCCGTTGGCGAAGCGCACCAGCGTCTGATCGCGATCGCGCTGTTCGAGATCGCCGTGCAGCGCAATGGTGCTCTGCCCCGCCGCGTTCAGCTCTTCAAACACCGCCTGGCAATCTTTTTTGGTGTTGCAGAACACCACGCAGGAGGACGGCTGATGCTGGCTCAGCAGCTGCTGTAATAGCGCGATTTTGCCGTGGCGCGGCACGTCAAAAAACTGCTGCTCCACCGCCGGCAGCGCGTCAACGCTATCGATCTCAATGGTTTCCGGCGAACGCTGGACGCGGCCGCTGATGGCGGCAATGGCTTCCGGCCAGGTGGCGGAGAACAGCAGCGTCTGGCGAGAGACTGGCGCGAAGCGGATCACTTCGTTAATGGCATCGCTAAAGCCCATATCGAGCATACGGTCCGCCTCATCCATCACCAGCGTTTGCAGAGCGTCCAGCGATACGGTGCCTTTTTGCAGGTGGTCCAGCAGGCGGCCCGGGGTGGCGACAATAATATGCGGCGCGTGCTGCAGGGAGTCGCGCTGCGCGCCAAACGGCTGGCCGCCGCACAGCGTCAGTACCTTAATGTTCGGCAGATAGCGCGCCAGGCGGCGGATCTCACCGGCAACCTGATCGGCCAGCTCGCGCGTCGGGCACAGCACCAGCGACTGGGTCTGGAACAGGCTGGCGTCCACGTGCTGAAGCAGGCCAAGGCCGAACGCCGCCGTTTTACCGCTGCCGGTTTTGGCCTGCACGCGCACGTCCTTTCCGGCCAGAATCGCCGGCAGCGACGCGGCCTGAACCGGCGTCATGGAGAGATAGCCCAGATCGTTGAGATTATCGAGTTGGGCGGCAGGAAGGGCATTAAGGGTGGCAAAAGCGGTCACAGTATTTTCTCGCGAATTAGGGGCTAACGGTCAGCAGGCGCGTATCCTCGCAGATCTCGCCGCGGGAAGCGACAATTAATCGGCAGGTAGCATCAGGGTAGCGGAAAAAAGACAAAAAAAAGCCGACTATTCTAAGCCGGCGTCGTACGAATCAATTGTGCTATGCAGTAATTCAAAAAAAGGAAGTAAGACAATATGGAGCGCAACGCCCATCGCTTGACGTTGCATTCACCTGCGGGATCGATATTGCCTCGATTGGCCTCTTCTTTTATTGACCTCGCTCAAATTAAGTGGCGTTACCCTATCCAAAGGGGGTAAAAAAGGTGATTTTTTACAACCAGTTACTACGGTGTAACCACCACGTAACACCACCAATGAGTAGCACCAACATAATGCAGAATAGCGAAAAGCCCAGATGCGAGCCGCCGCCGGGAATGCCGCCAAGGTTGACGCCGAACAGCCCCGTCAGGAAGGTGCTCGGCAAAAAGACCATCGCCATCAACGACATGGTATAGGTTCGGCGGGAAAGCGACTCCTGCATCATCTGGGCGATTTCATCGGTCATTACCGCCGTGCGGGCGATACAGCCGTCAATTTCATCCAGCCCGCGTCCCAGACGGTCGGCGATATCCTGCATCCGGCGTCGCTGATCGTCGGTCATCCACGACAGGCGCTCGCTGGCAAGCCGGGCGTACACGTCGCGCTGCGGCGCCATATAGCGGCGCATGACGATAAGCTGCTTGCGCAGCAGCGCCAGAAAACCGCGCGGCGGCACCTCCTGCTCCAGCAGATTATCTTCAAGATCGATAATTTTGTCGTGCAGCTGCTCGATAAACTCGCTGGCGTGATCGGTAAGCGCATCGCAGATATCCACCAGCCATGAACCGCAGTCCGTCGGGCCGCTGCCCTCCTGAAGGTCGCTCACCACGTCATCCAGCGCCAGCACTTTACGCTGCCGGGTAGAGACGATCATGCGTTCATCAATATAGAGGCGCATCGCCACCAGCTGGTCCGGGCGTTCGTCGGTACTGCCGTTAATGCAGCGCAGGGTGATCAGCGTCCCCTCTCCCAGGCGGCTCACTCGCGGGCGCAGGCTTTCGCCGGACAGCGCATCGCGCACCACGTTCGGCAATAGCGGCGTGGTCGCCAGCCACTGGGCGCTGTCGGGGTGGGTATAGTTCAGGTGCAGCCAGCAGGGATTATCTTTACTGACGAGCTCCGCGTCGGTTAACGGCTTCACGCCGCCCTGACCATCCAGCAGCCACGCAAATACCGCGTCTGGTACGTTAAGGTCCGATCCTTTAATGGCTTCCACAGCGCCTCCGCTTACGACTTTCTGTCCTGATAGTCTAGCCATCTCCATTTGTTAAGCAACCGTTAGCGATGCCATGGCGCTGAAAGGATTGATAAAACCGGGGCAGGGGGTTCTCCCGGAGTCGGCTACGCCTCGTCCGGGATGCGGGTTAAAAAGATTGCCAGAAGTTTTGCTCCGCGCTGCCAATCACCGCCGGCTGTAACGCTGCCCCTCTCGCCGGTATATTCGCTAACGGCTGTGCCTCATCGCCAATGCGGAAGTTCTGCGTGCGCGACTGCAGCTCAATTACCTGGCGCTTCAGAATGTCGGACGATCTGGCCAGCTCTTCAACCACCGTGATATTGCTCTGCGTCACCGTTTCCAGCTCATTCAGCGCCAGCGTAATCTGATCGATGCCTTTTTCCTGCTCGGAGGTCGAGACGGCAATCTGCTCCATCAGGCCGTTCAGCTCGCCCGAACCGGCAACGATCTCCTGCATGTTTTTCTCCGCCTCGGCGACAATACTCGCCCCCTGCGTGACGTTTTCGCTGGTGACGTTAATTAAGGTTTTAATACTCTTCGCCGCTTCCGCACTACGGTGCGCCAGATTCCGCACTTCCCCGGCCACCACCGAGAACCCTTTACCGTGATCCCCCGCCCTCGCCGCTTCCACCGCCGCGTTCAGCGCCAGAATGTTGGTCTGGAAGGCAATGCCGTCAATCATGGCGATAATTTCCGTCATCTGTCGGGCACAATCGGTAATCGACTGCATATTGGTCGCCACTTCGCCCATCAGCGCGCCGCCTTTACGGGCGCACTGCGTCGCATCACCGGCGCGTTCACTCGCCAGGCGCGTATGCTCGGCGTTGTTTTTGGTACTGGCGGCAATCTGTTCCATGCTCGCCGCGGTCTCCATCAGCGTGGCCGACTGCTGCTCGGTTTTTACCGACAGGTCGCCGCTGCGGGTTGCCAACTGCTCGGATAACGACATTGCCGTATCCGATGACGTGCGAATTTCCGCCACCAGCGTCGAAATATTATTCGATAAGTTATTGATCCCCGGAATTAAGCGCCCGGCACAGTTATTCCCAAAGACGGGAATACGCACCGACAGGTTACCGTCATTGACTTCATCAATGCTGCGCTTCACCGCATTAATGGGCGTCACCAGGTATTTCGTCATATACAGCCACAGCAGTGCCAGCGCGGCCGCCCATACAATATTTATGGTTAAAAGCAAGAATATATTCTTTGATAATATTAGACAGATCACATCGGCAATAAGGAAAACCGCCAGAATAAATACCAGGATAAACGTTCGGACGCTAATGTTTTTAAACATAACCTACCCTCAGCGCTGGTTGTGTCATTTGGTTATATCACCCGAAGATGTATTTTCCAGACCATTTTGACTATTTTCATCACTTTAACCGTTCGCTGTGCCAGTTTGCCTTTACGCAGATGAAGCCATTAACCAAAGCAAAATTTATCGCAGATATATCGTTAAGCGTGGCTTAACTCTATAGAAACAAAGCATAATATAATGCACACCGCTTATTTATTAACGAACATTTCATCATCATTAAGCCATGCTTAATATATTCAGCAGCATTGCTAATTGGATAAAAAAAAGAGAAGTATCTCGTTATTTCTGTGGTTTAAATTCGGAATTTACTGATAGATTAACTACAAACCCTTTTATGAAAAGGTATGGATTGCATGATGCTACACGCTTCGTGGGACCCGATACTGGTCGGTATTTCATTCCTGGTGGCATTCATCGCGTCTTTCGTCGCGCTTGATAGTGCTGCAAAAATTGCCGCTTCAAATAAGAAGGCGGCTATCTTCTGGCGTATTACCGGCGGCGCGACGCTGGGTATTGGGATCTGGTCGATGCATTTTATCGGCATGCTGGCCATGAAAATGCCCATGCCGATGAGTTATCACCTTGAGCTGACGATCGTTTCGCTGCTGGCGGCAATTATTGCCTCTTCGCTGGCGATTAATATCGCCGTAGCGGGGAATACGCTCTCGCTTAAGCGCCTGTGCATTGCCACCGCCCTGCTGAGCAGCGGCGTCGTCACCATGCACTATGTCGGCATGGCGGCGCTGATGGCTCATGATGATATCACCTGGAGCATTCCGCTGATTATCGCCTCGGTGGTGATTGCCATCGTGGCTTCCTGCGTCGGTCTATGGCTGGCCTTCAGCCTGCGCCTGAACAGCAAAGGCGTGCTGCTCACGCGTGTCGGCGCGGCGCTCGCCATGGGGATTGCCATAGCCGCGATGCACTATACCGGCATGAGCGCCGCCACCTTTACCGGCCACGGGCACATGATGGCCAATCATGCGGCAATGGTCAGTGAAGAAGGACTCTCGATATGGGTTTCCGTCACCACCCTGCTACTGCTGGGGCTGATGCTGATGATCTCGATGGTCGACTCGCAGGTGCGCACCACCCGCCTCACCGAAAACCTCCAGCGCCTGAACCAGCAGCTTGAGCAGCAGGCGCGCTACGACGGCCTGACCGGCCTTGCGAACCGCAGCCAGATTGATATGCGTCTGCTCGCCTGCCTGCATCAATCAAAGCTGGCTGGCAGCACCTTCGCGCTGGTGCTGATGGATCTCGATCGCTTTAAGCTGGTCAACGACGCCTGGGGCCATCACGTTGGCGATAACCTGCTGGTCTCCGTCGCTAACCGCATGAGCGCCTGCCTGACGCCGAAAATGACCCTCGCCCGCATCGGCGGCGATGAATTTATTCTGCTGGCCCCCGACTGCACCGAGGCGGAAATCGCCGATATCTGCGCGCGGATGGTCGAGAGCATCCGGCGGCCGTTTTACCATTCCGGGCAGATACTGCAAATTTCACTCAGCGTCGGCATCAGCCTCTATCCCGGGCACGGCGAAACGCCGCAGGATCTGAAGCTGGCCGCCGATACGGCGATGTATCATGTCAAACACGGCGGGCGTAACGGCTGGGTGTTCTATCACGAGTCAATGCTCGACAGCGCGTGGCAGGGCGCGCATTTCTTACAGGATCTCACCCAGGCGCTGGAGCGCGGTCAGTTTGAGCTGTGGTACCAGCCGAAATATCACGTCAAAGACAAACGCATTTACGGCTTCGAAGCCCTGCTGCGCTGGCGCCATCCGAAAAAAGGCATACTGCTGCCGGACGTCTTCCTTTCGACCCTGCAGAATACCGGCCTGATCGTGCCGGTGGGTAACTGGGTGCTGGAACAGGCCTGCGTTCAACTGCATAAGTGGAGCATTGCCGGGCATGATGACTGGACGCTGTCGCTCAATATTTCACCGGTGCAGTTTGAGCAGCAGAACTTCTACGAGCAGGTCTGTGACGCGCTGGTTCGCCATCGCATTTCACCGACGCGCTTGACTATCGAGCTTGCCGAAACCGCGGCGCTGCACGGTTTCGATCGCAGCGTGCAGATTTTTAACGATTTCTGCCGCATCGGCCTCACCCTCTCCATTGATAACTTTGGCGTCGGCTACTCCAACATGCTGGCATTGCAGGATCTCCCGGCCGGAGAACTGAAAATCGATAAAAGCTTTATGAAGGATATGCGGGAGAACAGTAAGAACATTAAAATTGTCTCGACGATTATCACTATCGCCCACTCAATGAACATGGACGTGGTAGCTGAAGGCGTAGAGACCCAGGAGCAGCAGCGCATTCTCTCCGGGCTGGGCTGCGATGCGCTGCAGGGATTCTGGTTCTCCGACCCAGTACCGGCAGAAGATATTGAGGTGATGCTGAGCAATCTGCCGTTGAGCAGCGGCCCTCACGCTCCCGCCGCGCTACGCCGCGACATCTCATCCTCAACGGGGAAAAAGAGACAGGCTTGAGTTAGACAGCCATCAGTGGGCCTGGCTCCAGCCTCACTGATGGCACGCAGGAACGCATTTACGCGCGTTCGCCGTTCGTCCGGTTGCTCGAATAAATAAAGTAGAGCGCAATCGCTAAACACACCACCGCGCCCAGCCGGGTCAACGAAAAGTGAATCGAGGCGTTCCCCAGCCAGCCGAAATGGTCAATCAGCATGCTCATCGCCAGCTGACCAAAGATCACCGCCACCGTGGCAACGCCGGTGCCGATACGCTGCACCGCCAGCACCATAATGACGATATACGGCACGCCAAACATCGCCCCCATCAGCTGCCATTTCGGCACGTCCAGCAGGGTGACCGCCTGAACCGGTTCGAAATACACAATCAGCAGCGCCGTGACCAGCGCCCCCACCGCGAAGGTCAGAAACGCGCTTTTTAAGACGCCCACCTGGCTGCCCAGCCGGCCGTTAATCGCCGCCTGAATGCTTAACGTTGCGCCACCCAGTACCGCAAGTAAAATCATGATCACAAACATTTTTATCCCCTTGCCACCAGCAGCAGCGCGGCCAGAATAAACACCAGCGCATACAGGCGTTGAACGTTAATTTTTCGATGCGCGACCCCAAACAGACCGTAATGATCAATCAACAGGCTTTTAAAGACCTGGCCCGCCAGGACGCCGATCATGGTCATCGCTACGCCAATAATCGGGGCGGCAACGGTTAATATCATCACGTAAATGGGCCCCAGCACGCCGCCTAATAGCGTCCAGCCCGGCTGGGCGAAAAACGACGGCCCCGAGCGCGGGCTGAAGAACAGCATCAGTAAAAATGTCAGTACGGCACCCACGCCGAAAATACTGAACGTCGCCCATAAGTCCCCCACTTCACCGCCAAGCGGCCCAAGAATTCCGGCCTCGACCGACAGCCCCATGCCGCCGGCAATCACAAGCACAATCAGTAACAGTTGCATCATCTACTCCCATCGTTAACGGCGAGAAAGATAATCAATTTTGATTGCGTTAAAAATGGTATAAATAGAGAAACACTTTTCCAGGATTTGCATTAATGGTCGATCTCAGCACGACAAATATCCGCACGCTGCTGTTCTTCATCGCGGTTTACGACGCGCAAAGTTTTTCGCTTGTCGCCCGTAAAGAAGGGGTATCGCCGTCGATGATTTCACGCACCATGCAGCAGTTTGAAGAGGCGATAGGCCAGCAGCTTTTTTATCGCAATACGCGCTCGGTGATGCCGACAGAGGCGGCGCGACAGCTTATTGACCCGGTGCGCGCCATTGCCGAAGAGCTGGAGCGCGCGAAAGAAGCGTTGCAAAACCGCGCGGTTGTGCCGTCCGGTCTGGTACGCATCAATGCACCGGTATTCTTTGGCCAGCGGCATATCGCCCCCACGATTGGCGGGCTGGCCACCCGCTATCCGGGGCTGCGGATTGAACTGATGCTCACCGACGACTTTATCGATCCCCATCGTGAGGCCGCCGACGTTATTTTTCGTATCGGCACGCTGACCGACTCGGCCTTTCACGCGCGCGTCTTTGGTGAGCAGCACTATCATGTGGCCGCCTCGCCCGCCTATCTGCACCGGCACGGCGCACCGCGCACGCCGGACGAGCTGTCGCGGCATGCGTGCCTGGTCTACAGAGGATCTTCCGGCGCAAACCGCTGGCTGCTGCGGCAAGGTGAAGCGCCGTGGGTGCACTATCCGCTGACGCCAGCGCTGGTCTCCAATAACGCCGACGCGCTGCTCACCGCCGCGCTTGGCGGCATGGGGCTGGTGCTGTTTCCCGACTGGCTGATGGGCGACTGCCTGAAAAACGGTACGCTGATTAAGCTGCTCGCGGATTATGACGCGGCGATTCGTACCGAAGCGCAGCAGATTGCCGCTATCTACCCCAACGCTCGTCACCCGCCGCTCAACGTGCGCGCGGTGATTGATTACTACGTTGAGACGTTTGGTACGCCGCCGTACTGGCAGGTGAAATAGGCGAAGGTAGGTTCGAGCCCCGGTATCAATAGGTTAACGCTCCCCGCGTTCGAGATAGGCCAGCGTGAAGGTCTGGTAGTCGCTGGCGTCCACCTGCTCCTCCAGGCCATGACATTTAAGTCGATTGGTCGGTTCGCTTAGCGTGTGGCGCTCAAATTTTTCAATGACCGTGCACTCTTCAAGCCAGCGTTTGCCCAGCGCCAGTTCATCATTTTTGATTCCCGGCATCAGCACCAGCACCACCAGCAGCGCAAAGGCCGCGGCGGCAGAGAGCCACGTGGTAAACAGTACGGAAATCGGCACGTTGAGCTTCGAAAACAGGTAGCTTGCCAGCAGCAGGAGCAGAAAAATGGCGAGCAGCACGTTGCCAAATATCATGACATCAGACATATAGATCATCTCTGTTTGCCCGAACATAAAGCGGTGGAGGCGGCGGATATCGCGCGCGTGGAGTCGTCTGCCAAGTATAGACCGCCGTAGGAAGGCGCGCCGCCCGGGTAAAAGCCGTATCCGTGATGCAGCGCGCGCTTTGTGGTTCGCTATCCCCCTGCCGCCAGGCTATATCTTAGACATCGTTACTCCACGAGGATGGGTTATGGCAGGCAAAAAGATACTGATGCTGGTTGGCGATTATGCGGAAGATTACGAAACGATGGTGCCCTTCCAGGCCTTGCAGATGATTGGGCATCAGGTGGATGCCGTCTGCCCCGACAAACCGAAAGGCGACTACATCATGACGGCAATTCATGATTTTGACGGCGCCCAGACCTACAGCGAGAAACCCGGCCATCGCTTCGTGCTCAATGCCGATTTTGCCAGCGTTAATGAAGCAGATTACGATGCGCTGCTGATCCCCGGCGGACGGGCGCCGGAATACCTGCGTTTGTATGAAGCGGTGATTAAGCTGGTACAAGACTTCGATGTAGCGAACAAACCGATCGCCGCCGTCTGCCATGGCCCGCAGCTGCTGGCCGCCGCGGGCGTGCTGCAAGGGCGCACCTGTAGCGCCTACCCGGCCTGCGCGCCGGAAGTGCGGCTTAGCGGCGGCGAATATGCTGAAATTGCTATCGATCAGGCCTATGTCGATGGCAATCTGGTCACCGCACCGGCGTGGCCTGCGCATCCGCAGTGGCTGGCAAAGTTTGCCGAACTGTTGCGGTAGAACGGCGAGCGGGCAAAAAACAGGCGCTTATTTGCGCCTGTTTTTTTGTCATGAACGCCGCTCAGTCATGGATTTTCACCCCAAGACAGCCGCGAACAAATTCAGGATTAAAATGTTTCACCGCTTCCCCCACGTAGCCTAAATCCAGCGCGGCAATCTGCGTCATTTCCGCCTCGCTGAGCGCAAAATCCCAGATCGCAAAGTTCTCTTCAATACGCTGCTGACGGGTAGATTTCGGGATCACGGTGACGCCGCGCTGCACGTTCCAGCGCAGGACCACCTGAGCGATGGTTTTTTGATGCGCAGCGGCGATGCCCTGCAGCAGTTCATCGTCATACGGCTGGTGTCTCCCGCCGCCTAAGGGTGCCCAGGCTTCAGGCTGAACATGGTAGTGCTTCATGGTTTCCAGCGCGTCAGGTTGCGCAAAGTACGGGTGCAGTTCAACCTGATTGACCATCGGCCTAATTCTGACGGTTTCGCAGAAGTTGGTTAACACGTGCGCATAGAAGTTCGACACGCCAATGGCTTTCAGCTTGCCAGCATCATAAGCCTCTTCCAGCGCGCGCCACGCGCTGAAGTAGTCGCGCATGGCCTGATGCAGTAAATAGAGGTCAAAATAGTCTAACCCGGATTTTTCCAGGGACGCCGCAATACCGGCTTTCGCCGCGTCGTAGCTGGCCATATCCTGCACCCACAGCTTGGAGGTAATAAAGAGCTCCTCGCGGGTGCATAGCCCTTCAGCGATGGCTTCACGAACGGCCTCCCCTACGGCGTCTTCGTTGCCATAGACGGCTGCGGTATCAATAAGGCGATAACCCGTGCGAATAGCGCTTAACACCGACTGCTTACACTCTTCTTTATCGGTAACCTTGAAAACGCCAAACCCCATCATCGGCATCCTGAGGTTGTTACTTAATACTGAATATTCCACGGCTAAGCCCCCATCATGTTAAAACATGATTTTAAGCGACAAACCTCGCCGCGATTAGCCTGCTAAAGCTGATTTGACCTATGCAATGGATTCATGAATCAGGCGTTTTACCTTCAGGAAGAAAAATGCGGCGTAAGAAAACGGGCGCGGTAAGTGGCGCCCGTTCTGAGTTTTGCCGCGATGGCGTTATCAGTGCTTGATGATATACATCGTATGCGTATACGCCACGTCTTCCGGATTGGTGATCGGGTATCCTTTCACCCACGGCTTGATAAGACGCCCGTTGGTATACTGATAAATCGGCGCAATCGGCGCTTTCTCGGCGAGGATTTTCTCCGCCGCGTTGTAATCGGCGTTACGCGCCTCGGCGGTGTTCTCCAGCGAAGCCTGGCGGATCACTTTGTCATAGGCCGGGTCGTTAAAGCGCGCGATGTTGCCGCTGTTGGTCGAGGTAAGCAGCGACAGGAAGGTTGACGGTTCGTTGTAGTCGC
This sequence comes from Kluyvera sp., assembly GCF_047971185.1. Taxonomy (GTDB): domain Bacteria; phylum Pseudomonadota; class Gammaproteobacteria; order Enterobacterales; family Enterobacteriaceae; genus Kluyvera. Next base: position 25,176 of record NZ_JBKDZH010000012.1, read on the forward strand.
CGACCCACGAGGCGCGGATCACATCGAAATTACCGGTGTTGCGGCTATCGATATAGGTTTTCCACTCCTGGTTTTGCAGCTTCACGTCCACGCCCAGATTTTTCTTCCACATTGAGGCGACCGCAATGGCAATCTTCTGATGCACTTCCTGGGTGTTATACAGCAACGTCAGCTTCAGCGGGCGGTTCGGACCGTAGCCTGCCGCCTGCAGCAGCGTTTTCGCCTGCGCGTTCAGCTCCGCCTGGCTGCTCTCTTCCAGCGCCGACGGCTGCGGCTTGAAGCCCGCCGTCACGTCCGGGGTAAAGCGCCACGCCGGTTTTTCGCCGGTTCCCAGCACTTTTTCGGCAATAATCCGCCGATCGATGCTCATGCTCAGCGCCAGACGCACGCGCGCATCGGCGGTAGGCCCTTTCTGAGTGTTAAAAGCGTAGTAGTAGGTGCCGAGCTGAGCAGGCGTAAAGACCTGGCCCGGCAGCTCTTTTTTGAGCTTCTGATACTGGTTTTTGGCGAATGATTCGGTGATGTCGATATCCCCGGCCTGGTAGCGCTTGGTGGCCGCAGACTCCTGGTTAATCGGCATAAAGGTGACCTTCTGAATCACCGTTTTAGCGTTATCCCAGTAATACGGATTTGGCGTCGCCACCAGCTTTTCATTCACCACGCGCTCGGCCAGCACGTACGCGCCGTTCCCGACCAGCTTGCCGGGGCGGGTCCAGTTTTTATCGCTTTCGACGACGGTTTTATTGACCGGATAGAGCGAGAAGTTCGCCGTCAGATTCACAAACCACGGCAGCGGCTTATCAAGCTGTACGCGCAGCGTGCGGGCATCCACCGCCGTCACGCCTAAGGTTTCAGGTTTGGCTTTGCCGTCAATAATATCCTGCGCGTTGGTTATCCCCGCCAGCGCCGCAAACCAGGCAAACGGCGAGGTGGTTTTCGGGTCAACCAGACGCTGCCAGCTGTAGACGAAATCCTGCGCCGTTACTGGCGTACCGTCTGACCATTTGGCATCGTTACGCAGCGTAAAGGTCCAGATTTTCTGATCGTTAGTCTGCCAGCGGGTAGCGACGCCCGGAATGATATTGCCGTTGGCGTCCTGATTCACCAGCCCTTCAAACAGGTCGCGAATCACCTGGATTTCCGGCAGCCCGACGGCTTTCGCCGGGTCTAATGAGGCGGGTTCATCTTTGATATGGCGCACCAGCTCCTGCTGTTTTGCCAGCGTCGTCCCGGCGGGAACATCGGCCGCCACGGCGGCAGTACTCAAACCCGCCAGCAGCGCGGCACAGCAGGTCAAGGTGAAAGGATACTTCATGACATCCCCTTAAAAGTAGGTAAACCCACACAACATAATGAAAATATTATTTGTTTCACTCGCCATAATTGCAAACGCCATGTCGCAGAAAATTGATTTGTAGCGTCAATTACCGTTCAGGAAACTATTTGATTCGCGGCGGATTTTGCACAACACTGCTCAATATCCTCTTTGTGTATCAGGACTCACGCTATGTCAGCCATCCGCCCTCGCGCCCAGCGCGGCGCTTTCCCGCCCGGAACGCAACACTATGGTCGTTCACTGCTGGGCGCACCGCTTATCTGGTTTCCCGCGCCGCTGGCAGGGCCGCAGAGCGGGTTAATCATTGCCGGTACTCACGGTGACGAAAACGCATCGGTGGTGACCCTCTCCTGCGCGCTGCGCACGCTGGCGCCGGAGCTGCGACGTCATCACGTGGTGCTGGCGGTTAACCCGGACGGCTGCCAGCTGGGGCTGCGCGCCAACGCCAACGGTGTGGATCTCAATCGCAACTTTCCATCCGCCAACTGGAAAACGGGAGAAACGGTCTATCGCTGGAACAGCGCCGCCGATGAGCGCGACGTGGTATTGCTGACCGGCAGCCGTCCTGGCTCCGAGCCGGAGAGTCGGGCGCTGTGTCAGTTAATTCATCAGATAAGTCCGGCGTGGGTGGTGTCGTTTCACGACCCGCTGGCCTGTATTGAAGACCCCCGCCACAGCGAGCTGGGGCAATGGCTGGCCGACGCATTCACGCTGCCGCTGGTCAGCAGCGTGGGCTACGAAACGCCCGGCTCGTTCGGCAGCTGGTGCAACGATATTGGCCTGCACTGCATCACCGCCGAGTTCCCGCCCATCTCCTCAGATGAGGCCAGCGAGAAGTATCTGGCGGCGATGACGGGGCTGCTGCACTGGCAGTCGGCGCATCACAAATGAAGCTCACCGCAGGTAAAATGTAAGGCCGGCTGCGCGTCGGCGGCCAGCCAGGTGGGGCCGTCGAGGTCGGCGAAACGCACCTGTGTCGCCAGCGGCAGCGCGGCGGCGATGGCGCGGGAGGTGCACAGCATGCAGCCGAGCATCAGCGCGAAGCCCTGGGCTTTCGCTTCGGCGGCCAGCGCCAGCGCCTCGGTAAGGCCGCCGGTTTTATCCAGCTTGATATTGACCATGTCATAGCGCCCGCGCAGCACCGGCAGGTCTTCGCGGGTATGGCAGCTTTCATCGGCGCAGATCGGCAGCGGATGAATAAAGTTATCCAGCGCCTCGTCTTCGCCCACCGGCAGCGGCTGTTCCAGCATCGCGACGTTGAGATCCGCCAGCAGCTGGCAGCGCGCCGCCAGACCGTCGCCGCGCCAGGACTCGTTGGCGTCGACAATCAGCGTGGCCTCCGGCGCGGCTTCACGAATCGCCACCATCCGCTCGCAGATAAAGTGGTTATCCAGTTTTACCTTCAGCAGCCGCGCGCCGCTGGCAAACAGCGCACTCGCGCTGGCGGCCATCTGTTCCGGCGTGCCGATCACCACCGTTTGCGCCGTGGTGACGGTGTCAGGTAGGGTCACGCCTAGTTGAGTGACAACGTCACTTCCACTCAGCGCGGTTTCCAGACTCCATAACGCACAATCAACCGCGTTGCGCGCCGCTCCTGCCGGGAGCAAATGACCGAGCTGTTCACGGGTGATGCCGCGCTCCAGCTGCTCGCCTATCGCCATAACCTGCGCCATCACCGAGGCGATGCTCTCGCCGTAGCGCGGGTACGGCGTGCATTCACCGACGCCCTTTACGCCATCCTGTTCCAGCTCAACCACTACCACCTTTGCCTCGCTGCGGCTGCCGCGTGCGATAACAAACGGCGTATGCAGCGGCCAGGCCTCTTCGAATACTCGCAGCTTTCTCATTTTGGCTCCTTTCATACAGGCGTAAATAGGGTTTGCCGTGTTAACACCTGTTGTCATACACTAGGGTCGACGTTAACTATATGTAAACAGGAAGATAATCATGTCGCAAACCGTACATTTCCAGGGCAATCCCGTTGCTGTTCAAGGTTCTATCCCACAGGCGGGCGATAAAGCTCAACCGTTTACGCTGGTGGCAAAAGATCTGTCTGACGTCACCCTGGGCCAGTTCGCTGGCAAACGTAAAGTTCTGAACATTTTCCCGAGCATCGATACCGGCGTTTGCGCGGCATCCGTGCGTAAATTCAACCAGCTGGCTGGCGAACTGGCGAACACCGTCGTTCTGTGCGTGTCCGCTGACCTGCCGTTCGCCCAGTCTCGCTTCTGCGGCGCGGAAGGTCTGAGCAACGTCGTGACGCTGTCTACCCTGCGCGCGCCGGAATTCCTGCAGACCTATGGCGTCGGCATTGCCGATGGCGCGCTGAAAGGCCTGGCGGCACGTGCCGTTGTGGTTATCGATGAAAACGACAACGTCGTGTACAGCGAGCTGGTGAACGAAATAACCAACGAGCCGGACTACGATGCTGCACTGGCGGCACTGAAAGCGTAATACCGTTGTCCTGACCCTTGTGGTCAGGACAATTTCTTATCCCTCAGCCTCTTAGACTATATGATTTACGGTACTGGAGGGGTGTTTTTGCCATATATTTTCGAAAACTGGTGATGAACCAGGCATATTCAGTAAATCCCGAACGTTCCCCCACTTCCCTGACCGACAGCGTGGTATGCACCAGCAGTTCGCAGGCATGACGAATTCGCCGCATGATCACATACTCCTGCAACGTACCTCCGGTTTCGCGGCGGAAGCGACGTGAGGCGTGCCCTTCCGAGCAGCCTGATGCCGCCGCCACGGCCTCCAGCGAGCAATGTTCCTGAAAGTGTTCTTCAATCCAGCGGATAATGTTGGCGGAAAACGCGTTCCGCTCGGAAAGCATCGCGTTCTCCAGCTCCTGGCCCGGCAGAAAGCTGACCAACTGCATTAGCAGCAGCGCGCTGTCGTTAATGGTGACCAGCTGCGCGTTTACCAGTCGTTCGAAACGCTCAAACAGTATTTCAATCATTGGCTGAAGGGTGGAAACATCAAAAATACGGATCTTCTCCCCGTAGCTGCTTAGCTGGCGCAGCAGCATCTGCAGGCGAGGAAAGTCGCGGAAGAAAGGCACCAGCAAGGTGCTGTTAAAGTGCAGCGTGGTACGGTGATACTGATTACGCTCGCCCTGCTCAACGTAAATTTTATGCACCCGCCCGGGAGGAAAAACGAATAGCCGCCCCGGTTTTACCGTAAACTGCTGGTGTTCCGCCACGGCAATCCCTACCCCCTGAGTAATAACAAGCATCTCCGGGCATTCATGAAAATGATAGTAATCTGCCGACGTGTTTTTCATGCGATTGAAATAGATCGCACTTTCATCAATTTCTAGCGTTTCCAGTAGCGTGACATCTTTACCATAGCCGGACTGTGCTGCCATAGTTCCTCTGGTTAACAAGATAAAATTAATCCAACCCGGTACGCTTTATCATTTTCACCAGGCTATTCGCTGGACAAAAGATGTCATCACCTTATTTATCACATCGTTTTTATCATTCGCTGTAGTGCACCTGCCAGCTCACGGTCAATAGGGTCCGGTCACACAGCTCGGCTCGCGCGATAATCTCCTGCGCCAGCGGGCCGGTTGGGCTACACAGCGTGGTGCGTCGGCGTTCGGTGTGGGTATAGCCCTGAAGCACCACCGGCAGCTGCGCGTCGTACACCGCCGCCAGCAGCTCAATGCGTAACGCGCCGCCCGGCGGGCAGGTGAAGGTATCCTCGCGCGTCACGCATCCCGGTGCGATAAGGTAGCGCGTCCGACAGGTAAAATCGGCGTCGCGCTGCGGTTCCTGCACCGCTTCCCCTCCTTCGGCGACCACATCCAGCGCCTCGCATTCGAAGACAATCTCCCAGCCGCCCGCGGTTTGTTGATGGCGGCAGCCGCTAAACCAAACCAGCGGCCGCAGCACCCGCCCGCGTGCATCGTGTATCCCCGGCACCCACAGCGGTGCGTCCCCCTGCGCCACGCCGGTAAACAGCCCATCGCTAAAGGGGATGGGGAAATAAGGCGACGTGGCATGATAAGGGCGATCGCCGTTGATCAGCGGCAGCGTGAAGGTGCGTAAACCGTCATTCCACTGAAATAGCCCACGCGTATAGCCCGTTTCGCGAAATGCGGTATAGGTGAGCGCCATCGGCTGCGGACTGACCGCCGACATTTCATAAGCCGGCAGCCGGGCCCACGCTTGCTGGACGTTCAGGTGCTGCACGCAAAGGCTGATATTTTCCCCTACCAGCCGATGCTCGGCGCGATAAGCATCGGTTTGTCGACCCTTAAACCACAGGTTGATGCTTTGTTCTTCCTCGTCATACCAGAAATTGAGGAAGCGCTCGCTACAGGCCAGCGAAAAGGTGCTGGCCGCTGCCTGCTGCTGCGGGTCGAGTAGCCCTAACCGCGCGCTGACCGCCAGAATTTCATTAAAGGCGCTGTCGCCATAAGCGCCGATGGATCGCCCCCACTGGAAACCGCTGCCGTTATCGTTAAGCATCGCCAGCACCAGCGTTGCGGCCTGGCGTAATGCCTCTTTGAGCCAGTCGGCCACCGCAAGCCCGGTTTCCAGATGCCGCTGACAGATTTCCGCCACCAGCAGCACGCTGTAGCGGTCGAACCGCCCGCGCCCGTTGGTTTCGTCCGCACAGCCGCTTTCGGCGTGGGCGCGAAAATGGTCAAGCAGCCTCTGCAAAATGCCCTGCGAGGCCCGTTCACTCTCCCAGCCCAACAAAAAGCGCAGGCGCGCGACGCTGAACGCCACGCCGTAAAAGTTGGTCGGGAAACGCGGATTCAGTTGCCACGAGCCTTCGTCAACCATCTCGCGCCAGTCCAGCTTCTCGCGCAGCGTGGCGAGTTGTTCGGGAGTTAAGACGCGCGCCAGCTGCCCGTTTTGTTGTAGCTTCAGCAGCGCCTGCAGAAAATAGTATTTCCCCCAGTTATCACACGGCGCTTCCACCAGCGCTGGCCAGACGCCCTGCCACTCTCCGGCGCATTCAGGTGCCCTTTCAAGCAACACGCTTAGCGCCAGCGCAAATTTACCGCTAACGTAAGGGTCGCCTTCCAGCGTTAAGGTGTGGCCAAAACTTTGCTGTTTATTTAGCGTTCGGTGAACGGTGGTGTTCATCAGCTGGTAAAGGCGGTGAATAATATCTTCTCTTTTCATTGGCGGCTCACGAGCGTTCGGTATTCAACGTTAGCGGAGCGGTGGATGCGTTATTCGTTAATAACACCGCGGAAATCACCGTAAATAGCAGTACGGTACAGCCCATTAACAGATAGGTATCGGCAAAACCAATCTTTTCATATAAGTAACCACTTAACGGTGAGAGCAGCACGGTACCCACATAGTTCACGCTTTGATAGCCCAGCAAATACATGGTGCCGTTCACTTTCTTATCAAAATTCATCTCCAGATATTTGAATACCGACACCAGCAGGAACGACATTTCAATGCCCCAGGAGAGTTTAATAATGCCAATTGCCAGCGCGCTGGTCACCAACCCGGAGCCAATAAAGCGCGCCGCCACCACAAAACCGGTAATCAGCATCCCGGCTTTCGGCCCCAGCCGATTAACAATGCCCGGCGCAATCATCATAAACAGGAATTCACAGCCGAGGCTTGCCGCGCCAAGATAGCCGTACATCTGGTGCCCGGCCTCCTTGCTGGCATAAAAGGTGATAAAGAAGCGCGGATACTGCTGTTCAGCGACAAACAGCACCCACACAACGCCGCAGACGTAGAGTACAAAGGTCCAGAATTTACGCAGTCTGAACAGCGCGGTAATATCTTTCAGCGCGGTTTTTTCTTTCGAAATGATACGGCTTTTCACCTCGTCGCTGACCTCAATCTTCATGGTCAGCACGATAATCAGGATCACCAGCGCGCCAGCGGAGCTGATACCAAAGTTAATCATCGGATTAATATTGAAAATATAGCCCGTGCTGGCAGCGGAAAAGACCGAGCCAATGGCACCCCACATTCTAATCTGGCCAAACTCCAGGTCAAACAAGCGCCCGAAACGATCAAGGTATGACTCCGCCGCCGCGCACCCGGCGTAATAGCCCATACTTAAAAACACCGCGCCAACCACAATCCCCAGATAAAGAACATTTTGTAATAGCGGTTTATAGATATAAAAGAAGAACGGAAATACGGTAATAGAAATCAGAGAAATAAAGAAAAGGAGATCTTTGCGCAGCCCAAGGCGATCGATGAGGAAACCGTAGACCGGTTTAATTAATACCGCACAAAAGCCGTTAACCGCAAACACGATACCGATCGCCACGCCGTCCAGGCCGATCTTTTCTGATAACCAGAATGAATAGGTATCCAGTGTCGCTTTCCACGAAAAGAAGTACACTAATATAAACAGGCTCAGCGTAATATATATTTTCCGCCTTGCTTTTACAGCTCCATCGCACGTATTCATACATCCCCCTATTTTGGAGAGCCAACAGTATTCAGGCGATGGGTGTTAAAACTGTATAGAGATCACAAAAAAAATCATTCTGCGAAAAACGTAGCGGGAATTGTCGAGGGAAACGCGGAAAGTTTAGGAATTATGATGCAAATTTTTCTATTCTGATGCGCGGTGAATTCCCCGGCAGCGCGGCGCTACCGGGGTTATCGTGCCGCAAGCGTTACTCTTCAGTCTTCTTGTTGCTCAGGCCATATTCCCGCAATTTGTTGGCAATTGCGGTATGCGAAACGCCAAGGCGCTTAGCCAGCTTGCGCGTACTCGGATAGCTGCGATAAAGCTGGGTCAGCACCGAGCGTTCAAAGCGGCGGGTAATGTCGTCCAGCGAGCCTTCCATCGCCTCTTCCCCGACCGCCGCGCTCGAGACGTCGTGATCCGGCAGCAGCACGTCCTGCGGGCGCAGTTCATAGCCTTCCAGTTGGGTCAGCGCGCGATAAACCGCGTTTTTCAGCTGACGGACGTTGCCCGGCCAGCCGTAGCGGGTCAGCACGGTGTTGAGATCGGCAGACAGTTTTGGTCGTGAAATCCCCTGCTCATCGGCAAAGCGCGCGACGAACAGTTCGGTCAGCGGCATGATGTCCTGCGGGCGGTCGCGCAGCGGCGGCAGGTTCAGCGTCAGCACGTTCAGGCGATAGTAGAGATCTTCGCGGAACAACCCTTTCTGCACCAGCTCCACCAGGTTTTTCTGCGTCGCGCAGATCACGCGCACGTCGACGTGCACCTCGTGATCCTCACCGACGCGGCGGAAAGTACCGTCATTGAGGAAACGCAGCAGTTTAGTCTGCATGCGCGGCGACATTTCGCCGATTTCGTCCAGCAGCACCGAACCGCCGTTGGCCTGTTCAAAGAAACCCTTTTTGCCATCGGCGGCATCGCCAAACAGCTCGCTCTCGACCGCGTCTTCCGGAATCGAGCCGCAGTTAAGCGCCAGATACGGTTTCGCCGCGCGTGGGCTCGCCAGATGACAGGCGTGGGCCAGCAGATCTTTACCGGTACCCGTTTCACCGACAATCAGCAGCGGGGCGGTCAGCAGCGCCAGCTTGCGCGCCTGATCGACCACCTGACGCATACGCGGGCTAACGGCGACAATCTGGCTGAAGGCGCTGACGTCCTGGGTGGTCATGGTTTGCAGCTGACGGCCCATGCGCAGCGTGGAGCGCAGCATCAGCACCGCGCCGGCCAGCACGCGGGCGTCGTTTTCACCGCTCAGATACACCGGCGTGGCTTCCAGCAGGAAGTTTTGCCCGTGGATCACCACGTGCTCGGCGTGCGACTCCACCGTATCGCTCTCCAGCCAGCGCTGGAAGTTAAAGCCGCTAATCAGCTGCGCCACGTTGTGGTTGCGCATCTTGTCCTGGCTCATGCCAAACAGCTGACAGCTCGCCGGGTTAGCGCGTTCAATTTTGCTGCGCGTGTCCAGCGACAGCACCGGCTCTGGCATCGCTTCCAGCAGCGCGCTCAGCGCCAGGTGTTCACGCTCGGAGGGCATCCATGGCACGGTACGGACGTCGGTGACGCCAGCAATACGGCGGATTTCCGCCATCAGGCTACTGAAGCTGGTGAAATCCAGCTCCGCGAAATTGAGGTAGATTCGGCCAACAGGGTCGATATCGATACCGCGCAGGTCAATGCCGCGCAGCACCAGAAGATCGAGCAGTTCACGTGTCAGACCGAGACGGTCTTCACAAAAGACTTCAAGACGCATGGGAGTGTTCACCCTTAAAAGCCAAAGACGTATGAATAATAAGACAGTTATCGGCTGGCGGGAAGATGACTGTCAACAATTATTGACAGTATGGCGGAAAAATGGCCGTTGTGCCGTAAAGTTATACGGTAGCTGTCCCGGCGTCGCTTCGCTCGGCCGGGCTACAGATGAGGTTACCCCATTCGATGCTCGCCCCGTTCCAGCGCGTGGCGATCGAAAAAGCGCTGAATCACGCCATTGGCCATAAACGCCGCGCGGTCGGACATATGGGCAATGACATCCGCGTCGTGGCTCACCAGCAGATAGGTCATGCCATGCGCCTGCTTCAGGCGGTTAAGCAGGTTGAGGATCTCGGCCTGCACCGACATATCCAGCGCCGACGTGGGCTCGTCGAGCAGCAGGATTTTCGGGCGCAGCAGCAGCGCGCGGGCAATCGCGACCCGCTGACGCTGGCCGCCGGAGAGCTGATGCGGATAACGCCGCGCCGCGTCGGCGGGCAGACCCACCTGCTCCAGCGCGGTTGTGACACGCGCTTCGATATCCGCTTCGCCGTGGATACGCAGCGGCTCGCTCAGGGTGCGCCACAGCGTATGATTCGGATGCAGCGAGGCGTAGGGATCCTGGAAGACCATCTGCACGTTGCGCCGCAGTTCTCCCTGAAAGCGCGCGCCCGGGGTGATGTTCTGGCCAAACAGCGCAACGCTGCCGCGCCAGTCGCGCTGTAGCCCGGCAATCACGCGTAAAATCGTCGATTTACCGCAGCCGGACTCGCCAATCAGGCTGAACGTCTCGCCCGCGTCAACGTGAAAATGGGCGGCAGACACCGCCGTTTTGTCGCCGAAGGTGACCTGTAGCGCCTCAAGATTAACGATCGCCATGCGCCGCCTCCTCAAAATTCTGCGTGCGATCCAGCGTGGGCAGCATCTGCCCGTAGGTCTGCGCGTTCGGGCGACAGGTCCACAGCGTGCGCGTGTAGGGGTGCGTCGCCTGCGGCAGGTCGCGGGCCGCCATCTCGTCAACGCCGTTGCCCTGATACATCACCAGTACGCGGTCGCAGTGCTGCGCCACCAGCGGCAGGTCGTGGCTAATCAGCAGCATCGCCATATGCCGCTGCTCGCACTGCGCCACCAACAGTTCAAGGATCTGGTTACGCAACCGCGCATCCAGCGCCGAGGTCGGTTCGTCAGCAATCAGCACCTGCGGGTCGTTGATCAGCGCAATGGCGATCATCACCCGCTGTCCCATCCCGCCGGACAGCTCGCCCGGATAGCGGTGCAGCACTCGCGGGTCCAGGCCCATCGCCAGTACCGCAGCTTCAATTTTCTCCTGCCGCTCACGGCGGCTCAGGCGCTGATGCAGCGTTAACGCCTCCTCCAGCTGTGCATAAACCGTTTTCACCGGGTTAAGCGCGTAGCGCGGGTCCTGCAACACCATCGCGATATCGTTGCCGCGCAGCCCGCGCCAGCCCCTGGCATCCAGCGACAGCACGTCGTGGCCCAGTACGTTCAGCCGTTTCGCGCTGACCACGCCGGGTTTACGCACCAGCCCCATTAACGCGCGGGCGGTCATCGATTTACCGGAGCCGGATTCCCCCACCAGCGCCAGCCGCTCGTTGCCTAGCGTAAAACGCATATTGTTGACCACCCGCGCCCCGGGATAATCAATATTCAGCCCCTCTACGGAGAGTCGTGGCTCAGTCATGTTGCGGCTCCAGTACGTCACGTAAACCATCACCCAGCAGGTTAAACGCCAGGCTGGCGATCAGGATCGCGGCCCCGGGCGCGGCGGCTATCCACCACTGGTCAAAAATCACCTGCATCCCGTCGGCAATCATCGCGCCCCACTCCGCCATCGGCGGACGGGCACCCAGGCCGAGGAAACCTAAGCCCGCAGCGGCCAGGATGATCCCCGCCAGATCCAGCGCCAGACGGACGATCGCCGACGGCAGGCACAGCGGCAGAATGTGCCCCACCAGTAGCCGTAGGCCACGAATGCCCATCATTTCCGCGGCAGCGAGATAATCGCTGTGCCGCAGGCGCTGAATCTCGCTGCGCGCCTGACGCGCATAGGCGGGCCAGGTGGTCAGCGCCAGCGCCAGCGCGCCATTGACCAGCCCGGGGCCAAGCATCGCTACAAAGGCGAAGGCCAGAATCAGCCGCGGCATCGACATCACCACGTCGGTAAAGCGCATCAGGATGCGCTCCAGCCAGCCGCCGTAATAGCCGGACAGAATGCCTATTAGCAGCCCCACCGGCAGCGTAATCACCGTGACCAGCGCCACCAGCCCCAGCGCCGGGCGGGTGCCATAGATCAGCCGGGAAAGCAGGTCACGACCATAGCTGTCGGTGCCCAGCCAGTGCTGGGCTGAGGGCATTTGCAGGCGCATCGCGGCATCCTGCCAGTTGGGGTCCATTGGCGCGAGCCATGGCGCGAACAGCGCGGTCAGAACCAGTAAGGTAATCACCGTCAGCCCGCAACAGGCGGCGGGAGAACGCAGCAGACGGCGTAAAAATAGCGAAACTGGCATCAGCGAACCCTCGGGTCGGTCAGCCGCACCAGGACGTCGGTGAGGTTATTAATCAATACGAAACACACGCCAATCAGCAGCGTTCCCCCCATAATCGCCGCCGTATCACCGGCAAACAGCGCCGTCGTCAGATAGCGACCAATGCCCGGCCAGGAAAATACCGTCTCGGTCAGCACCGCGCCTTCCAGCATTGAGGTATAGGCCAGCGCAATCACCGTCAGCAGCGTGCCGCGAATGTTCGGCAGCACGTGGCGCAGCAGAATGCTCATCTCCCCGGCACCCTTCGCGCGCGCCAGCAGAATGTACTCTTTGTTCATTTCGCTCAGGCAGGCCGATCGCGTCAGCCGCGTAATGCTGGCCAGCGAATAGTAGGCCAGCAGCAGCACCGGCAGCACCAGATGGCTGAAGGCGTTGCGAAACGCCTCCCGGTCGCCGGAAAGCCAGGTATCCATCAGCGCGAAGTCGGTTTTCGGCTCAATGGTGAACTGATAAATATCGTCCAGCCGACCGGGGCCGGGGCTCCACTGTAGCTTCGCGTAAAACAGCGCCAGCATCAGCAGCCCGAGCCAGAAAATCGGCACCGAGTTGCCCAGCAGCGTCAGCGTGCGCACGGCGAAATCCCACGGCGAACCGGCGTAGCGGGCGCACAGCACGCCGGCAATCACGCCAAAGACCGCGCCGATAATCAGCGCCAGCGTCGCCAGCTCCAGCGTCGCCGGAAAAGCGGCCAGCAGGTCGTGCAGCACCGGCTGCCCGGTGGCGCTGGCGGTGCCGAGATCGCCGTGGGTCAGATTCACGAGGTAGTGCCAGAACTGCACCGGCAGCGAGCGGTCAAGACCGAGCTGGTGACGCACCTGATCGTAGGTCGACTGGCTGGCGTGGTCGCCGACAATTTGCAGCACCCGGTCGACGGGCGACAGCGCGGAGAGCGCGAAGGTGACCAGCAGCAGCCCCAGCAGGGTAAGCGCCAGCGTTAGCAGGCCCTGCAATAGCGCGGAGAGTAAACGCCGGGTTCGCTGCGCGGTTGGATTCGATAAAGCGGCGGGCATGAGCATTCCGTATATCAACGAGAAAACAAACGGCAGCGGCCCAACGGTTCATGCCGTCGGGCCGCTGAAAACAATGGCGGTTATTTCGTGACGCGGTCGTACCAGACCATATCGGCGTTCAGCCCCTGCTGGTAGCCCTTGACGTTGTCGCGGATAACAATCTGGGTTTTACCCTGGTCGATAAACACGTACGGCGAGTTACGTTGCAGTTCTTCCTGCATTTTTTTGTACAGGTCGAGGCGTTTCGCCGCATCCGGCTCGGCCACCGCCGCCAGCGTCGCTTTGTTCAGCTCCGGGATTTTCCAGCTGTTCAGGCCAGCGACGGTACTGGATTTGCCATCGTTATAGGCGAAAGCGCTGGCGTTCGAGTGCGCATCGAAGTAATCCGGGATCCACAGGCGAATAGCCGCCTGATGCTGTTTGGCACGCACGCGCGCGTAAACCTGGCTCCCCGCCGCAGGAAGCAGATCGACCTTCACCCCGCCCTGGGCAAAGCTCGCCTGCATGGACTGCGCGATGGTGATAAACGGCGGTTTGTTTTCGACATCAAGGGTGAAATGGGCATCTTTAATCCCGGCTTTGGCCAGAATCTCTTTGGCTTTCGCCGGGTCAAATTTGAACGGAGTGTTATCCAGCGCGCCCGGGAAACCGACCGGCAGGAAGCTCTGATGCACGAAGTACTGGCCTTTCAGCAGATCTTTAGTGATGCCGTTATAGTCCACCAGCCAGCGGGCCGCTTCCCAGAATGCTGGGTTGGCCAGCAGCGGGTTGGTGCTGTTGCCGGTGTTGAACACCAGGTAGTTTTGCTCGGCGGAAGGAATACTCAGCACCTGCAGGCCCGGTTTGCCCTGCAGAGCGTCAATCTGGTCAGCCCCCAGATCGCGCGCCACGTCGGCGTCGCCCTGCTGAATCAGCAGACGACGGGAGGCCGGATCGGGCACGTTTTTGATGATCACGTTTTTCAGCTTCGGCGCGCCGGTCGGCGAGGTTTCGTTGGCTTCCAGCACGATGGCCTGATGCGGCTGATACACGCGCATTTTGAAGGCGCCGCTGCCCGCCGAGTGCATTTTCAGCCACTCGTTGCCGAAGTCGCTGCCTTTGACGTTGGCGGCGACAAGCTTCTCATCAACAATCGAGGCAATCGGGGTCGACAGAATGTTCAGCGCCACCGCCGGGCTAACGTCGGCGGTCCAGCTCAGCTGCAGCGTGTGGTCGTCTATTTTTTTCAGCTGGCTGGCGATATTGTCGGGCTGCCAGCCGAGCACGTTAAGGATAAACGCCGGGGATTTGTTGAGCGTCACGGCACGGGTATAGGAGAAGATGACATCTTCCGGGCGCAGCGGGTTGCCGGAAGCAAACTTCGCGTCGCTTTTCAGCGTGATGGTCAGCGTTTTCGCTGCCGCATCGGCCTGCCAGCTTTCCGCCAGAATCGGCGTAATTTTTGCCGGATCGTTGCGGTCTGGCTGCACCAGACGCTGATAAAGGCTCGGCACCGTCTGGATGCTGGAGAGCTCGTTGGCCTCCGCCGGGTCGAGGCTGACAATATCGTCCAGCCCCTGAGCCACTACCAGCGTGTTCGGAGGGGTGGCGGCATAAGCGGAGGCTGACAGCGCGGTCAGCACAAATAACGGCAGCAGTTTTCTGGTCATCGGACTTCCTGATTGTGATCATGCAGTTGACGGTATCCGCTAAGGTAGCGCTGCTTGTCACTTTCAGTAAAGTTAAGTATAGATATACCTTATGCCATTTTGGCATAAGGTTATTCATCCTCGCTTATTGGTCCTGCGCGGCGTTGGTTTTGCCCTTCTGTACCGTGGCTTTCAGCTGCCCTATCAGCTCACGACGGAAATCGCCCAGCCGCGGTTTGTCGTTATCAATCCACGGCAGCGGACGGCAAAGCTCCATCGCCTTGATGCCTAAACGCGCGGTCAGCAGCCCGGCGCCGATGCCCTGCGCCGCACGGGTAGAGAGCCGCGCCGCCAGATCCTGCGACATCCAGTCCATGCCGATCTCCCGCACCAGCTCGCTGGCGCCGGCAAAGGCAATATTGATCAGCACCAGGCGGAACAGCCGCAGGCGACTGTAGTACCCCAGCTCAATACCGTACAGATTGGCAATGCGGTTAATCAGGCGCAGGTTACGCCAGGCGATAAAGCCCATGTCTACCAGCGCCAGCGGGCTGACGGCAATCATCAGCGTCGATTCCGCCGCCGAGCGGCTGATTTCGCGGCGCGCCTGGGCGTCGAGCACCGGCTGCACCAGATGCGCGTAGAGGCTCACCACCTCGCGATCGCTTTGGGTTTCATGAATAGCGGCGTACCAGCGCTGAAGCGCCGGATGCGACTGATCCAGCCCGGCCTGACGCGCCAACCCTTCGCAAAACGCGCGCGCCTTGCCGACCCCGTGGCTGTGCATCAGCGTGCGCGCCTCATCACGCTCCTGCGCGCGCTGGCGTAACCGCCACAGCCTGCGCCACTCGGTGGCAACCGAACCGACACCCGCGCCGACGATCAGCGCGCCGGCAACGCAGCCGCCCAGCGCGGCCCAGTCCTGAGTCTGCCAGGCGTTGACCGTCCATTGCACGCCCTGTGCCACCACGCTGGCGCCAAACAGCGTCAACCCAGCGGTCACCATTTTGCGCCACAGGCTACGTTTTGGACGCAGCGCCGCTTCCACCGTCGCTTCGGCCTGGCCTTCCTGCTCGCCGTCTTCGTCGAGGGCCACAGGAGCAAATTTTTCCGCCGCGTCGCCGTCAAACGCCTGCGCGGTTTTAAACTGTTCCGGCTTCACTTCGTCGAGCGGCCCGTCAAAATCAATTCGTGGTTTAAATGAGTCGGTCATCGCAGCTTATCTCCAATCAAAAACTCCAGCGCGGCATCCAGACGGATATGCGGCAGCGGCTGGTCAACGTCCATCGTCTGCGGGCGAAACGCCTCAAACTGGAAGCCCTGTTTATCCCAGAACGCCTGCCCCGGCAGACGCGCTGGCACTTCGCCTGGATAGACGGTCAGCGGCTGACCGTCGCTCAGCCGGTGTCCACGCAGCGCGGGGATCTTCTCGCCGTTCACCTCAATCAACCCGCTTTGCGTCGCCTGTACCGAGGCCAGCCCCAGGCAGTCCATGGTGATGCCTTCAAAGGCGGCGTTCTGCCACGCGTCCTGGATCAGCTGTTGCAGCAGCGACACCATATTGCCGTGCTGATCGACGGTGACGTGATCCGCCTTGGTGGCAGCAAACAGCAGCTTATCAATCACCGGTGAAAACAGGCGGCGGAACAGCGTGCGCTGGCCGTAGTGGAAGCTGTGCATCAGCTGCGTCAGCGCGAGGCGCATATCGTTAAACGCCTGCGGCCCGCTGTTGAGCGGCTGCAGGCAGTCGACCAGCACAATCTGGCGGTCGAAGCGCAGGAAGTGTTCTTTATAAAAACCCTTCACCACCTTTTCACAGTAGTAGTTAAAGCGTTCGCGCAGCATCCCGGCGTTGCTGTGTTTATCGGCCTGCGCCAGCTTCGCCTCCCCCGCGCCGTCAACGTCCGGCCACGGGAAAAATTGCAGCGCCGGCGCGCCGGCCATATCGCCGGGCAGCACAAAGCGCCCCGGCTGAATAAAGTGCAGCCCTTCCTGCTTGCAGCGGTGCAGATAGTCGGTCCAGGCCTGGGCGATTTCCGCCAGCCGGTTTTCATCGGCCGGGGCCAGCGGATCCAGCCCGGCGCATAGCTCGCGCCATTTGGCCGACCACTCGCCGCGCTGGCCGTTCAGCAGCCCGGTCATCTGCCGCGACCAGGTCAGAGAGTCCTGATTCAGCATCGGCAGATCGAGCAGCCACTCGCCGGGATAGTCGACGATCTCCAGATACAGCGTGGACGTCTCTTTGAAATGACGCAGCAGCGAATCGTTCGATTTGTAGCGCAGCGCCAGGCGAATTTCACTCACCCCGCGGGTCGGCGTCGGCCACGACGGCGGCTGGCCGTACAGCTGGGCCAGCCCTTCATCGTAGGTAAAACGGGGAATACCGAGATCGCGCTGGGGAATACGTTTAACCCCCAGCAGACGTTCTTCACGCACCGCGCTTAACAGCGGCAGGCGCGCGCCGGTGTGGACATTCAGCAGCTGATTCACCAGGCCGGTAATAAAGGCGGTCTTGCCGCTGCGGCTCAGTCCGGTTACGGCAAGACGAAGATGCCGGTCAACCCCACGGTTGACCAGCGCATTGAATTCATTTTTGAGTCGCTTCATTGCTTATCAGACACTCCTGTCAACGCCGATAGCGCTATTTTGCCATGGGGAAATAGCGTTTGGCGAGGCGCGACAGCAGCGGTTCCAGCGCCACCGCCAGAATCATCTTCAGCGGACGACGGGCAACGGACTTCACCGCCCACCCGGCAACCCCTGCCGGGCCGTAGCGTAATGCGGTCAGCAGGGCAAGATTGCCGACGATTTTCAAACCGGGCTTCACCTTCTGGCCTGCCCGCTGCCATTTATTGTTCATCATTAACCTCAATTTCAGAGCTGACGGAACCGGCTACGCAAGGTAAAGGTGTCGGACGTCACGTAGCGTTCCATCTCACGCAGCCGCTGTTCACCGGCGGCCAGTTCAGCATCTACCGCATCCAGCAGGTCGCGGCTGGAGGGCTGATGCGGGTTGTTCATTGCCCCCTCCGGCATCGGGTCGAGGGCAAAGGTTAAAATCACGTAGGCGACGACCACAAAGAAAAACAGACCAAACAGCATCGCCAGCACGGTAATAATACGAATCAGCTTCACCGGCACGTCGAGGTACTCGGCGATACCGGCGCAGACCCCTTTCACCATGCCTCGCTGGGGAATACGCCACAGCTTTTTGTTAAAATCCAGCGCCATTATTTGTCCCTCCAGTTTGGATGTTCGGCATCCAGAATGGCTTCCAGCGCCTGAATACGCTCGCGCATCCGTTTAGCGTCGTCGGTCAAATGCAGCAAACGCTGCTGCTCCCCCTGCGACAGTTCGCCCGAACGAGAGCGATTGCTGTAGTGCAGCCAGAGCCAAATCGGCAGAACGAACAGCACAAACAGGGTCAGCGGGATGCCGAGGAAAAGCGCGCTCATAGATACTCCTTATATGTTATGAGCAGCGGCACGGTCGGTGCCGCCGGAGTCGTTATTGATTATCTTGCTTCATTTTGGCTTTCAGCGCGGCCAGCTGCTCGCTGATTTCATCATCGGCTTTCAGTTCAGCAAACTGCTGCTCCAGCGACGGCTGTTTGCCAAAACGATGGCTTTCCGCTTCGGCTTCCATATGGTCGATGCGGCGTTCAAAGGATTCAAAGCGAGCCATCGCTTCATCCAGTTTACCGCTGTCCAGCTGACGGCGCACATCGCGGGACGAGCTGGCCGCCTGATGGCGCAGCGCCAGCGACTGCTGACGGGCGCGGGTTTCGCTGAGTTTGTTCTCCAGCTCGCCAATCTCTTTCTTCATGCGCGCCAGGGTTTCATCCACCAGCGTGACTTCATGTTCCAGCGTATCGATAACATCGGTCAGCTTCTGTTTTTCAATCAGCGCCGCGCGTGCCAGATCGTCTTTATCTTTACGCAGTGCCAGCTCGGCTTTCTCCTGCCACTCTTCCTGCTGCGCCAGCGCGCGTTCGACGCGGCGAGTCAGATCTTTCTTTTCCGCCAGCGCACGGGCGGAAGTGGAGCGCACTTCCACCAGCGTGTCTTCCATTTCCTGAATCATCAAACGCACCAGCTTCTGCGGGTCCTCCGCTTTTTCCAGCAGTGAGTTGATGTTGGCGTTCACGATGTCGGCAAAACGAGAAAAAATACCCATTGTTCAATCCTCTTGGTTCTGTGTTTCGGGCTTAGCCCTGCGTAATGGTTATTACAACTTCCGTGCCAACTTTTTATCTTATTGATTATAAACGATGTGATTGAATTTTGTGCCATAAACGCCTACAGTGAAATGGCGAATTACACCAACAAGTGGCGAATTTCATCATGGCAGATTACAAAGACACCCTCCTCGGCGAAGCCAACCGCTTTATCGAGGTGCTGGAGCAGGTTTCCCGGCTGGCGCCGCTGAATAAACCGGTGCTGATTATCGGCGAACGCGGGACCGGTAAGGAGCTTATCGCCAACCGTCTGCACTACCTCTCCTCCTGCTGGCAGGGGCCGTTTATCTCGCTGAACTGCGCGGCATTGAACGAAAATCTGCTCGACTCTGAACTGTTCGGCCACGAAGCCGGGGCCTTTACCGGCGCGCAAAAGCGTCATCCGGGTCGCTTTGAACGTGCAGACGGCGGCACGCTGTTTCTTGATGAGCTGGCCACCGCGCCGATGCTGGTGCAGGAAAAGCTGCTGCGGGTGATTGAATACGGCGAGCTGGAGCGCGTCGGCGGCAGCCAGCCGCTGCAGGTTAACGTCCGCCTGGTGTGCGCCACCAATGCCGATCTGCCTCAATTAGTGGAAGAAGGCGCTTTCCGCGCCGACCTGCTCGACCGGCTGGCCTTTGATGTAGTGCTGCTGCCACCGCTGCGCGAGCGCCAGAGCGACATCATGCTGATGGCTGAACATTTCGCCATTCAGATGTGCCGTGAGCTAAAGCTGCCGCTGTTTCCCGGTTTTACCGACCGCGCCCGCGAGACGCTGCTGCACTACCGCTGGCCGGGTAATATTCGCGAGCTGAAAAACGTGGTCGAGCGTTCGGTTTATCGCCACGGTTCCATCGATGAGCCGCTGGACGACATTATCATCGACCCCTTCCACCGCCAGACCACCGTCAACGAGGAACCCACAGCGGAAATAGCCGGCCCGACGCTGCCGCTGAATCTGCGCCAGTTCCAGCTGGAGCAAGAAAAAGGCCTGTTACAGCAGAGTCTGCAACAGGCCCGGTTTAACCAGAAAAACGCCGCCGAGCTGCTGGGGTTAACGTACCATCAGCTGCGGGCATTGTTGAAAAAGCACGCGCTGTAAATGCCCTCCTCCATCAGGTGCTTTCACACAGAAAGCACCGAACAACCTCCCCCTTCGTCTGATTTCAGACTCCCGGTATACGTTAACTTTTCACGGTCTCTGCTTTACCCTTTCACTCACGCAAATCGCCAGGAAAGGCTAATGGAGTGAGCGAATTATCAATTCAGGAAACACATGAGCAGAGTCTCGAGGTCACACGGCAAGTTTTACACGCTTTTGGATGGTTCGGAATTTCTGTTGACGTGCTAAGCGATGCGGAAAAAAGAACGCTGCAAAATGGGATTGAAACAAGTGTGCTGAACTGGCCCTGGGCCATGACGCAATATGCCGGGAATGTCAGTGAGGGTATTTTAGACATCGCTTTAAAAGTGACGGACCACACGGTAGCCGATGGTTTGCATGCCGTCATTATCTGTAAATTTGACCAACGCCGAGATGAATTTGCTATTTGCATGCTAGAAAACTTCATTAACGACCAGACGACGGTGCTGACAGGTAACGTACTGACTATCGCTCTCGTGTACGCCACGACATTTTGCGATATCAACGAAATAGAAGATATTGGGATTCAGGATCCTTCAGATGTGGCAAAACCACGCTATAGGTCATATGGATTTGCAGAGGATTTCACCCGATTTAATCGCATGTCCTCTACCGTTATTGATGTCAAACTGCAGATACTTCGAAAGATCCGGGAGATGGAGAGCGACAGTAATGATGAATAATAGCTACGCTCTACGTTGTTTGTTATGTGAACACCCCTAGTGTAAAATGGTAGAAAGTCACCATCTGCCAGAGCGGAGGCAATATGATTAAGCATCATAAAAAAATAAATAAAGACAAAGCAATGACTGCCGCCCAAAAATCGCTGGACTTCTGGATGACGGTGGACGGAAGTAAACTTGCTACGCTTGGCCGTCGTGAAAAAGATTTGGATATCGTCGGCCCTGCCAGGAAGGCCAGGCTCGTAAACTACGGATAGTAAAGTGGCTTCCTGATGATAATTAAGGCTCCATTCGGAGCCTTAATTAATATTAAATCCGCAGTATGAAACCCCATCTGCCGACGTCAACGACGACGCGGCAGCATCAGCGCACTCACAATAATCGCCCCCAGGCACAGCAAACAGTTGAACCACAGCGCGTACTGCGCCGCTTTCGCCATGCCGTGCGGTAGAAACAGCGCGTACAGCGAGGCGGTCATCGCCAGGCCAAACGCGCCGCCCAGCGAACTGCCCATTTTGTAAATCCCGGAAGCGACGCCCACCTTATTTTCCGGCGCGCTGCTCACCGCGGTGTCGGTAGACGGCGTGGCGTAGCAGCCCAGCCCCAGGCCAAACAAGACGTTACTGAAAAAGACCGTCACGATGTAGGTCCAGGTGTCGAGGAAGGTGCAGGAGATCAGGAAAATCCCCACCATCGCGATCGCCGGGCCGCCCATCATGGGGAGCCTTGCGCCGTAACGCTGGAGCAGTTTCTCGCCGACCCGAATCATCAGCAGCACGGTCACCAGATAGCCCAGCGTCATCATGCCGGTCTGGAACGGGCTAAGATGCCGCCCCTGCTGGAGCCAGATGCTGGTGATCATCATCGTGCCAATCGCGCCGTTGAGCATCAGGTTCGATAGCACCGCCGCGCTATAAGCACGATTGTTAAACAGCGCGAAATCGATCAGCGCCGCCTCTTTTTTGCGCAACCCGCTGCGCACAAAAAAGGCCATCGCGGCGATCGCGCCCGCCAGCATGGTCAGCGACAGGCCGCTGGTCCATCCCCAGTGGTGCCCTTTCGAGATAAACAGATTGAACAGCACCAGCGCCGCCACCAGGCTCAGCAGCCCGCTGAGGTCCATTTTATGCTGTGACGCGGTGGCGCTGCGGCTCTCCGGCGTGCCGCGGATCAGCCAGAATGCCGCGAATGCCGCCACCATCGAGAAGACAAAGATCCAGCGCCAGCCCAGACCGGTAGCGATTGCCCCGCCGACAAACGAGCACAGGCCGCTACCGCCCCACGAGCCGATAACCCAGAAGCTGACCGCCCGCTGCCGCGCGCGCCCTTCATACCAGGTTTTGATCAGCGCCAGCGTGGCGGGCATGATGCAGGCCGCAGAGAGCCCCTGAATAATGCGCCCGGTGAGAAACAGCAGCGGCCCCTGCGACACCACCAACAACGCGCTGCCCACCATGCTTAACGCCAGACCGATCAGCGTCAGCCTTACCCGGCCAAACTTATCCGCCAGCCCGCCGCTGGCCACCACGAAGCAGCCGCTGAACAGCGCACTCAGGCTGACCGCGAGGGTCAGCGTCTCCAGCGAAATATCGATACTGTTTTTTACGACCGGGACGACGTTAATCACCGACTGGGCAAACAGCCAGAAGGTCAATACGCTTAACACAATCCCCGCCAGCAGCCGGTCGGTGCCGACATACTGCGCTTCATTCAACGTCACGGTACTCATGGCTCGCCCTCATGTTGCGCGCGTCACTTATCCACGCAGGTAATGTTCCGTCAGGCCGCACCACAGCGCCGCCCCGGTCAGCAGGATCTTGTCGTTAAAGTCATAGCCCGGGTTGTGGACCATGCAGCGGTCCGGCTCGTCGCCCGCACCGATGGTGAAGTACGCGCCGTTAGGGTTCTGCTCCAGCATAAAGGCGAAGTCTTCGCTGCCCATAAACGGATTGACCGTACCAATGGACTCCGCGCCGAAGAGCGAGGTTGCGACATCGCGCACCATCTGGTTAGCCTGCGGATCGTTTCTCAGCACCGGGCTGCCGTTGACGTGCGTCAGGGTGGCGGTGGCGTTAAAGCTTTCAGCCTGCGCCACGGCGATATCGTGAATACGCTGCAGCACGGTTTTACGCACCTGCTCGTTGAGGGTGCGCACCGTCAGCTTCATTTGTACTTTGTCATTAATGATGTTTGACGCATGCCCCGCCTGAATGCTGCCCACGGTCACCACCACCGGGTCGAACGGGCTGATATTGCGCGAAACAATAGTTTGCAGCGCCAGCGTAATATGGCAGGCCACCACGGTGGCATCGACGGTATGCTCCGGCACCGCGCCGTGGCCGCCCACGCCCTGAACGTCGATGTGCAGCGTGTCCGAGGAGGCCATCATCGCGCCGTCGCGCAGGCCAATTTTGCCCAGTTTCTGCCCCGGCATATTGTGCAGGCCAAAAATACGGTCACAGGGGAACCTGGTGAACAGGCCGTCCTCCAGCATCACGCGGCCGCCGTACAGCAGCTCTTCCGCCGGCTGGAAAATCAGGTGCAGCGTGCCGTCAAACTGTCGGGTACGCGCCAGATATTCCGCCGCATACAGCAGCGTGGTGGTGTGCCCGTCGTGGCCGCAGCCGTGAAAACAGCCGTCGGTTTCGCTGGCCCACGCCTTGCCGCTGCGCTCCTGCATCGGCAGCGCGTCCATATCGGCGCGCAGCCCCAGCGTTTTGCCGCCGTTGCCCACCTTGAGGGTGCCCACGACCCCGGTCCCCGCCAGGCCGTAATCCACCTCATAGCCCCAACTGCTTAGCAGCTTCGCCACTTCGGCGCTGGTTTTGTGCTCCTGAAAACCAATCTCCGGCTGCTGATGGAAACGGTGGCGTAGCGCGATAAATTCCGCTTCACGGCTCTGCAATGCTTCAACGATAGGATGTGTCATTTTTGTTATCCCTTTATGGCTCCACAGTGATAACGTCGAGTTTATGACGTGCAAGCGGCGATAAAATGCGCTTTTTTGTTCTATATTGACGAAAAATGAAATGACTATTTTTCATACGGTTTGGTTATGACAAAAAAGCAGCGGTTATTTTTTGTCTTCGCAGGAGAGCACCATGGCAGCCCAGCAAATCAGTGACTTTTCCGTTGTGGTGCAGGACGTTCGCCATCAGGTGCACGATGAACAGCAGGCGCTGACGCTGATTTGGCTACTTCAGGGCGAGGTCACTCTGGAAGCAGCCGACGACACCCGGGGGCTGCAAACCGGCGCGCTGGCGATCGTCAACCCCAACCAGCGCTGGCGGCTGCACGGCGAGCAGGCCAATACGGTGATGACGCTGGTGATGGCCAGCAGCTGGCTGACGCGCCTCGACGCGCACTTTTTTGCCGTTGACTATCAGGTGCCGCACCCTGCGCTGGAGCCCGAAGGACGGCTGCGCGGGCTGATGCGTCAGCTGCTGGTCACCCATTTGCTCAACCATGAAAACCACTCCCGGCTGGAGGCCAACCGCTGGCTGAGCGAAATTGCCCTGCTGCTGGCGACCCACTTTCAGCAGCCGCGTAAAGCGGGCGCGCCGCGCAATAATGAATCCGCGTGGAGCCATCGCATTCGCCAGGTGGTGGCGCGCATTGAGTCGCAGTACAGCCAGCGCCTGTCGCTGGCCGAAATCGCCCGCGCCGAACGCGTATCGGAAGCCTGGCTTTCACGGCTGTTCCATAAAGAAGTGGGCGTCAGCTTTATGCAGTACATCACCGCGCTGCGGCTGGAAAACGCCGCCGAACAGCTGCTGTCCACCCCCCTGCCGGTGCAGCGTATCGCCCAGCAGCAGGGGTTTGCCAGCGCGCGAGTGATGAGCGATCTGTTTAAACGCCGCCACGGCATGACGCCGCGCCAGTATCGTCAACAGTCAACCACCGTCGCCCGTAGCCGCACCCGCGAAAATCCGCCTGACCGCACGCTGCCGGTGGCCGCCGAGACGCTCTATGCCCTGCTCAACCACGTCGGTAAGCAGGACTGGGACAGCCCGCCGCCGCTCCAGCCACCGCTTCAGGCGCGGCAGATTGCCCTCGACACGGTTGCGATCCGCCGCGCGCCGCTGCGCCACGCTCAGGTGATGATTACGCTGCGCGAACTGGACGACCTGCTGCGTGATGATGTCCGCCAGTCGCTGATGGCGCTGGATGCGCAGATCCCGATTCACGCCATTGATATTCATGAACCTTTCCTCAGCAGCCGGCTGTTCAGTGAAGGCTGGGACGATCCGCAGATGGTTGGCTACGCCTGCTGGTACCATTTACAGCAGGTTTTCACCTTCCTGGCGCAGCGGGGCTGGCAGGTGCTGCTGCACACCAGCCTGACGACGCGCCCCGACCTGCTGCGCCAGTTTTTACGCCTGGCCGCCCAGCACTTTCCGCCGTCAACGCTGGCGAGCTGGCAGTTCGTCTGGCACTGGTCGCCGCAGGCCAGCGCCGAGGTCTGGGCGCAGCAAAAAGCGGCGATCCGCCAATGGTCACCGGACTCGCAGCTCGGCATTTGTCACCGCTTTAGCATCACCGAAGAGGATACCGTCGACGACGCCATCCTCGCCTCCCCGCTGCTGAAAGAAGCCGACTTCCTCGCCTGTTTCGCCAACGCGAACGAGCGTATCCAGCAGCAGCCGTTCGATCGCACCCGGCTGGCCGCCACCGAGAACTACCCGGTGCATAAGGTTCGGCAGATTCAGCGCGCCCTGCGTCAGCATCAGCTTGCGCTACCGCTCTGGCTGCTGTCGTGGAACACCCTGACCGGCTCCACGCGCCGCACCAACGGCGAGTTCTTCCGCGGCGCGCTGCTGATGAACAACCGGCTCGGTCTGGCCGAGCAGGTACAGCTCACGGGCTTCTGGCTCAACGCCAGCCAGCAGGGTGAGGCGCGCAGCAACGGGACTATAGACACCTCCAGCCTGGCGCTGTATTACCATCACGGGCTGACGCGTCCCATCTATTGGGTGCTGTGGCTGTGGCAACGTTTGCAGGGCGACATACTGGTGAACGACAAAAACGTGATGTTGCTGCACCAGCGCGGCCGCTATCAGCTGCTGCTGCGCAACCCGGTGGTGTTTAACCCGTGGCTATCGAGCGAAGAGGCATTTATTCAGCGCTTTCGCCAGCAGTATCCGGTACAGCTTCAGGGGTTGAGCGGCCGCTGGAAAATTAAGCGGCACCTGTTCGACCAGCACAACGGCGCGCTTTTCCCGCGTCTGGAAGCCATTGAGAGCAGCAGCGGCCCGGATGAGGAGAGCTGGACGTGGCTGGCGCATAAAACCCGACCGGCGCTGAGCGTGCGCGAAGAAACGGTAGCGGAAAGCTGGCAGGTGGTTGAGGCGCTGGAGAGCAATGCGCTGGTGTTATACGAGTTAACCCCACTGATCTGATGACTTTTAAAGCAGTTGCGCGCAGACATTTGTACCTGGTAGCCGTAAGTGCGATACACTTTGCAGATCAATCGAAAAAACAATGAAACTATGCGCCTGAATTTGTCTCCGTTCCTGGCTGCGTTGGGGTTAATCTGCGGCCATGCGATTGCCGCGCCGCAGCCGCTTGCCCCTCCCCATGCCGACATTCGCGACAGCGGCTTTGTCTACTGCGTCAGCGGGCAGGTCAACACCTTCAACCCGCAAAAAGCAGGCAGCGGGCTGATTGTCGACACCCTGGCCGCCCAGCTTTACGACCGTCTGCTGGACGTCGACCCGTACACCTATCGTCTGGTGCCGGAGCTAGCGGAGAGCTGGGAGGTGCTGGATAACGGCGCAACCTACCGCTTCCACCTGCGGAATAACGTCCAGTTTCAGACCACCAGCTGGTTTAAACCGTCGCGCGCGCTGAACGCCGACGACGTGGTATTTACCTTCGAGCGCATTTTCAATCGCCAGCACCCGTGGCATAACGTCAACGGCGGCGCGTTCCCTTATTTTGATAGTCTCCAGTTTGCCGACAGCGTGCACAGCGTGCGCAAACTCGATAGCCATACCGTCGAGTTCCGCCTCAACCGCCCGGACGCCTCGTTTCTCTGGCATCTGGCAACCCACTATGCGTCGGTGATGTCGGCGGAGTACGCCAATCAGCTGACCAAACAGGACCGTCAGGAACTGCTCGATCGTCAGCCGGTCGGCACCGGGCCGTTTCAGCTGTCGGAGTACCGCGCCGGGCAGTATATTCGTTTGCAGCGTCATCCCGCCTTCTGGCGCGGCACGCCGCTGATGCCACAGGTGGTGGTGGATTTGGGCTCCGGCGGCACCGGGCGTCTGTCTAAGCTGCTGACCGGCGAATGCGACGTGCTGGCCTGGCCTGCCGCCAGCCAGCTCACCATCCTGCGCGATGACCCGCGCCTGCGCCTGACGCTGCGTCCGGGGATGAACATCGCCTATCTGGCCTTTAACACCGACAAGCCGCCGCTGAATAACCCCGAGGTGCGCCACGCGCTGTCGCTGGCGATTAATAACCAGCGCCTGATGCAGTCCATTTATTATGGCACCGCAGAAACCGCGGCCTCTATTTTGCCTCGCGCCTCCTGGGCCTACGATAACGAGGCTAAAATTACCGAATACAACCCGCAGGAAGCGCGTCGACGTTTACAGGCGCTGGGGCTGGATAAGCTGACGCTGCGCCTGTGGGTGCCGACCAGCTCTCAGGCGTGGAACCCTAGCCCGCTGAAAACCGCCGAGCTGATTCAGGCCGACATGGCGCAGATTGGCGTGAAGGTGATTATCGTGCCGGTGGAGGGCCGCTTCCAGGAAGCACGGCTGATGGATATGAATAATGACCTGACGCTCTCCGGCTGGGCCACCGACAGTAATGACCCGGACAGCTTCTTCCGTCCGCTGCTGAGCTGCGCGGCGATTAACTCGCAGACCAACTTCGCCCACTGGTGTAACCGGGAATTTGACAGCGTGCTGCGCAAAGCGCTGGACTCGCAGCAGCTGGCCTCACGCATTGACGCCTACGACGAAGCCCAGCAGATTCTGGCGCGCGAGCTGCCGGTGCTGCCGCTGGCCTCTTCGCTGCGTCTGCAGGCCTATCGTTACGACATTAAGGGGCTGGTGCTGAGTCCGTTTGGTAATGCCTCGTTCGCCGGCGTGTCGCGGGAAAAAGAAGAGAAGGTGCAAAAACCATGATTATTTTCACCCTTCGTCGCCTGTTGCTGCTGCTGGTTACGCTCTTTCTTCTGACCTTCGTCGGCTTCAGCCTGAGCTACTTTACCCCGCACGCGCCGCTCCAGGGCGCGTCGCTGTGGAACGCATGGGCGTTCTGGTTTGACGGCGTGATGCACTGGGATTTCGGCGTGTCGAGCATCAACGGCCAGCCTATTTCCGAGCAATTGCGCGAAGTGTTCCCGGCCACCATGGAGCTGTG
Organism: Kluyvera sp.; assembly: GCF_047971185.1. Lineage (GTDB taxonomy): Bacteria > Pseudomonadota > Gammaproteobacteria > Enterobacterales > Enterobacteriaceae > Kluyvera. The sequence continues at coordinate 53,303 of NZ_JBKDZH010000012.1, forward strand.
CATTCTGGCGTTTGGCTTTGCGCTGCTGGTGGGGATTCCCGTCGGCATGCTGGCGGGCATCACCCGCAACAAATGGCAGGACAAGGTGATCAGCTTTTTCGCCCTGCTTGGCTTCTCAATTCCTATCTTCTGGCTGGCGCTGCTGCTGACGCTGTTCTTCTCCCTGACGCTGGGCTGGCTGCCGGTGTCCGGGCGCTTCGATCTGCTGTACGAGGTGAAAAACGTCACCGGCTTCGCGCTGATTGACGCCTGGCTTTCCGACTCGCCCTGGCGACATGAGATGATCATCAGCGCCGTGCGCCATATGGTGCTGCCGGTGCTGACGCTGGCCGTGGCCCCCACTACCGAAGTGGTGCGTCTGATGCGCATCAGCACCATTGCGGTCTACGACACCAACTACGTCAAAGCGGCGGCCACCCGCGGCGTTTCGCGTCTGACTATTCTGCGCCGCCACGTGCTGCACAACGCGCTGCCGCCGGTGATCCCGCGTCTGGGATTGCAGTTTTCTACCATGCTCACGCTGGCGATGATCACCGAAATGGTCTTTAGCTGGCCGGGGCTGGGGCGCTGGATGATTAACGCCATTCGCCAGCAGGACTATGCGGCGATTTCCGCCGGGGTGATGGTGATTGGCGCGCTGGTGATCATTGTTAACGTGATCTCCGATATTCTGGGTGCTATGGCTAACCCGCTGAAACATAAGGAATGGTATGCCTTACGATAGCGTCTACCTCGAGAAGCGCCCGCCGGGCGCGCTGCGTACCGTGTGGCGTAAATTCTACGGCGACACCACCGCGATGATCGGCCTGTATGGCTGTATCGGGCTGGCGGTGGTGTGTATCCTCGGCGGCTGGTTTGCGCCGTACGGTATCGACCAGCAGTTCCTCGGTTATCAGCTGCTGCCGCCGTCGTGGTCGCGCTACGGCGAAGTTTCCTTCTTCCTCGGCACCGACGATCTGGGCCGCGATGTCCTGAGCCGCCTGCTCAGCGGCGCGGCGCCCACCGTCGGCGGCGCGTTTGTCGTGACGCTTGCCGCCACCGTTTTTGGCCTGGTACTGGGCGCCTTTGCCGGGTCAACCCGCGGCCTGCGGTCGGCGGTGCTGAACCATATTCTCGACACCCTGCTGTCGATTCCGTCGCTGCTGCTGGCGATTATCGTTGTCGCCTTCGCCGGGCCGCATCTCAGCCACGCGATGTTTGCCGTCTGGCTGGCCCTGCTGCCGCGCATGGTGCGCTCGATCTACAGCATGGTGCACGACGAGCTGGAGCGTGATTACGTCATCGCCGCCCGCCTCGACGGCGCTACCACGCTGAATATTCTGTGGTTCGCTATTCTGCCGAATATCGCCGCCGGGCTGGTGACCGAAATTACCCGCGCGCTGTCGATGGCAATCCTCGATATTGCCGCGCTGGGCTTCCTCGACCTTGGCGCGCAGCTGCCGTCGCCGGAATGGGGCGCGATGCTCGGCGATGCGCTGGAGCTTATCTACGTTGCGCCGTGGACGGTAATGCTGCCGGGCGCGGCGATTATGGTCAGCGTGCTGCTGGTCAACCTGCTGGGCGACGGTATTCGCCGCGCCATTAACGCGGGGGTGGAATAATGCCGCTACTTGATATTCGCAACTTAACCATTGAATTTAACACCAACGAAGGCTGGGTGAAGGCCGTTGACCGCGTCAGCATGACGCTGGCCGAGGGCGAAATCCGCGGCCTGGTGGGGGAATCCGGCTCGGGTAAGAGCCTGATTGCCAAAGCCATTTGTGGCGTCACCAAGGACAACTGGCGCGTCACCGCCGACCGTATGCGCTTTGACGATATCGACCTGCTGCGTCTGTCGAACCGCGAACGGCGCAGGCTGGTCGGCCACAACGTGTCGATGATTTTCCAGGAGCCGCAGTCCTGTCTGGACCCTTCCGAACGCGTGGGCCTCCAGCTGATGCAGAATATCCCCGGCTGGACCTTTAAAGGCCACTGGTGGCAGCGCTTCGGCTGGCGGAAACGTCGCGCGATCGAGCTGCTGCACCGCGTCGGCATTAAGGATCACAAAGACGCGATGCGCAGCTTCCCCTATGAGCTGACCGAAGGTGAATGCCAGAAGGTGATGATCGCCATCGCGCTGGCTAACCAGCCGCGTCTGCTGATTGCCGATGAGCCGACCAACGCCATGGAGCCGACGACGCAGGCGCAGATTTTCCGCCTGTTGACCGGTCTTAACCAGAACAACAACACCACCATCCTGCTGATTTCCCACGATTTGCAGATGCTGACCCACTGGGCGGATAAAATTAACGTCATGTACTGCGGGCAGACGGTGGAGACCGCGCCGAGCGAAGAGCTGGTGACCACGCCGCATCACCCGTACACCCAGGCGCTGATTCGTGCGATTCCGGACTTTGGCCGTTCCATGCCGCATAAAAGCCGCCTGAACACCCTTTCCGGCGCTATTCCGCTGCTGGAACAGCTGCCGATGGGCTGCCGCCTGGGGCCGCGCTGCCCGTACGCGCAGCGAAAATGTATTGAAACCCCGCGCCTGACGGGAGCGAAGAACCACCTGTTCGCCTGTCATTTCCCGCTGAACATGGAGAAAGAGTGACATGGTCGAAACGCTGCTTGAAGTGCGCAACCTCAGTAAAACCTTCCGCTACCGTACCGGCTGGTTCCATCGCCAGACCCTACAGGCGGTGAAGCCGCTGAGCTTTACCCTGCGCGAGAAGCAAACGCTGGCGATTATCGGCGAGAACGGGTCCGGCAAGTCCACGCTGGCGAAAATGCTGGCGGGGATGGTCGAACCAACCACCGGCGAGCTGCTGATTGATGACCATCCACTGGAATTCGGCGACTACTCATTCCGCAGCCAGCGCATCCGCATGATTTTCCAGGATCCGAGCACCTCGCTGAACCCGCGTCAGCGTATTTCGCAGATCCTCGATTTCCCGCTGCGCCTGAATACCGATCTCGAACCCGAGGCCCGACGTAAGCAGATTATCGATACCCTGCGTCTGGTCGGCCTGCTGCCGGACCACGTCAGCTACTATCCGCACATGCTGGCCCCGGGGCAGAAACAGCGTCTGGGGCTGGCGCGCGCGCTCATCCTGCGCCCGAAGGTGATCATCTGCGACGAAGCGCTGGCCTCGCTGGATATGTCGATGCGTTCGCAGCTGGTGAACCTGATGCTGGAACTGCAGGAGAAACAGGGCATCTCGTACATCTATGTGACCCAGCATCTGGGGATGATGAAGCACATCAGCGATCAGGTGCTGGTAATGCATCAGGGGGAAGTGGTCGAGCGCGGCAGCACCGCCGACGTGCTGGCCTCCCCGCTGCACGATTTAACCAAACGGTTGATTGCCGGTCACTTTGGCGAGGCGCTCACCGCCGACGCCTGGCGCAAAGACCGCTAATCGCCGCCGTCACCCTTAAGAGAAGGAGGATTACGCTATGGGTTTTCTTTCCGGCAAACGTATCCTGATTACCGGCGTCGCCAGCAAACTGTCCATCGCCTACGGCATTGCTCAGGCGATGCACCGCGAAGGGGCCGAGCTGGCGTTCACCTATCAGAACGACAAACTGAAAGGCCGCGTTGAAGATTTCGCCGCCTCGCTGGACTCGCAGATTGTGCTGCCGTGCGACGTGGCGGAAGACGAGAGCATTGAAGCGCTGTTCAGCGAGCTGGTAAAAGCATGGCCAACGTTCGACGGTTTCGTCCACTCGATTGGCTTTGCGCCCGCCGACCAGCTTGACGGCGACTACGTCAACGCGGTCACCCGTGACGGTTTTAAAATCGCCCACGACATCAGCTCCTACAGCTTCGTGGCGATGGCGAAAGCCTGCCGTGAGATGCTGAAGCCCGGCTCCGCGCTGCTGACGCTGTCCTACCTCGGCGCCGAGCGCGCGATCCCCAACTACAACGTCATGGGGCTGGCGAAAGCGTCGCTGGAAGCGAACGTCCGCTATATGGCTAACGCCATGGGGCCGGAAGGCGTTCGCGTCAATGCCATCTCAGCGGGCCCGATTCGTACGCTGGCCGCCTCCGGCATCAAGGATTTCCGAAAAATGCTCGCCCATTGCGAAGCGGTAACGCCGATTCGCCGCACCGTCGCCATTGAAGATGTCGGTAACTCCGCCGCGTTTCTGTGCTCAAACCTCGCCGCCGGCGTTTCCGGTGAAGTGCTGCACGTTGACGGCGGCTTCAGCATTGCCGCCATGAACGAGCTGGATCTGTAGCCTCGACTGTAGGCCTGATAAGCGCAGCGCCATCAGGTAAATTGGCGCACATTGCCGGATGGCGGCGTAAACGCCTTATCCGGCCTACAGCCCCCCTCCCGCCTCTGTTATTCCAGTCAGTTATTAATTATCGCCGAACAATATTTTCTCCCTCGTCACGCATGCGCCAGGATATTTATCCATAACGATCCGGCAACATCTCCTTCGACGCGGCCGGTCGCCACCTTCAGATCAAGGAACACCCATGGAGCCACGCCGCGTTTCCGGCAAAAACCACTGGTATCACGAAACCCAGTCGAGAACCCAACACAGCGACGTGATGCCGCTGGTTCCCGAAGCCGCGCACGTTGACGACCGTTTTTTACTGGACCTCGCCCTGCCTGACGCGCTGCTAAGCGCTAATCAACGCTGGCTGAGCGCTGCCCGCACGCTGGCTAATCAACTGTTCCCCGACGCCGTCTCCGTTAATCGGCTGCGCACCTTCAGCGACTACGATCGCCTGAGCACCGCGCTAACCGTCGCCCAGGTCTGCGGCGTTCAGCGCCTGTGCAATCACTATGCCGCACGGCTGGCGCCGCTGCCGGGGCCGGACTCGTCGCGCGAGAGCAACCGTCGGCTGGCGCAAATTACCGAATATGCCCGCCAGCTCGCCAGCTCGCCGTCGATCATCACCCCCCGCGCGCGCCAGCAGCTGGACGACGTGGGAATGACGCTGCATGACATTATTCTGATTAATCAGATTGTCGGTTTCGTCGGCTTCCAGGCGCGAATTATTGCCCTCTTCCAGGCGCACATGGGCTTCCCGGTTCGCTGGATCCCCGGTATGCCGGTCCAGGAAGACGCTGACCCCGACCGCTTCACCAGCGATAGCACGCGGTGGCATACCGATCTGGAGGTCATTGAAGCGCATCAGGCCAATACGCCGCAGGGCGAGGCGCTCTCCCGCTGGCAGAATCTGGCGGAGCTTCACGCGCTGGCCCCGGTGCTGGCCCATGAGGAGACGCTGCTGGCAGGATTGGGTGAACTGCTCAATGCGCTGACGTTTACGCACCCGCTGCTGCCGCTGTCGGCGCTGATTCCGGCGCGCATCAACGGCAGCGTCAGCTGTTTCAACTACAACAGCGGATTATGGCAAGGCGCCAGCGGCCTGCCGGAGGCGGTACGCAACGGCGAACGGGCGATTCTGGCGTGGAGCCACCACTACCCCTGCGAACGGGCGCTCGCCCAGGCCGCACAGCTGCTGACCCGCGCGCCAGACCGCTTTAGCGCCGCGCAGATGAGTCCGCTTATCGATCACGGGGTGTCCACGCCAGATGCCATCGCGCTGCTTGCCTGGACCGCCTTCAGCGGCTGGTTAAACAGGCTACGCATCGCGCTGGGCAGCGCACAACAAGTTACGTAAAAGGGTGAAACAGCGCTTGCTGCAACCCGGTGATTCGCGTCACAATGTCAGCCGCTCTTTTGGCCACGAAAATAGATCAATATGCTTCAGGACAACCCGCTGCTTGCGCAGCTAAAACAGCAACTCCATTCCCAAACGCCACGCGCGGAAGGGGTCGTCAAAGCCACGGAAAAAGGTTTCGGTTTCCTCGAAGTCGACGGACAGAAAAGCTACTTTATTCCGCCGCCGCAGATGAAAAAAGTGATGCACGGCGACCGTATTATTGCGGTGATCCACTCTGAAAAAGAAAAAGAGAGCGCCGAGCCGGAAGAACTGGTCGAGCCGTTCCTGACCCGCTTTGTGGGTAAGGTGCATCGCAAGGACGACCGCCTGTCTATCGTACCTGACCATCCGCTGCTGAAAGACGCGATTCCTTGCCGCGCCGAACGTGGCGTGACGCACGATTTTAAACAGGGTGACTGGGCCGTTGCTGAAATGCGCCGTCATCCGCTGAAAGGCGATCGCAGCTTCTACGCTGAACTGACCCAATTCATTACCTTTGGTGACGACCACTTTGTGCCGTGGTGGGTAACCCTCGCCCGTCATAACCTGGAAAAAGAAGCGCCGAACGGTGTTGCCACCGAAATGCAGGACGAAGGGCTTGAGCGCCGCGACCTGACCGCGCTGGACTTCGTCACCATCGACAGCGCCAGCACCGAAGATATGGATGATGCGCTGTTTGTGGAGGAAGCCGCCGACGGCAAGCTGCTGCTGACCGTCGCTATCGCCGACCCAACCGCCTGGATCGTCGAAGGCAGCAAGCTGGACAACGCCGCCAAAATTCGTGCGTTCACCAACTACCTGCCGGGCTTTAACATCCCGATGCTGCCGCGCGAGCTGTCTGACGACCTGTGCTCCCTGCGCGCAGAAGTGGTGCGTCCGGTGCTGGCCTGCCGCATGACGCTGGCCGCCGATGGCACCATTGAAGACAACATTGAGTTCTTTGCCGCTAACATCGAGTCGAAAGCCAAACTGGTGTACGACGACGTGTCCAACTGGCTGGAGAATACCGGCAGCTGGCAGCCGCAGAGCGAAGCCATTGCGCGCCAGATTACCCTGCTGCAACGCGTCTGTCAGGTGCGCAGCGAGTGGCGTCAAACCCACGCGCTGGTGTTCAAAGACCGTCCGGACTACCGCTTCGTGCTGGGCGAGAAAGGCGAAGTGCTGGATATCGTCGCCGAGCCGCGTCGTATTGCCAACCGCATCGTTGAGGAGTCAATGATTGCGGCTAACATCTGCGCGGCGCGCGTGCTGCGCGACAAGCTCGGTTTCGGCGTTTACAACGTCCACACCGGTTTCGCGCCGGACAACACCGAAGCGCTGGCCGCGCTGCTGAAAACCCACGACGTGCACGTCGACCCGGTGGAAGTGCTGACGCTGGAAGGCTTCTGCAAGCTGCGCCGCGAGCTGGACGCACAGCCGTCAGGCTTCCTCGACAGCCGCATTCGCCGCTTCCAGTCGTTCGCTGAAATCAGCACCGAGCCTGGCCCGCACTTTGGTTTAGGCCTCGAAGCGTACGCCACCTGGACTTCGCCGATTCGTAAGTACGGCGATATGATCAACCATCGTCTGCTGAAGGCGGTGATCAAAGGTGAAAGCGCTTCACGTCCGCAGGATGACATCACCGTACAGATGGCCGAACGCCGCCGTCTGAACCGTATGGCGGAACGCGACGTCGCGGACTGGCTATATGCGCGCTACCTCAGCCCGATGGCGGGTAACGATACGCGCTTCGCCGCCGAGATTATTGACGTAAGCCGCGGCGGTATGCGCGTACGTCTGGTCGATAACGGCGCGGTGGCCTTTATTCCGGCCCCGTTCCTGCACGCCGTACGCGACGAGCTGGTTTGCAGCCAGGAAAGCGGCACCGTGCAAATCAAAGGCGAAGTGGCCTATAAAGTCACCGACGTGATTGATGTCACCATTGCGGAAGTGCGCATGGAGACGCGCAGCGTGATTGCCCGCCCGGCCGCGTAATCTGCTGAAACGGCCCCTTCGGGGCCGTTTTTTTATTCTCTGCATTCGAGCGAATATCTTTAATACAAACTCGCTACATATTCATTGATGGGCTGCGGTAATAGATCTTGTGGATGGTCGCCACCAAAGGTTAGCCATTTACTGCTCCCGTTTAGTATTGTGGAAGCAATCACATTATTGCTTTGCGCGTTGTACACCGTAATCTTTACTTCTATTTTATCTGGAAGACCCGACCATTCAGTTGCCCTATCTTCCCAATGTAAAATTTGCGGAATAACATAATAGCCGTCTTTCATTTGCTGACTGTTCTGCAGGCATTCTTGCGTAGCACATGTCGAGATAACCGCAGCATCATCCGTATAGCGAGAAAATGCCGTTCGTACAGCCATTGCGGTCATGGACCCAGACTGGCTGTATACCTTCGCGTCATAGGTACCATTTTCCGGTTGAGCGATAAGTACTTTTTTATTTTTAATCAGCTGTTCGGTGTTTTTCGTGACTTCGGCAGCATTGTATTTTGCGCTACAGCCCACAAGGAGCATCATCCCAAAAACAAGGATAACCTTTTTTTTCATTTCGTTGTTCCAGAAGTTATTCGGTGGCATTTCATCATTAATCAATACAGGTTTATATCTACAACTTCACTGCAAGTAAAGTGAATATCAGTTATTCGTAGTAGTATAACGTGATTTTACAATATTATATTAAAGAGCATAAAACCATTTATACAAACAATACAATTTTCAAAAGACAATTAATAACAAAATGCATTCATATCACTTATTTAAAACATCCTGCCGGATAAATAATCTTCATACCTCGTTATTATTTTTTAATGTTTTGCCAACCTGCTCTCTTTTTTTCTCAGCGAAATCGCCCAAAAACGTTCACACTGAATACCATGGCATCCGCACGCAGGTGTACGCGAGGAAGATATGGTGAAGTCTCTGGCACAAAATCTGCTCGGCCCAAACTCCAGCGAAACCAGCCTTTACTGGCGCTTGTCGCGCGCAGAGCCGACGCTGCTGCTGGGGGCGGATCCCGATGCCAATGCCGATCTTGCCGTTCCGCTGAGTGACGAAAACGCCAGCCGCATTCGGGCAATGTCCGTCACCACCTCCAGTATCGCCATCAATATTCAGCTTAACGGCTACGATGTTCCCATCCATCTGATAGGCCGTAAGGTCAGCGGCACCGAATGGGCCGGCACCGCCTCCTCGTGGTTTGACACCTCCTCCGTTGCGCGCGACCTGTTACAGGGTCTGCTGTTCGCCGAACAGGTGGTATCGGAAGCTAACGCGGTGATCGTGATTCTCGACAGAGAAGGCAAAATTCAGCGTTTCAACCGCCTGTGCGAGGAGTATACCGGCTTCAAAGAGCAGGACGTCATTGGCAAAACGGCGTTCGAGCTGTTTATGTCGGCCCCGGAAGCGGCGGCTGCGCGCGAGAACGTCAGCCGTTTTTTCACCAACGGCGGGCCGTATGAAGTGGAACGCTGGATCAAAACGCGCAAAGGCTCGCGCCTGTTTTTATTTCGCAACCGCTTCGTGCACAGCGGTAGCGGCAAAAATGAGATCTACCTGATTTGCTCCGGAACCGATATTACCGAAGAACGCAAAGCCCAGGAGCGGCTGCGGCTGCTGGCGAATACCGACACCATCACCGGCCTGCCAAACCGTCACGCGATTAATGAGCTGATTGGCCGCGCCATGGATAACCGCAAGGACCACGAGCAGGTTGGGCTGGTCTATTTCGACCTGGATAACTTTAAGAAGGTGAATGACGCCTACGGTCACCTTTTTGGCGACCAGCTGTTGCAGTCCGTCGCGCTGTCGATTTTAAGCTGCCTGGAAGACGGGCAGACCCTGGCACGACTCGGCGGCGATGAGTTTATCGTCCTGGCGGTGGAGACCTCCCAGAGCGCCTTAGAAGCGATGGCGTCGCGGGTGCTGACCCGCCTGCGCGACCCGTTTCGTATCGGCCTGATTGAGGTCTACAGCGGCTGCTCGCTCGGTATTTCCCTCGCCCCGCAGCACGGCGAAGACCGGGAAAGCCTGATTCGCAACGCCGACACCGCAATGTATACCGCCAAAGAGAAAGGCCGCGGGCGCTTCAGCGTCTTTTCTCCCGAAATGAATCAGCGCGTGTTTGAGTACCTGTGGCTGGACACTAACCTGCGTAAGGCGCTGCAAACCGATCAATTAGTGATCCATTATCAACCTAAGGTGGCGTTAAACGGCGAAATTCAGAGCGTAGAGGCGCTGGTGCGCTGGAACTCGCCGGAGCGCGGGCTGATTCCGCCGTTAGACTTTATCTCTTACGCCGAAGAGTCGGGGCTGATTGTGCCGCTGGGGCGTTGGGTGATGCTTGAGGCCATCCGCCAGCTGGCGCAGTGGCGCGATCGCGGTATTCATCTGCGCGTGGCGGTCAACGTGTCGGCGCGTCAGCTGGTCGATCAATCCATTTTCAGCGATCTCAAGCAGGCGTTGAAGGCTGAGCATTTCGATGAATGCCCGATCGATATTGAGCTGACCGAAAGCTGCCTGATTGATAACGCCGACCAGGCGCTGGAGGTCATTCAGCAGTTTCGTTCATTAGGGGCGCAGATTCACCTCGACGATTTTGGCACCGGCTACTCGTCGCTATCGCAGCTGGCGCGTTTTCCGATCGATACCATCAAGCTGGACCATAGTTTTGTGCATCATGTCCACCTTCAGTCGGTTTCACAATCGCTGGCGCTGGCGATTATCGCCGTGGCTCGAGCGCTGAATCTGCGCATCATTGCCGAAGGGGTGGAGGATGCGGACGATGACGCTTTCTTAAGGCAAAACGGCGTTGACGAGCGGCAGGGATACTATTTTGCCCGGCCAATGCCCGCCGCTGAGCTGGAGCGCTGGCTGCAAGCGCGTCAGGGGTTATAAGGTAAGCCTTTTTTTCACTTCTCTTTTGTCTGTAAATTTAGCATCATTGATTTCAATCGAATTTATCAACAGGATCCCACCATGTCCGAGCTCGATGCGCGTCAGGTAGCCCAACGTATTGATACCGTATTGGATATTCTGGTCGGCGGCGATACCCACTCCGCCATCAATAATCTGGAAATATTAAAAGCGGAACTGCTGGCTTACGCCGCGGACGAACGCGATAGCAGAACAGGTCAGCCAAAATCCCCGTGGGAAATCTGACGCCCTTTGCCCAGCCAACGGCGGCATTCAGCCTGACTGCCGCCCTACGCGTAGAGAAATTGATCGATTTATTATGAATGCCCGACAGCAAACAATTTTACAACTGGTTATCGATAAAGGCCGCATGAGCGTCGCCGATCTGGCGAAAATGACCGGCGTTTCGGAAGTGACGATTCGCCAGGATCTCAATCTGCTGGAGAAGCAGAGCTATCTGCGTCGTACCCACGGTTTCGCGGTGCCGTTGGACAGTGAAGACGTTGAAACGCGCATGATGAACAACTTCGCCCTCAAGCGCGAGCTGGCCGAGTTTGCCGCTTCGCTGGTGCAGCCGGGTGAAACGGTATTTATCGAAAACGGCAGCAGCAATGCCCTGCTGGCACGCGCGCTGGCAACGCAGCCGGACATTACTATTATTACCGTCAGCAGCTACATCGCACATCTGCTGAAAGAGACGCCGGGAGAGGTGATCCTGCTTGGCGGTATCTATCAAAAGAAGAGCGAGAGCATGGTTGGGCCGCTGACGCGCCAGTACATTCAGCAGGTGCACTTCAGTAAAGCATTTATCGGTATCGACGGCTGGCAGCCGGAAACCGGCTTTACCGGCCGTGATATGATGCGCGCCGATATAGTGAACGCGGTGCTGGAGAAAGGCAGCGAAGCGATTGTGCTGACGGACAGCTCGAAATTCGGCGCCATTCATCCGTATGCGCTGGGGCCGATGAGCCAGTTCAACCGGGTGATCACCGACGATAACCTGTCCATGGAAAAGCAGCTTCAGCTTGAACAAGCGGGTTTGACCGTCAATATCGTACAACGCCCCTGATTGCCCCACCCGATGCCACAGCGCATCGGGTTTCTTCCCCGCCTCGCTATGAGAGTTTTCCGACCCCGGATTTAAGACTTTTTACCTGTCAGCGACATCACAAAATCGTAAAATTAATGTTAGCGATATAACAGGAAGTAACTATCACTTGCGTGACTTTTAGCAACAAAACTTACAACCTGCGCAACAAGCTTCACGGGAGAAACCGCTGGCAACGGCTATACTGAAGGTGCTCTTCCGTGGATAGAATATTCAGGAGAAACAAAATGACTTCAATGAGCAAAAAAATGGCTGCCGCGATGGTAGCAGTAACGCTGGTCATGTCGCTGAGCGCATGTTCTAACTGGTCTAAGCGCGACCGTAACACCGCGATCGGTGCCGGTGCGGGTGCTCTCGGCGGTGCCGTGTTAACTGACGGCAGCACGCTGGGCACGCTGGGCGGCGCGGCGGTAGGTGGGATTATCGGTCACCAGGTTGGCAAATAAGCTGATTTCGAAAGATTATAGGGCTCCGGGAATTATCGGGGCCCTTTTCATTTAAGTACCTAACCCGACTTCAGGGCTACGCAGATTTAGCCGCCCGCTAGCTTCACCTTCATGCCTTTTGCTTCCAGCAGCGTTTTTAACAGGTCGCGTTTATCGCCCTGAATTTCAATCACGCCGTCTTTCAGCGAACCGCCGCAGCCGCACTTTTTCTTTAGCTCGGCCGCCAGCTTAGCCAGCGCGTCATCGTCGAGGTCGATACCGGTAATCAGGCATACGCCCTTCCCTTTACGCCCGCTGGTCTGACGCTGAATGCGCACGATGCCGTCGCCCTTCGGGCGCTCAGCAACGGCTTTGGGTTCGTCAATACGCCCGGTTTCGGTGGAGTAAACCAGACGGCTGTTGCTGTCGCTCATCATGCCCCCAGATTTAACGATGCGTTAATGTCGCGCAGGGTCTGCGCCGGGTCGGCAGACTGGGTGACCGGACGGCCGATGACCATATAGTCTACGCCCGCCGCCAGCGCCTGTTCCGGCGTCATGATGCGGCGCTGATCGCCCGCCGCGCTGCCCGCAGGGCGGATCCCCGGGGTGACCAGCTTGAACGCCTGGCCCAGCTCCTGCTTGAAGCGCACCGCTTCCTGCGCCGAGCAGACCACGCCGTCCAGACCGCAGTTTTTGGTCAAGGCCGCCAGCTTCGCCGCGTAGTCCGCCGGTGCCAGGCTGATACCCAGATCCTGCAAATCGCTGGATTCCATGCTGGTCAGCACGGTGACCGCAATCAGCAGCGGCGCGTCATTACCGAAGGGTGCCAGCGCTTCACGGGCTGCGGTCATCATCCGCGCGCCGCCGGACGCGTGCACGTTCACCATCCATACTCCGAGGTCGGCGGCAGCCGCAACCGCATGGGCGGTGGTGTTCGGAATATCGTGAAACTTGAGGTCCAGGAAGATATCAAAGCCGCGCTGCTGTAAATCACGTACCAACTGTGGGCCAAACAGCGTGAACATCTCTTTGCCGACCTTAAGGCGGCAGTCGCGCGGGTCGATACGGTCAACGAAGGCCAGCGCCTTATCGCGATTATCATAGTCGAGGGCGACAACAACGGGAGAGGATGTGGTAACACGAGAAGAAGATGAAGCAACGGACATGACTGGACCTTCTTGTTGGTGAGCACGCGCGGTGCAGAAAAGGTAAACGGGCAGCATTCTACCTGCGTGACCCAGCAGGCACAATGGCGGAGGCGGCTACGGTGGGGAAATTAAAGTATGTTGTAACTAAGTGGGTCGTTTTTTTAGAAACTATTGCCCGTCAAGCCCGCGAATCGGTTTGATGGTGGACCACGCGCGGCAGGACGGACAGTGCCAGTACAGCGTGTAGGCGGTAAAGCCGCACTTCTGGCAGCGGTAGCGCGGCTTGCTGCGCACCTGCTCGCCAACCATATCGCGCAGCACCATCAGGCTCTCTTTTGCGCGCCCTTCTTCCGCCTCGTTGAGGTGGTAGTCCATCAGCTTGTGGAAAACGCGCATCGTCGGGTGGCGCTGGAGCTGGCGGGTGACATACGTTTGCGCCGCGTCGCCGCCTTTGCTCTGCTCGACCACCTGCGCCAGCATCAGCTCCGCCGTCGCGCCGGTGTTTTCTTCCACGCAGCGTTGCAGGAAGTGCTCCCACTCTTTGTCTTTGCCAAGCTGCTGATAGCAGGTTTGCAGCATTTCGAGCGTTTCGCTGACCAGCTCTTTATCCTGGTCAATCACCCGCAGCAGGCTGTCCATGGCTTTGGCATAGTCGCCTTTTGCCATCCCCGCGCGCCCCATCATGATGGAGACGCGCGCGCTGGACGGATCCGCCGCCGCGCCGCGTTTGAGCAGCGACATGGCTTTATCCAGCTCGTCGTTACCCATCTGCTGGAGCGCCAGTTCGCACCAGAAATGGGCGATCTCGCCGCGGTGTTTATCTTTACCCAGCTTCACCAGGCGCTCGGCGGTATCAATAGCCTTCTGCCAGTCGCTGGTGGCCTGATAGATTTGCAGCAGCTGCTGCAGCGCGCTGATGCGAAAATCGGTTTCGTCCACCAGTTGGTTGAACATATCTTCGGCACGATCGTACAGCCCGGCGGCCATATAGTCGCGGCCAAGCTGCTGTACCGCCAGCAGGCGCTGGTCGTAGGTGAGAGAGGCGCTTTCCATCAGCGTCTGGTGAATGCGGATAGCGCGGTCAACCTCGCCGCGTGAACGGAACAGGTTGCCCAGCGTCAGGTGCGCTTCCACGGTGCCGGTGTCCTCTTTGAGCATATCGAGGAACAGGTCAACCGCTTTATCCTGCTGGTTGCTTAAAAGAAAGTTCACCCCTGCCACGTAATCACGTGACAGACGGCTCGCTTCGTCCTGTTTGGACTGTTGCGCACTTCTGCGGCCCATATACCAGCCGTAGGCGGCGGCGACGGGCAAAAGCAGAAACAACAACTCCAGCATAGAGAATTATTCCTTCATCGCCGGCTGTACCGGCGCTACCGTCGTGGCGGTCTCAGGGGCAAGCTGATGTTCCAGACGTTTAATTTTACGTTCGGCGCGCAGCAGCGATACGCGCACGCGCAGCCAGAACAGGCCGCAGACCAGCCAGCCGATCGCAAAGCCGACGGCAAACAGTACCGCCAGCAGCGTTGAAATTCGGAATTCACCCTGTGCCAGCAAGTAGTTAAAGGTCACAAGCTGATCGTTTTGCGCACCCAGCGTCACTGAGATGACGAAAATCGCTAACACCAATAAAAAAATAAGTAGGTATTTCACATTACTTCCCGTTATGCGGCTTTTGCAGTGATCACACAGCACCCAGCCTTATAAAATAACATCTTCACCGCGACGACGAAATGGAAAAGCGTTCCGCAAGCCTTAGATCTGTGGGTTAGCATGCTGGAAATCAACCCTTTTCCCCTTTTCAGCGTGTCGCGCCCTGTTTTTCTGTTTCTTTTTCCAGCGGCCCGCAGAATTTTCCGGCCAGCAGGGTCGCAAGTGTGGCCAGCAGCCACGACATGCTGGTCGCCACCATCAGATCCAGCGGCCAGTGCATACCCAACAGCAGACGGCTACCCATGACCGCAGACGCCCAGACCATGATCGCCGCTATCGTGATGATGCGGCGGCGAGGCCACAGCAGCCCTACCGCCAGCAGCGCCCAGGTGGCGGCAAACATAGTGTGGCCGGACGGAAACGCGTAGCCGGTCTCTTTTTGCCAGTGATGACGTAAAAAGCCCGGGATATCATTTTGTTGTTCCAGCTGTTCTTTCACCAGCGCCGAACGCTCCTTACGCTTTAAAGTGTAGAACTGCTCGACCGGAATCTGCTGCGTTTTTTCAAGCCAGATAACAAACGGCCGCGGTTCCTGTACCACGCCTTTGACCCACGATTTCGCCCCCTGCCCCAGCAGTACGGCGGCGCTGAGGATCAGCGCCAGCGCTAGCGCCTGGCGCACGCCCGGCCTGAGTATGGCAATAAACAGCGCGCACAGCAGCAGATGGGTGATAATTCCCCACGGTTGAGTGACGGTTTCGGTCACCGCGTACAGCGCTTTAAGCCACCAGGCGCTAGGTCCGGGAAGCCACTGCCAGCCTGAAATCCATACGGCCATCGGCATCAATAAAAGTAAGAGGGCTCCAATAAACGTTCGTCCAGGAATGGCGCGGATTTCTGTTCCTTTTTTCATCAATATCACAGCGTTATAACCCCAAATGTTTAATTTTGTGCGCTTTACGGACACTTGTCTGCGCACCATTAGGTGAAGTAAAGCACGTTGTGGCAAAATAAGGAAAACAGAAGGCGTCATTGGCGCCGACATAATCTGGAGAATCACATGCAGCTTAAACGTGTGGCAGAAGCCAAACTGCCAACCCCCTGGGGCGATTTCCTGATGGTGGGCTTTGAAGAACTGGCAACCGGGCACGATCACGTCGCGCTGGTTTTTGGTGATATTACCGGGCAAACGCCGGTGCTGTCGCGAGTACACTCAGAATGTTTGACCGGCGACGCGCTGTTTAGCCTGCGCTGTGATTGCGGTTTCCAGCTTGAGGCCGCGCTGTCGCACATTGCGGAAGAAGGCCGTGGGATCCTGCTGTACCATCGCCAGGAAGGTCGCAACATCGGCCTGCTGAATAAAATTCGCGCCTACGCGTTACAGGATCAGGGCTACGACACCGTAGAAGCTAACCACCAGCTGGGTTTTGCCGCCGATGAGCGTGACTTTACCCTGTGCGCCGACATGTTCAAGCTGCTGGGCGTAGACGCGGTGCGTCTGCTGACCAACAACCCGAAAAAGGTCGAGATCCTGACCGAAGCGGGCATCAACATCGTGGAACGCGTGCCGCTGATCGTGGGGCGTAACCCCAAAAATGCCCACTATCTCGACACCAAAGCGGCGAAGATGGGGCATCTGCTCAATAAGTAATAGGCTGGTCGCCGCCAGGCGGCGACCGTTTCCTGCCCTACAGCGAGATATTCTGCTCGCTCTGCGCATCAAAGATGTGACACTTCTCCATATCAAAGCGGAACCAGACCTGGCTATTGATACCCGCGTCGAGGATCTCTCTGGCGTCGTCCGATGGCATACGCGCCGTCATTTCGAACTCGCCCACCTGCAGGTAGAGGAAGAATTCGTGGCCCATATTTTCCGCGCGGATCAGCGTCCCTCGCCCGCAGCTCTGAGCAAACGGCTGGGTTGAGACGGTGACATACTCCGGGCGAATCCCGAAAAAGACCTCTTTGTCGGCATAGTCAGCAACCTTGGTTTGCTGCTGGGCGCTCAACGACAGCGTGTCGTGGCCGACGGTGATATGCAGGCCGTCCTCTTTTTTCACGATTTTCGCCGGTTTGATGTTCATTTCCGGCGCGCCGATAAACCCGCCGACAAACATATTTTTCGGGTAGTGATAGAGGTTGTCCGGGGTATCCACCTGCATAATGTGGCCGAGCTTCATCACGCAGATACGGTCGCCCATGGTCATCGCTTCAGTCTGGTCGTGGGTGACGTAGACGGTGGTCGCCGGTTTGCCGGATTTCTTCAGCTGCTTGTGCAGATCGGAAATACGGATACGCATTGAGGCGCGCAGTTTGGCGTCGAGGTTGGAGAGCGGCTCATCGAACAGGAACACGTCCGGCTTTTTGACAATCGCGCGCCCTACCGCCACACGCTGCGCCTGGCCGCCGGAGAGCTGACGTGGCAGACGGTCCAGCAGCTCTTCCAGCTCGAGGATTTTCGCCGCTTCGTTCACCTGGGCGTCGATCTGATCTTTCGGCATTTTGCTCAGCTTCAGGCCAAACGCCAGATTCTCACGCACCGTCATATGCGGGTATAGCGCGTAGTTCTGGAACACCATCGCAATCCCGCGCTCCTTCGGCGCGAGGTTGTTAACGATCTTCTCACCGATGCGCACTTCGCCGCCGCTGATGGTTTCCAGCCCGGCCAGCATCCGCAGAGTGGTGGATTTGGCGCAGCCGGATGGGCCGACAATCACCATAAATTCACCTTCGGCAATCGTCAGGTCGATACCATGCACCGCTTTGAAGCCGTTGGAGTACACCTTTTCCAGTTTGTTAAAAATCACTTCAGCCATGATATTTCCTCTTAGCCTTTAATTCCGCTGCTGGACACGCCCTGGACGAAGTAGCGCTGCGCCAGGAAGAACACGATGATGGAGGGCAGAATGGAGATGCTCGCCATTGCCAGAATTTCGTTCCACGGCGCCCCTTCGGTGACGTCGATGGACATTTTGAGCGCCAGGGCGATCGGGTATTTATCGACGCTGTAGACGTAGATCAGCGGGCCGATAAAGTCGTTCATCGACCACATAAACTGGAACAGCGCCACCGAGATAATCGCCGGTTTCAGAATCGGCACCACCACGTACCACAGCACCTGCCACGAGTTGCAGCCGTCGATCTGCGCCGCCTCTTCCATGTCGCGCGGCACGCCGCGCAGGAACTGAATCAGCATAAAGACGAAGAAGCCCTGGGTGGCGAAAGCGGTCGGCAGGTACAGCGGCAGATAGCTGTTCAGCATGCCCATTTCACGGAACATCAGATACTGCGGGATCAGCAGCACGGTGCTCGGCAGCAGCATGGTGGCAATCAGCGTACCGAACCAGAACTTCTTCCACGGGATTTCAAAACGCGCAAAGCCGTACGCCACGATGGTCGACGAGATAATGGTCAGGATCACCTTTGGGATCACATATTTAAAGGTGTTGATCATGTAATGACCAAAGTTGTACTCGGTGCCGGTTTTCCAGCCGTTGATAAAGCCGTCCCAGGTGGCGTGCGATGGCCACAGGTTCAGCGTGGTGAAGATTTCGTGGTTCGGTTTGAACGACGCCGAGAACATCCACGCCAGCGGGTACAGCATCAGCAGCCCCACCACCAGCAGAATGATGTAGCGCACGGTACGGCTGACCTTTTCGCGGCGCAGCGTACGGGCCACTTCGCGCGCGGCTTCCTCTTTGGTAGAGAGCACGGATTGCAGCTCAGCCATTTTTGCCTCCCTTATCGGCAGAGTAAAACACCCAGTATTTCGACGACTTAAAGGCGATGGCGGCAAACACGGCCACCACCAGGAACAGCACCCATGCCAGCGCTGCGCCGTAACCCATATCAAAGTATTTAAAGGCGGTATCGTAGATATAGAGCGAGAACAGATAGGTATAGTAAGTTGGGCCGCCGCCGGTGATGACGTACGGGCCGGTAAATTCCTGGAAGGTCCCGCTGGTCTGCATAATAAAGTTGAAGAAAATCACCGGCGTAATCAGCGGCACCGTCACTTTGAGAAACATCTGCCACTTCGTCGCGCCGTCGATCATCGCCGCTTCATACTGCGACTGCGGCACGTTTTGCAGCGCCGCAAGGAAGATGACCATCGCCGAACCAAACTGCCAGACGCGCAGCAGCGTGACCGAAATCAGCGCCAGCGACGGTTCGCCGAGCCAGTTAATTGGATCGATGCCAATCACCGCCAGCATGCTGTTAAACAACCCGTCGATGGCAAACAGCGCCCGCCACAGCACCGCGATGGCCACTGAACTGCCGAGAATTGACGGGATGTAGTACGCGGTGCGGAAAAAACCGATGCCGCGCAGCTTAAAATTGAGGACGAAGGCAATACCGAGCGCAAACGCCAGCTTCACCGGAATGGTCAAAAAAACGTAGACAAAGGTCACCGCCATCGACTTCCAGAACAGTGAGTCTTCCGTCAGCATATAGCGGTAGTTTTCAATGCCGGTAAATTGCGGCGGGCTCATCAAATCATATTGCGTAAAACTTAATAAAAACGATGAGATAAAGGGGAACGCGGTAAATACCAGCAACCCTATTATGTAGGGTGATATCCATGCCAGACCTAATAACTTATTCTCGTTCATAGATTCCTCTAATATAATAAAGACGTACTGTATCGCGCATTGTCGCGATGGATGAGGCAGTGATCTTTATCACATTTAATATTAGCTAATAAAAATTAGCTGTGAACTCTCGCAAATTAATGAAAAAACATTTCATTTCTTTGTAATAAAATCCTATAGTCGAGAAATAATCTCAACTTCCACGAAGGCTATTGCCATGGCACTACGTCGGCACGCAACCTATTCACCGGATAATGCGTCATTGATGATCAAGCACATCGCTGACCAGGACATCTGTCCGCTGCACGCCCATGATTTTTACGAAATGGTCTGCGTCTCTTCCGGCAGCGGAATGCACGTGATTGACGGCATTTCATGGCCTATCAGCCGCGGCTCGGTGTTTGTGGTGGCACCGCATGAAGAGCACTATTTTGAGAAGGTAGAGAAACTTTCCCTGCTCAATATCCTGATCCGGCCAGAGTTTCTCCCCGAGTCCCTGCTGAATTTACTTGCCGACTTTGCGCCAGAAAAACAATTTATGGCGACGCACCAGACGATTGTACATAGCGCATTTTATACCAACCTGTTAAATGAAGAATTAACCCATAATTTGTCTCACCGTACGCTGATGCTGGAAACCTTATTTACCCAACTGGCCATATTTCTCCAGCGAGGCCATATCGGGCAGGCCGTCAATAGCGACACCAGGGAAGACTCAATCATCTATTTACTGAATTATTTACATCATAATTATGCAAATGATGAATTAAGCATCGATTACCTGGCGCAAAAATTTAATATTCAGAAGCGGATGCTGGAGCGTAAAGTACAATCCATTACCGCCCTGACGCCTAACGATTATATTACCCACGTGCGGCTGTGCCATGCGATGAATTTACTGGTCACGTCCGAGCAGTCGATTACCGATATTGCCTATCTGTGCGGCTTTAACGACAGCAACTACTTTTCTCATCGCTTTAAACTCTTCTTTGGCATGCCGCCGCGTACGGTGCGTAAATATGGCCTGTTCCCGCTGATCAGCCATCGTACCGCGCTCCAGTCATAGCACAGAGCGCGGTTTCCCGGTTCAGATAAACAGATTCTGATACTCGATCAGCGCCAGTATCGCCATCGCCTGGCCGTACGGCATGATGGTGCGTTCGATCTGGCGATAGTAGTCCAGATCTTTGCCCATCCCGGTACCGAACGACACGTTCGCCAGCTCGCCCTGCGGGGTAATCTGCCGCATCACCCCTTCCGCCGCCGCTATTCCCGTCGCGAGGAAACGCTTATCGATATAGCGCTTGCGTACCGCCTTCAGGATGCCGTAGGCAAAACCCGCCGACGCCGACGACTCCAGATACGACGTCGGGTCATCCAGCAGCGTGTGCCACAGCCCGCTTTCGCTATCCTGGCGCTGCGCCAGCGCCGCCACCTGCCGCGCCAGCTGGCCGAGCAAAAACTCGCGTACCGGGTCGCCCTCCGGCAGGTCGAGCATCTCGATAAAGTCGGGAATGGCCACCGTTACCCAGCTGTTGCCGCGCCCCCACAGCGCATTGGCATAGTGGTGGCGGCCCTCAAAGTTCCAGCCGTGATACCACAGCCCGGTCGGCGCATCGCACAGATACTGGGAATGCAGCAGGAACTGGCGCTTAGCCTCCTCTACCCACTGCGGGCGGTTTAGCACCACCCCGGCCTTCGCCAGCGGCATCACGCTCATCATCAGCGTATCGTCCCACAGCTGCTGATGATGGGGGAAATTGAAGGTCATATGCTGCAGGCCGCCCAGCTCGGTGCGCGGCATGTCGTACATCACCCAGTTGGCCCAGATATCGATATAGCGCCGCCACGGCGTATGCCCGGTCTCTTCATACAGCGCCGCCAGCGTCAGCATCGGCGCCATAGTGTTGACGTTTTTGGTCGGCGTGCCTTCGCGAAAACGGTCGCTAAACCACTGCTCGATGATCGCCAGCCAGCGCGGGTTACGCGTCTGCTGCCAGTACTGCCACAGGCCATACAGCCCAATGCCGTGGGTCCATTCCCAGCCGCCCCAGCCTTTGGTATCGACAACGCGTCCGTCTGCCAGGGTCATCAGAAATGCGCCGTTTTCATCGCGAATATTCACCAGCGCATCGATTAGCTTTTCGGTCATCTGCACCGTTTGTTCCGCGCTGAACTGCAGTTGTGCTCTCTCCATATAGCCCTCTTATTTGGTCGGTGCATGTTTACGCAGCGCGCGCTTCGCGGTGCGTTCGAACTCTTTCGCCGCATCGGCGGCGCTGATTTTGCCGTAGTCGAGCCGCTGGGTGAGATCCAGCCAGTACTGCTCAATCTCCGGGTTCTTAAAGTACGGCGAGACGAAGACGTTGTCCGAGGGCATGCTCTCCACCAGCTTCAGGCCGGTAATCACCGGGTCGCTCGGCTGCGCCATATTGCTTTTCAGAACGTAGTCCGCCGCCGCTTTGCTGACCGGGAAGCCCCGCTCCAGCCCCATCAGCGCGACGCCTTCCGGCTGGTTAAACATGTAGTCCATCAGCATCGCGGCCTCTTTCGGGTGCTGTGTGTTGCGGCTGATGGCGAAAATCATCGACGGTTTGATAAACAGCCCGGCATCCTTGGCCCCCGGCAGCAGCGGATACGGCCCGACTTCCAGTTTTGCCGGCGGGGCCAGGGTGTCTTCATACTTGGCGACCGCCGAACTCATCAGGTTTGAACCGCCGAATTCGCCGTTGATCCACGGTTTCATTTCAAACGGCTGCGCTTTGCCAAACGACTGGATGTACTTCTGGCTTGGCAGCACGTGCTCGGCCACCAGCTTCTGATACACCTGCACAAACTCCAGCCACTGCGCTTCGCTGTAGGTGAACTCTCCTTTTTCGTTGAGCATCGGCTGGTTGTACTTCTGCACCATCCACGAGTTAATCAGCTCCATCGAGGTGGTAACGATCGCCGGATAGGCGTTATCGCCAAGCTTCTCCTTAAACACCTTGCCGGCGGCGTACAGCTCATCCCAGGTTTTGGGATAGGCAAGGCCGACCTTTTTCCAGGTTTCGGTGTTGTAGTAGAGAATCGGCGCCACCAGCGACACCGGCAGCCCCTGAACTTTGCCATTCACCGTCACCGTGCCCAGCTTGCCGGCGTAGTTTTCCAGCCCCACTTCTTTGCTGAGTTTGTTAAGGTCGTAAAAGCCGTCGCCGGACCGTGAGAACACCTGGATCCAGCTCCAGTCGAGCTGCATGACGTCCGGTTCGTTTTTGCCCGCGATCTGGGTGGACAGGCGCGAGACGAAGCCATCCCAGCCGGTATACTCGGCCTTCACCTTAATATTGGGATGCTGCTGTTCGAAGGCGCGGATGGTTTTCAGCGTATTCTGGTGACGCGAATTCGCGCCCCACCACGCAACGCGCAGCGTGACCGTATCGCTATCGTCCGCCAGCGCGGGCGTCACGCAGAGGATACTGCTGCTGGCCAGCAGCAGAGAGAGTGCGATTCTTTTCATTGTGAAGATCCTGTCAGCAGCGCGGAGACATCCGCCAGGTAAACGGCGGGTAATCCGTCGCGGTCAGAGGTGTAGAGTACGTGGCGCAGATCCGGGCTAAACGACGGATGCGGATGGCTTGCCTGACACTGGCCGTCGATCACCCGCCAGGACGTATCGTGGCGGGCGATACGCCGCGTGCGCTTCGCGCCGGGTTCGAACAAATAGAGCCAGGGATCGGTCAGCGCCGCATAGCCGCCCTCGTCGGTGAGATCCACCGGCGTACCGCAGCCGTCGCCCACCAGCAGAGAGCCATCGAAATTACTCATCAGGTGCGAACAGGCGGGCATTTCCATCACCTTTTCACTTTGCGTACTGCCCGCCCGCGTCTGGCAGATATGACGCCGGTGCGTCTCTTTGTGCAGGGAGACAAAAATGAGGTGCGAACCGTCCGGCACCCAGAACTCGTGGGTAAAGGTTTCATCCTCCCGCTGGCTGACCGGCGTCGAGACGCCGGTCTGACGCTGATGCAGCCAGATACGATTGCGGATCACATCGTGCGGCCCTTCATGGCAGTACATGATGGTGTCGGTGTCGCCGGGGCGAAAACCGGGATGCCCTAACCAGCGCGGCTCTTCAAACAGTTGCTCGCTGCAGCCGGAAGCCAGGTCGATCACTTCACAGCGGGTGGTCGGGTTCATATGATACTGCCGCTGGAAATCGTCCCAGTCGTTCAGCGGCAGGTAGGATTCCGCCGGCAGCGACATGCCGATCATTTTGCGCCCCGTGCTGTCGGGCGCCCAGGCGCTGGTGCTGACCCACCGGGCAGGCAGTTCGTACAGCACCTGCTCTTGTAGAGTATCCAGCTCCACGCGGACAATTTGCCGGTTGTGGCGCATAAAGATCAGCGCGCTGTCATCATCGGTGATAAAGCCGTCAAAGCTGTTGTCACCCGCTCCTTCCGTGAGCTGGCGCAGCGTGCTTTGCGCAAGATCCAGCATCCAGTAGTTCCAGTTACCCTGCTCAACGCCGCCAATCAGCAGCCGCGTTCCTCCCTGCAAAAAACACTTCTGATAAAAATAATTGCGATGAAAAATACGATCCCGCGGGGTTAAACGCATCACGCGTACGCCGGTAACGGGGTCGGTTTCAGTAGTAAAAATCAGCGGTGTGACATCACCCTTTGCCATAGTGCCCTCAATGTCAGGAGTTGTCGGGTTAGTTTTCTCCTGCGGCTCATCCCGGCAGGAGCTACTACCAGCATGCCTGTGCACTCCGGCAATAACCTTTGAAATAAAGACAAAGTGCTTAATGAAATGACGTAATCGTTAAGGTTGCAGCGTTCTCATTAATTATTTAAGCAATGCTCACATTCTTAACACCTTAGATATTATTCTTTGCATTCCCGACAAAAATAGCGTTGCGGTTGGTATTTTTATAAAGGTTTGCTGGGGTAACGAATGATTAACTACCTGCGATTATTCAGCGCAGGTAGTTAATCATGCCATTAATAAACCTGGTGTCTGTCACACGCGCAAAGAAAATGCATGACTAAATGCATCATTCAGATAATAAGAGGAAAAATATCTATGTTACCCGGTAAATACTTTTTAGCAGGATGCGTCTTGTTAACCAGCCATGCGCTCCTGGCTGAAGAATATACCTCACCCATCCGCTCACTCAGCCTGGACTACCGGCACGAGTACAGGACGCGCGACCGTACGCACTATGACAAGTTAAATATGTCGGCGGCACTGCCACACAATTTTAACTTTGCGATAGAAACAAAATACAAAACCGGCAGCAACGACACCAAGGACAAAATGTATGCCGACCCGGTAATTAATGCCGTGGAACTGACCTTGTCACGGGCATTTATCTTCGACAACTTTAAAATCTCGCCGTTAATACAGCCGGAGTTTAATAACGAGCGCACCGAATGGAAATTTGGTTTCGTTCCCTGGTATACCTTTAATGAAAATTGGGCCATCGGCGGGATGTACCGTTTCGAGATGACGGATTATGCTAACGATCCCGACTGCGGCTATAACGGCGATAAATCCTGTAGTACCAACAAACATCGTACGGTCAACCGTGGCGATATTTATTTGCGCTACACCTGGGACCGTTTCTCGACGACCTACAAATTTATCT
Source organism: Kluyvera sp. (assembly GCF_047971185.1). GTDB lineage: Bacteria > Pseudomonadota > Gammaproteobacteria > Enterobacterales > Enterobacteriaceae > Kluyvera. The sequence goes on from NZ_JBKDZH010000012.1 coordinate 78,444, forward strand.
ATAAACACGGCGATGAAATTTTGTGGGGTAACAAGCACTACGACTACGAGCAGGAATGGCAGTTCGACTATTCGCTAGGGGATAAAAAAGAGTGGAAGCCATACGTGACCTTTGGCGACATTGGCCGCTCGTCGAAGTCCACCGAACGCCAGTTCCGTCTGCGTATGGGGGTGGTGTACACCTTCAAATAATCCGTTTCGCGATAGCGCCGGGCGGCGCTATCGCTGTGCTTCTGTTCAACACGCCACATTCGCGTTTTCTTTTGCAATCGTCTGTTTTGGGGCCAGCCATCGGCCCCGTTTTTTTAACCGAGCATATTGCGAATCACGTAATGCAGAATGCCGTCGTTCTGGTAATAGGTTAACTCGGTCGCGGTATCAATGCGGCAACGGCACAGTACGGTGAGCTGCTGACCATCCGCGCGGGTCAGCATGACCGGAATTGTCGCCCCCGGCTTCAGCTGCTGTAGCCCGGCAATATCAATCCGCTCCTCCCCGGTGAGCTGCAGCGTTTTACGGCTTTCACCCTGCGGGAACTCCAGCGGCAGAATGCCCATGCCGATCAGGTTGGAACGGTGAATACGCTCGAACGACTCGGCAATCACTACCCGAACGCCCAGCAGGCGCGGGCCTTTCGCCGCCCAGTCGCGGCTGGAGCCCGAGCCGTACTCTTTACCGGCAATTACTGCCAGCGGCGTACCCAGCGCCTGATAGCGCATCGCGGCGTCGTAGATAGACATCACCTCAGTCCCCGGCAGCAGGCGCGTCATGCCCCCTTCCACGCCGGGCACCATTTCGTTGCGGATGCGGATGTTGGCGAAGGTGCCGCGCATCATCACCAGATGGTTACCGCGACGGGAACCGTAGGAGTTGAAGTCACGGGCGGCCACGCCATTCTCCTGCAGATAGCGCCCGGCGGGGCTATCCACCTTGATGCTGCCCGCCGGCGAGATATGGTCGGTGGTGACCGAATCGCCAAGCATCGCCAGCACGCGCGCGCCGTGAATGTCCGCAACCGGTTCTGGCGTTACGCCCATCTCATCAAAGAACGGTGACAGCCGAATGTAGGTTGAATCTTCCTGCCAGCCATAGGTGTCCGAGGCCGGAACGGCAATCGCTTTCCACTCCGGCGTGCCGGCGAAGACTTCGGCGTACTCTTTGTGGAACATATCGGTTGAGACCTGCTGCACCGCCCGCGCAATGTCAGCGCTGCTCGGCCAGATATCCTTCAGGTATACCGGTTGACCCAGGCTATCTTCGCCCAGCGGCTCCTGAGTGAGATCCACCTTCATATTGCCCGCCAGCGCGTAGGCCACCACCAGCGGCGGCGAGGCCAGCCAGTTGGTTTTCACCAGCGGATGAATACGCCCTTCAAAGTTACGGTTACCGGACAACACCGCGCCTACGGTCAGATCGCCCTGCTTAATCGCGCTTTCGATCGGCTCCGGCAGCGGGCCCGAGTTACCAATACAGGTGGTACAACCATAGCCCACCAGGTTAAAGCCTAGCTGGTCGAGGTACGGGGTCAGTCCGGCATGATCCAGGTATTCGGAGACTACTTTAGAGCCCGGCGCCAGCGATGCTTTCACCCACGGCTTGGGCTTCAGCCCGCGAGCGACGGCATTTTTCGCCAGCAGCCCAGCGGCCATCAGCACGCTCGGGTTCGAAGTGTTGGTACACGAGGTAATCGCGGCAATCGCCACAGCCCCTTCCGGCAGAGTGTACTGTTTACCCTCAAGGATAAAGGGAACGGCGGGTTTGAGGTTGCCCGCCGCGTTGACTTCCAGCTCGGTGGTGGCGTTAAAGGCCTGCGGCACGTTACCCAGCGCCACGCGGTCCTGCGGGCGTTTCGGCCCGGCAAGGCTCGCTTCCACATCGCCCATATCCAGCGCCAGCGTCTCGCTGAATACCGGTTCATCACCGGTCTGTCGCCACATGCCCTGCGCTTTGGCGTAGGCTTCCACCAGCGCTACCTGCTGGTCGCTGCGCCCGCTCAGACGCATATAGGAGAGCGTGACGTCATCAATCGGGAAGAAACCGCAGGTGGCGCCGTATTCCGGAGCCATATTGGCGATGGTGGCGCGGTCGGCCAGCGGCAGCGAGTCCAGGCCATCGCCATAAAATTCAACAAATTTGCCGACGACGCCGAGCTTGCGCAGCATCTGGGTGACGGTAAGCACGAGGTCGGTGGCGGTAATGCCTTCACGCAGCTTGCCGGTCAGCTTGAAGCCCACCACATCGGGGATCAGCATTGAGACCGGCTGCCCGAGCATCGCCGCTTCCGCTTCGATACCGCCGACGCCCCAGCCGAGCACGCCCAGGCCGTTAATCATCGTGGTATGGGAGTCGGTGCCGACCAGCGTATCCGGGTAGGCCACCCATTCGTTGCCCTGCAGTTCGCTCCACACCGCCCGCCCCAGGTACTCAAGGTTCACCTGGTGGCAGATCCCGGTGCCCGGCGGCACTACGCGGAAGCGGCTAAACGCCTGCTGACCCCAGCGCAGGAAGGTGTAACGTTCGTGGTTGCGCGCCATTTCAATGCGCACGTTTTCCTCGAAGGCGTCATCGTCGCCAAAACGGTCCACCGTCACCGAGTGGTCAATCACCAGATCGACCGGCGACAGCGGGTTTACCTTACGGGTATCGCCGCCCAGACGCTTCACCGCCTCACGCATGGCGGCGAGATCCACCACCGCCGGCACGCCGGTAAAGTCCTGCATCAGTACGCGCGCGGGGCGATAGGCAATTTCCCGGTCCGCGTGGGCATTTTTAAGCCAGCCCGCCAGCGCGTGGATGTCGTCGGCGGTGACCGAGTCGCCATCCTGCCAGCGCAGCAGGTTTTCCAGCAAAACTTTAAGGGATTTAGGCAGGCGAGCGATATCGCCAAGGGTGTTTGCGGCCAGCGCTAAGCTGTAGTAGTGGTAGGTTTTATTATCGACCTGTAGCGTTTCCTTGCAGGTCTCTCGTAGGGTTGACGACATAGCTCCTCCTTAAATGGCGGGAATTGCAACACTCTGATACTCCTCAGGGTCTCTATTAAAGATAACACACTGCCCCGAATACGCCGGAAAAGGGCTCAGATTGATAAATGCGATCAACACCTTATTAAAAACAAGGCACCAGGGAAATTAATAGCAGGAGAAGGATTGGCTGGGTATATCGGTAGGGAAAGGCGGAGGTGAAATACCCGCGGATTACTGTTTCTTATTCTCATCCTGATTGAAAAGATCGATAAAATCTTTTTGCTCAGGCGTCAATTTCCACTCATCAGGAACGTGGACCTTATTATTCTCGGGCGGCTTTTTTGCCGCCGGGGGGCGGGGCTTCGCGGGCTTCACGCGTTCGGACGTCAGCATGGTTAGCCCCAGAACTTCCACACCAGCAGCGCGACGGCAATCCAGAACAGCGCAGAACCCAGGAAGACGCTCAGCCATGCTTTGCGTTTTACGCCCGGTTCTTTATTTTCTGATGCCATTACCGCCCTCTCACAATCGATATTACTTATCATTTTCACACCAATTAATTGTTACAACTAATCATCATTGAGATAAATCCTAAGTAAATTTTAAGCAAAAATCCAGCGGTTTTACGAATACTCAACGCAGATTTATTTATTCTTTTGACGCTGAAGGAATATTTGAGTAGAGAAGTTTGCCTAACGTTAAATTTATTTCTACTTTTGCTGCAATGTTGCCAATAGAAACAATTCTCAAACAAGGAAAAGGCGGGGCAGTCACATAAACATCAGGGGGTTGCGGCGGGTAATATAAGAACTTTCGCCCCCGAAGCCGGGGGCAGATAATCATTAAGGATTATTTTTCCGGCAGCTTAATATCCTTGAACATTGCTTCGATGTCTTCATTCGAGCGCAGCGCGACGGCGGTATCGACCACGTCACGGGTCAGATGCGGGGCAAAGCGCTGAATAAAGTCATACATGTAGCTGCGCAAGAAGGTGCTGCGACGGAAGCCAATCTTGGTGGTGCTATGGCTGAAAATGCCGTCCGCATCCAGCTTAACCAGATCCGGATCGGAGATCGGGTCAACGGCCATGCTGGCAATCACCCCTACCCCCAGCCCCAGACGCACGTAGGTTTTGATCACGTCAGCATCGGTGGCGGTAAAGACGATACGCGGCGTCAGGCCCGCGCGGTTAAAGGCGGTGTCCAGCTCGGAGCGCCCGGTAAAGCCAAAGGTGTAGGTCACCAGCGGATACTGCGCCAGCTCTTCAATGGTCACCGACGTTTTGGACGCCAGCGGATGCTCCGGGGTGACCACGATGGAACGGTTCCAGTGATAGCACGGCAGCATCACCAGATCGTCGTACAGATGCAGCGCTTCGGTAGCGATGGCGAAGTCGGCGTTACCTTTTGAGACCGCCTCGGCAATCTGGGTAGGCGAGCCCTGATGCATATGCAGGGACACGCGCGGATAGCGCTCGATAAAACCTTTAATCACGCCCGGTAGCGCGTAGCGCGCCTGGGTATGGGTGGTGGCAACATACAGCGAGCCTTTATCCGGCCAGGTATGTTCACCGGCTACGGACTTAATGGCATCTACCTTCGACAGGACTTCACGGGCAATGCGGATAATTTCCTGCCCCGCCGGAGTCACCTGCGTCAGATGTTTGCCGCTGCGGGCGAAAATCTGAATACCCAGCTCATCCTCCAGCATTCTGACCTGCTTACTGATGCCCGGCTGCGAAGTATAAAGCCCTTCAGCGGTAGAGGAGACGTTAAGGTTGTGATTGACCACCTCGACGATATAGCGGAGCTGCTGTAATTTCATGCGGTTGTATCCAGTCTGTACTCAGAAAGCGCTCATAAAGATGATTTATGCATAAGAAATGCATCTGCTATAACCACTATATCATTTATAGCAAGTGTGTATAGATGGAAACAAAAAATAATAACGAGGTTATAAAAAAGGGCCGCATAGCGGCCCTTTGTGAAGTTTTTTAGCGGAAGGTTACTTTTTCGCTTCGACCCATTTACCGTCAACGAAGAACGCTGACCAGCCCGTCGCTTTGCCGTCTTTTTCAGAGGACACGTACTGCTGTTTGGTTTTACGGCTAAAACGTACCATCGTTTTATTACCGTCAGGATCCTGCTGCGGCGCATCGGCCAGATAACGCAGTTTCTCCGGCAGACGATCGCGGAAGCGGTACAGCTCTTCCACCAGCGGCGCGCGCGTTTCACGCGATTTCGGGAAGGTGTTAGCGGCCAGGAATACCCCGGCAGCGCCGTCACGCAGCACGAAATAGGCGTCAGACTTCTCGCACGGCAGCTCCGGCAGCGGCACCGGATCTTCCTTCGGCGGCGCGACTTCACCGTTACGCAGAATTTTGCGCGTGTTCTTACATTCGTCGTTGGTGCAGGCCATGTACTTGCCGAAACGCCCCATTTTCAGGTGCATCTCAGAACCACATTTTTCACACTCCACGATCGGGCCGTCATAGCCTTTAATGCGGAACTCGCCCTCTTCAATCTCGTAGCCGTCGCAGGTCGGGTTGTTACCGCAGACGTGCAGCTTACGCTTCGGATCGATCAGGTAGCTGTCCATCGCCGTGCCGCATTTCTGGCAGCGACGTTTGGCGCGCAGCGCGTTGGTTTCGGCGTCGTCACCTTCCAGCACGTTGAGCACTTCGTTTTCCGGCACCAGGTTAATGGTGGTCTTGCAGCGCTCTTTCGGCGACAACGCGTAGCCGGAGCAGCCGAGGAACACGCCGGTGCTGGCGGTACGGATACCCATTTTGCGGCCGCAGGTCGGGCAGTCGATGCTGGTCAGCACCATCTGGTTCGGCTGCATGCCGCCCTCTTCCGGCGCTTTCTCAGCGGTTTCCAGCTGCTTGGTGAAGTCGCCAAAGAACAGATCCAGCACCTGCTTCCACTCGGCTTCGTGGTTCGCCACGCGGTCGAGGTGGTCTTCCATCTGCGCGGTAAAGTCGTAGTTCATCAGATCGCGGAAGTTCTCTTCCAGACGATCGGTGACGATCTCGCCCATTTTTTCCGCGTAGAAACGACGGTTTTCGGTGCGCACGTAGCCACGGTCCTGAATGGTCGAGATGATCGACGCATAGGTGGACGGGCGGCCGATACCGCGTTTTTCCAGCTCTTTCACCAGTGAAGCTTCGCTAAAACGCGCAGGCGGTTTGGTAAAGTGCTGGGCCGGGGTCAGCTCAACCAGGCTCAGTTTATCGCCCTGGTTGACCACCGGCAGCGTGCGATCTTCATCGCCTTTACGCAGCGCGGGCATCACTTTGGTCCAGCCGTCAAAGCGCAGGGTACGACCGCGCGCTTTGAGTTTGAAGTCGCCCGCTTTCACGGTCAGCGTGGTGGAGTCGTACTGCGCTGGCGTCATCTGGCAGGCCACGAACTGGCGCCAGATCAGCTGATACAGCTTCTGCGCGTCCGCTTCCATATCCTTCAGCGCTTCCGCCTGCACGGCAACGTCGGAAGGACGAATTGCTTCGTGCGCTTCCTGCGAGTTCTCTTTGCTGGTGTACTGATTCGGGTTTTCCGGCAGGTATTTCTTGCCGAAATTGTCGCTGATGTAGCCGCGAACCATATTTACCGCGTCCTGACTCAGGTTGGTGGAGTCGGTACGCATGTAGGTGATGTAGCCCGCTTCATACAGACGCTGCGCCATCATCATGGTTTTCTTCACGCCGAAGCCCAGACGCGTGCTGGCCGCCTGCTGCAGCGTTGAGGTGATGAACGGCGCGCCCGGCTTGCTGCTGGTCGGCTTATCTTCACGTTCCAGCACGCTGTAGCTGGCTTTTTCCAGCAGGCTGACCGCCGCCATGGTGTCGTCACGGTTAACCGGACGGAAGGGCTTGTCGCCCTGATGGGTCACTTCCAGCGCCAGCGCATCGCCGCCCGGCGTGGTGGTGCTGGCATTGACATCCCAGAACTCTTCCGGAACGAACGCTTTGATTTCACGCTCGCGCTCAACCACCAGACGCACCGCCACCGACTGCACGCGCCCGGCGGACAGACCGCGGGCGATTTTTTTCCACAGCAGCGGCGAGACCATATACCCCACCACGCGGTCCATAAAGCGACGCGCCTGCTGGGCGTTAACACGGTCAATGTTCAGTTCACCCGGCTTTTCAAAGGCCTGGCGAATCGCGTTCTTAGTAATTTCGTTAAACACCACGCGGCTATAGCGCGTTTCATCACCGCCGATCACTTCCCGCAGGTGCCATGCAATGGCCTCCCCTTCGCGGTCAAGGTCGGTTGCGAGATAGATGTGGTCGGCTTTTTCCGCCAGCTGTTTGAGTTCCGAAACTACCTTTTCTTTGCCTGGCAGCACTTCATAGTGTGCCGCCCAGTCATGCCACGGGTCGACGCCCATGCGGTTGACCAGCGCGCCTCGTTCATCCTTTTTAGGCTTTTTGGCCGTTTTGGTGGAGGTAGAGTCAGCGCTCTTTTTGGCGGCTGAGCCACTTGTCGGCAAATCGCGGATATGACCGACGCTGGACTTAACCACGTAGTCATTACCCAGATACTTATTGATCGTTTTGGCTTTTGCCGGGGACTCAACGATAACGAGAGCTTTACCCATATTCACCTTTACCTAATTTGATTCTTCCAGGAATACATCGCACATGTTCCACGTTCCACTGGCGACAAGCCTTGTATGTTGCGGCAATGCCAATGGATATCAACCTTTTATTGCACAGCTTTTGATGTAGGCCGCCAGATGGTTGAGTTTACGGACTTTTTTTCGTCAGGTGCTATAGCACGAAGAATTTTTGGTCGAATGTCAAGCAAATCTGCTGCCAGATTGCCGAAAGCGTCACACTGTACCTGATAAAATTCGTTACGCAACTTTATTAGCATGCAATCGCGCATCCTGCCAACTCTGCGGTAAAATCATTGGCCCTGGTAAACGTCGGGAATATTTGCCCACAACGGGTACCCGGCGTAAACTAGCGCGAGAATTTTGAGGAGTTGAATATGTCAAATAATAGCCAACCTATCGATCGTCAGACGCTGCTGATTGAAGCCAACCGCCTTATTCGCGAACACGAAGATACCCTTGCCGGCATCGAAGCCACCGGGGTCGAACAGCGCAACGGCGTGCTGGTGTTCAGCGGTGAGTACTTCCTGGATGAACAGGGCCTGCCGACGCCGAAAAGCACGGCGGTGTTTAATATGTTCAAATATCTTGCACACGAGCTGTCTGAAAAATATCACCTGGTTGACTGAGCGTAAGACCATCGCCTGAGCGCCAAAGAAAACGCCCGGTAAACAACGTTTACCGGGCGTGATTATTTACAGGACGCTCACCGCTTACAGCATCGGTTTTTGTCCGCGCTGCCACCAGCGCATCATCAGGCGATCCGCGCTTTCAGCGGCGCTGCCGGTGAAGCGGTCCATCATCTTCTTACGACGGGTATAGCGAACGTTCACCACTTCGTGATCGGCCATCAGCCCCAGCAGCAGCTCATCGCTGGTGCCTACTTCATCCACCAGCCCCTTTTCCTGCGCCTGAGAGCCGTACCAGTGCTCACCGGTCGCCACCTGCTCGATGTCCAGCGTCGGACGCATGGTCTGCACAAAGTCTTTGAACAGATGATGAGTTTCGTTCAGCTCTTCGCGGAACTTCTGGCGGCCTTCATCGGTGTTTTCCCCCAGCAGGGTCAGCGTACGCTTGTACTGGCCCGCGGTATGCAGCTCGACGTCGATGTCTTTGTTTTTCAGGAAACGGTTCAGGTTCGGGATCTGCGCGACCACGCCGATTGAGCCGAGAATAGCAAACGGCGCCGCCACGATTTTATTCGCCACACAGGCCATCATGTAGCCGCCGCTAGCCGCCACTTTATCAACCGCCACCGTCAGCGGGATCTGCTTATCACGGATACGCTGCAGCTGGGAGGCCGCCAGGCCGTAGCCGTGCACCACGCCGCCGGGGCTTTCCAGGCGCAGCACCACCTGATCCTGCGGCGTCGCAATGGTCAGCACGGCGGTGATTTCTTCGCGCAGCGAGGCCACTTCGTGGGCATCCATGCTGCCTTTAAAATCCAGCACCCACGCGCGCGGTTTGCCGGAGGCGGCGGTTTCGCCCAGCTTCGCTTTGGCTTTTGCCGCTTTCGCTTCCTGTTTCAGCTTTTTCTTCTGCGCTTTATGCCACAGCTTCTGCTGCGGCCCGTCGAGCAGCGCCACGGCTAAATCTTCCTGCATGTCCTTGTGCTGTTCGCTTAAATTGGTGATCCGCAGCTCGCCTCGCTGCCGCTTGCGCGACGTCAGATTGACAATCAGTACCGCAATTACGGCAATAGCGACGACAACCGTCACGATCTTTGCCAGAAACAGACCATATTGAAAAAGTAATTCCACACATCCACCTTGTACAAAAATCACATAATCTGCGCCCAGTGTACAACACCGCGCCCGACACGTCTCGACTGGAGTATCAGTCCTCGAGGCCGCTTCCAGATGACTTTTTTGCAAATGAAATCATTGCAAATTGTTAATTACAGGTTGTCTCTCCTGTGCGCCGATTGAAATAGCGAACAGATTCAGGCATAAAGCCCAAAAGCCATGAAAAGTACATAAAATATGGCCGCTAAAGGTCATAGAGGAGCTAACGTGCACTATCAACCCCAGCTCGACTTGTTGCAAAATCGTATCATCCTGATTACCGGAGCCAGCGACGGGATCGGCCGGGAAGCGGCCATCACCTATGCGCGCTACGGCGCCAGCGTCATTTTATTGGGCCGCAGCGAAGAAAAATTACGTTCAGTTGCGCAAGAAATCAGCAATATCAGTGAATTACCGGTCCGTTGGTATACGCTGGATCTGCTAACTTGTACCCCAGAGGCCTGCCAGCAGGTGGCGCAGCAAGTCAGCCTGCACTACCCACGCCTCGACGGCGTGCTGCATAACGCCGGGCTGCTGGGTGAGGTGGTGCCGATGGCCGAGCAGGATCCGCAGCTCTGGCAGCAGGTGATGCAGGTTAACGTCAACGGAACCTTTATGTTGACCCAGGCGCTACTACCGCTGCTGCTGCAATCGGAGGCCGGCTCGCTGGTCTTCACCTCCTCCAGCGTCGGCCGCGAAGGGCGAGCGAACTGGGGCGCTTACGCGGTGTCGAAATTCGCCACCGAAGGCATGATGCAGGTGCTGGCCGAGGAGTACCAGGGCCAGCTGCGCGTTAACTGCATCAACCCCGGCGGCACGCGCACTAAAATGCGCGCCAGCGCCTTCCCGACGGAAGATGCGCTGAAGCTGAAAACCCCTGCCGATATCATGCCGCTTTATCTGTGGCTGATGGGCGATGATAGCCGCCGGAAAACCGGTATGACTTTTGATGCCCAGCCAGGGCGTAAACCAGGAATTGCCCAATGAGTGATGAACGTTACCGTGAACGCCAGCAGCGCGTGAAAGAGCGTGTCGCCGCCCGCGTTGCCGCGGCCCAGGATACGCGCGGGATTGTGATCGTTTTTACCGGCAACGGGAAAGGTAAAACCACCGCCGCCTTCGGCACCGCCACCCGTGCGGTGGGCCACGGCCATAACGTGGGCGTTATTCAGTTTATTAAAGGCACCTGGCCGAACGGAGAACGCAACCTGCTGGAGCCGCTGGGCGTGGAGTTTCAGGTGATGGCCACCGGTTTTACCTGGGACACCCAGAACCGCGAAAGCGACACCGCGGCCTGCCTCGCCGTCTGGCAGCACGCCAAACGGATGCTGGCCGACGAGACGCTGGATATGGTGGTGCTCGACGAGCTGACCTATATGGTGGCCTATGATTATCTGCCGCTGGAAGAGGTGTTAACGGCGCTCAAAGCGCGCCCGCAGCATCAGACGGTGATCATTACCGGCCGCGGCTGCCACCGGGATATTCTTGAGTACGCCGATACGGTCAGCGAACTGCGCCCGGTGAAACATGCGTTTGAAGCCGGGATTAAGGCACAGATTGGGATTGATTACTAAGCTGCGTTAGCCTGTCGAGCAGCGCGTGGTTGAGCGGCAGACACAGGCAATCTTCGCCCTGTGCCAGCGCGCTCTCCGCCAGATTCTGCCGTGAGATAAAGCGTTTGCGATACTCGGTCGGCGTTAGCCCGCAGTACTTATTGAACGCGGCAATCAGCGCCTTATGCTCCTGAAAACCGCAGCTGTGGCTGATGTCGGTTATCGGCGTGCGCGTGTCCCGCAGCAGGGTGCGGGCTTTGTTCATCCGCACCAGCGTCAGGTACTCTTTAAAATTGTGGCGGCTCACCTTTTTAAACAACCGAGAAAAGTACGAGTAGCTCATGCCGCTGTGCTCGGCAACATCGCTGAGGGTTAGCGGCTGGTCGAAGTGCTGGTTAATGTAGTCGATGCCCTCTTTGATCATCGCCTCTTCCCGCAGCGAGCTTTCCGCTCGCTGGGTTGGCCGCCCGGCAGCAACCAGCGCGTCCAGCAGCAGATAGATGGCTGCGATGCGCTGAAACGGCGCGTCGTTATCGATAATGCGCGCCAGCAGCGCCTGCAAACGAGGCGCTACGGCGCTGTCGGCAGGCGTCATGGCGTGGCGATGCGTGCGCCAGTTGAGCAACGGCGCCGGATGCAGCTCGTCAAACAGCCCCGGTGAAAACTGCACGGTCACCAGCTGGCTGCCCTCCTCTTCCGCGCTCAGCGCGTGCACCTCTTCGGCGTTGATATACAGCATCTCGCCGGCGTGCAGCACCACGCTATCCTGCCCTACCGTCAGCGAAAACCGCCCGCGCAGCACCGTGATAAGCTCCGGTGCCGGATGCCAGTGCGGCTCGCAGTAGCGAACCTCGGCGGCAAATACGTTGAGTTTCTCCGCGTCAAAGGCAATCAGCTCGTAGCCGCTTGCCGTCTGCCGCCCGGTATGGGCGGCCGGGCGAGGATGCGTCACTGAAAAAGGAAACACGCGCCTTCTCCTGTCGTTTTGCTGTTAGTGAGTTCCGGCCAGCACCGCATTGAGCTCGTCACGCTCAATATCCAGCGCCAGAAACTCGGTGAACGCAATCAGCAGGCCGCAGAACAGATCGGGCGCCAGGCGGATCAGCTTCTCCCGAACGTGCTCCGGCGGCAGCTGGCTTTTCCCGGCGATGAGCGCCACCACGCGGGCAAAGGCTTCCGGCTGCTGAATCAGCTGCTGCAGCGAGTTATCGTCGCGCAGCGGCACGTAGCGCGCGGGGCAATCAACGGTAAACATCGCCGTCAGCGGTAGGTCGCGGGATGACGCGCCGACGTGAAGCTGCCACTGCCCCGGCGTGATGACCCAATCGGCCAGCCCCGGATGATAGCAGGCCAGTTCGGCAATCGGCAGCTGCAGGCTAACGCGGCGGGTTTCACCGGCGGTCAGCGCCACCTTGGTAAAGCCTTTTAGCGCGCGAACTTCACGAATCAGCTCGCCCTGCGGCGCCGACACGTACAGCTGGGCGATCTCTTTCCCCTCACGCTCCCCCACGTTGCTCACATCAAAGGAGACGGTCAGCGTATCGTCTGCCCCCACCCGCGTCGTCGACAGCGCCAGATTAGCGTAGCTAAATTGCGTATAGCTTAAGCCAAAACCGAACGGGAAGAGCGGATTCAGGCCGCGTTTATCGTAGTAGCGGTAGCCGACAAACAGCCCTTCACCGTAGTGGTGACGCAGGTTTTCCCCCGGATAGTGCAGCCAGGCCGGCGTCTCTTCAAGCGTATTGGGCACGGTTACCGTCAGCTTGCCGCTCGGGTTACGCAGCCCGAACAGAATTTCCGCCACCGCGCGCCCCATGCCCTGCCCGGCAAAGAAGGTTTCGAGCAGCGCTTTACAGTCGCCCAGCCACGGCATCACCACCGCATCGCTGTTGGCCAGCACCACCACCACGTTCGGCTGTACTGCGGCCACCTCGCGGATCAGGCGCTCATGAACGGCCAGAATATTCAGGTCCTGGCGGTCGCCGTTTTCGCCGTCCTCACCCACGGCGGTACTGACAAAGATCACCGCCACGTCGGCCTCCTGCGCCACGGTTTTGGCCTGCGCTAGCGCTGCTTCATCGTCTTGCAGATCGTCCGGCGCGCCCACCGCCCAGCGTACGCTGAAGTCATCGCCGGCGAGGTCGAAAATTTCATCCAGCGGACGGTCGAGCAGGTACGGCACCGTGGTGGCGCAGCCGGACCCCTGAATCACCGGCTCCTGCGCCGGTTTACCCAGCACCGCGATTCGCGGCGTTTTCTCCGGGCACAGCGGCAGTAAATTGTTTTCATTTTTCAGCAGGACAATCGATTCTGCCGCTAGCTGCTGCGAAAGCGCATGATGCGCCGGGAAATCCGCCTGGGTATCCGGGCGACGGTGACGCTGCACTTTTTCCAGCAGCTCCAGCATGCGCAGGCACGCGCGGTCTACCACCGCCATCGGCACCTCGCCGCTTTCGATCGCCGCCAGCAGCGTCTGTTTATCGCGACGGGTTTCCGGCATCGCCAGATCGTTGCCCGCCAGCAGCGACGCGGGGCGATCCTTCACGCCGTACCAGTCGGACATCACCAGCCCCTGGTAGCCCCACTCGTCGCGCAGCACCTGGGTCAGCAGGAAGGGATCCTGCGAGGTCTGCACGCCGTTAAGGCGGTTATAGGAGGACATCACCGTCCACGGCTGCGACTTCGCAATGGCCCGCTGGAACCCCGCAAGATAGATTTCCCGCAGCGCGCGCTCTTCAATCACGGAGTCCATTTCCGTGCGGCGATACTCCGAGTTATTGGCGGCAAAGTGCTTCAGGCTGGCGCCGACGCCCTCATCCTGAAGGCCGTTAATCAGCGCTGCGGCGATATCCCCGCTGACCACCGGGTCTTCGGCATAGTATTCATAGCCGCGCCCGGCCAGCGGCGTGCGGCGAATGTTAATCCCCGGCCCCAGCAGGATGCCGACGCCCATATGCTGGCACTCGCGGCCCAGTGCCTGGCCCATTTGATAGACCAGATCGCTGTCCCAGCTACAGGCCAGGCTCGAACCGTTCGGGAAACAGGTGGCCGGCAGCGAGGCGCTGAACAGGGCTTCACTGCCCCCTTTCACCGTCGGCTCTTCGGCACTGGCCTGGTCAGCGGTTTGGGTGATGACCGAGATAAAGTCGTCCATGCTCCATTTTTCGCTGCCGTCGATCTGCGCGCTGCTGTAGCGCACGCCGTAGGTTCCGTCGGTCATCACAATATCGTCAATGCCGTGCTGCGGCAGGCTGGCCGTGCGCCACAGGCCGCTGCCGGTCAGCAGCGCCACTTTTTCTTCGGCGTTCATCGCGGCGATAAGGGTAGTAAAATCACGGTTCATAGCTCTGGCTCCCTGAGGTTAAAGCGCGCTCTGCTTGCGCAGGCTGATTTTGTGGACGATATCGCGGTAGGTTTTTTCATCGAGCGAGTAGCTGGCGACAAAAATGGCGCTGATCGCGAACATGGCGCCGGGGAATAGCGTCATCAGAATATTGATGCCGCTCAGCGCGCTGGCGCTGATACTGGCGGCATCGTAGTGGTAATAATCCAGCATCCATCCGGCGCAGCCGCCGCCGATTGCCATCGCTATTTTGGTGATAAAGTTGAAGAAACCGTATATTGCGCCTTCGGTGCGCACGCCGTGATGCCATTCCGCATATTCCACGGTATCGGCAATCATTGACCACATGGCGACAAATCCCATGCCCAGCGTAATACTGAACAGGCACACTCCGGTCATAATTAACCAGATATTATTGCCAGCCACAAAATACTGCATCAGCACGCCCAGCACGCCAATCAATAGCGCCACCAGGGCCATTTTCTTTTTCCCCATAATGGCGATGACTTTTTCCGAAACCACCGTCCCCAGAATATAAGCCGCCGACTGGATCATAAAGAACGACGAGGTAAAGCCTTCGTTGCCGATAATGTATTTAATAAAGTAGATAGCAATCGCCATCCATACGGTATAGGCAATATAAAAGAACACCGTAAACAGCGACAGGTTAATCAATGGCGCATTGCCGATAACCGCACGGAACATTTCCCGCAGGGTGGGCGCAGGCGTATCCTCTTCTTCACCCACCCGCTCTTTGGTCATGCCAAAACAGGCGAGGAATAAAAACGTCGCCAGCAGCGCAAAGCAGGAGACGGCGAAAACGTAGCCCATCTGTTTGTCATCAAACGGTGAGATCAGGATATCCGCAGTGGTCGACACGATCAGGTAGCCGACGATCGCCAGCACAAAGCGATAGACCGACAGCGAGGAGCGTGAGGCTTCATGTTGGGTTAAGCGGTTGGTCATCGCCGAATACGGCGTGTTAACCGCGGTGTAGGCCAGGCAATAAATGGTATAAGAGCACAGCGCGAACCAGAATTTCGCCTCGCCGCCCAGCGGCAGGAAGCACAGCACCGTCAGCAGCCCGAGCGGAATCGAACCGTATAATAGCCACGGACGAAGCTTACCGTAGCGGCTGTGGGTTTTATCAATGGCGAAGCCAATCAGAATATTAAAGATAGCATCCACTACCCGCGCAATAACGAAAATCAGGCTTGCCTGAACCGCGCTAATACCGAAGATATTGGTATAGAAGAATAATAAGAAGAGCGAAACAAAGCCGAAGGATAAATTAGAGGCGAAATCGCCAAAGCCATAGCCAATTTTTTCTTTAACGCCGATAACCACATAGCTTGCCGAGAGTTTTTTGTTTGTTTCCATTTCGGGCTACCTGTTTGAGTAATCTGTGGCGTCAGTATAGGGCGAGCGCTATTTTATCACTTTGCGTTCTTTGTCCGGGAAATTCCCGTTTTTTGTCTTTATACAGAAGTGTGAATGGAATCACAGGAGAGAATAGCTTCGGGGGGGGGAAAGCCCGGCGGCAGCGCCGCCGGAACAGAGATTATTTCCCTTTCGGGTTATTGCGCGTGCTGGAGCGGCGATTGCCGTTGTTATTGCTATTACCGGTGGTGGTATGGCGCTTAACGGCGCGACGAATCTGATTCGCCTTCATGCGGCGACGGTCTTTTTCCACCGCCACTTTTGATGAGGTTTCCGCCGGCAGCTCAACCAGCTCGCGCAGGTAGTTGGTCTGCGCCAGGTCCAGCTCGGTCCAGCCGCCGCGCGGCAGGCCTTTCGGCAGCGGAATATCGCCGTAGCGAACGCGGATCAGGCGGCTCACCTGCACGCCAACCGCTTCCCACAGACGACGAACTTCACGGTTACGGCCTTCGGTCAGGGTCACGTTGTACCACTGGTTGATGCCTTCGCCGCCGCTGAATTTGATGGTTTTGAACGCCGCCGGGCCATCTTCCAGCTGCACGCCGCGAGAAAGCTGACGCACTTTGTTGTCGTCCACTTCACCAAAGACGCGCACCGCGTACTCACGCTCAACTTCACGGCTTGGGTGCATCAAGCGGTTAGCCAGCTCACCGTCGGTGGTGAACAGCAGCAGACCGCAGGTGTTCACGTCCAGACGGCCCACGGCAATCCAGCGCGCGCCGCGCAGTTTCGGCAGACGGTCAAACACGGTCGGACGCCCTTCCGGGTCGTTACGGGTGCACAGTTCGCCTTCCGGTTTGTAATAGGCCAGAACGCGACAGATTTGTTCTACGGATTCTTTAACGGAGATCAGATGGCCGTCGATACGGATTTTGAGGCCCGGGATCACTTCAACGCGATCGCCCAGCTTGGCGATTTTACCGTCGACGCTGACGCGGCCCGCTTCAATAATCGTTTCAATTTCACGACGGGAGCCGTGGCCGGCGCGCGCCAGCACTTTTTGCAGTTTTTCGCTTTTATCGCTCATCGAGCTTCCTTCAGGTGTCGCCTTCACAGGCGTCTTAGAGACTTTATTAGCAGCGCAGGAAATACACACCGGGCTGCATAAGCAGGCAAGCAGCGACGTTTGAAAACAACGCGGGCTACCCGCCCAGAATGGTGACCGCACATACTACACGAATTTTAAGAAAAAAGGTCAGGAAGCGACAGAAAAACGCCCGGCATAGAGAATGCGCCGGGCGATGACCGATTACAGGAACGGTTTGACGTCGCCAACGCCTTCACGCAGCACCACCGGTGAATCCTCGGTCAGGTCGATAACCGTGGTCGGCTGCTGGCCGAGGTAGCCGCCGTGGATGATCAGATCCACCTGTTTCTCCAGACGGTCTTTAATCTCTTCCGGGTCGGACTCGGTAAATTCGCTGCCCGGCAGCATCAACGACGTGGAGAGCATCGGCTCGCCTAACGTTTCCAGCAGCGCCTGGGCAATCGGGTTGGACGGCACGCGCATACCGATCGTCTTACGCTTTTCCTGCAGCAGGCGGCGCGGTACCTCTTTGGTTCCTTTGAGGATAAAGGTGTAGTTGCCCGGCGTATTGTTTTTCATCAGACGAAACGCCACGTTGTCGACGTAGGAGTAGGTCGACAGCTCGGACAGGTCGCGGCACATCAGCGTAAAGTTGTGGCCGTCCGGCAGGTGACGGATGCGGCAGATACGCTCCATCGCGCCTTTATCTTCAATTTTGCAGCCCAGCGCGTAGCCGGAGTCGGTTGGGTAGACGATCACGCCGCCCTTACGCACAATCTCGACCGCCTGGTTAATCAGACGCGCCTGCGGGTTATCCGGATGGATATAAAAAAACTGACTCATGCTTCCCTCTCAATTGTATTCTGCGGCTGCTCCCAGCGCTGCCAGACTCCCTCGACGCCTGCGGGTAACCACAGTTTGCGGCCCAGCTCAATCCACGGGCAGGGCTGATGGAAATCCGACCCAAGGGACGCCAGTAAACCGTATTCGCGGGCATAGGTGGCAAGCTGAGCGCGCTCGTGCGGCGCCTGCTGGCACTGGGCAACTTCCATCGCGTCGCCGCCGTGTTCACTAAAGTGTGTCAGCAATCTTTTCAGCCACTTGGCGGACAGGTTATACCGCCCCGGGTGAGCAATAACCGCTACCCCACCCGAATGATGAATGACATCAATAGCTTCCTTTATTGTACACCACTGCGGCGGAACATAACCGGTTTTCCCACGCGCGAGATATTTTTTGAAGACGTCGCCAATATTACTGGCTTTGCCCTGCTCGACCAGGAAACGGGCAAAATGGCCGCGGGTGACCGCGCCGCCTTCGGCCATTTTCAGCGCCGCCTCCCAGGCACCGGGAATATGCGCCTTTTCCAGGCGTTCGGCGATCATCCTCCCGCGCTGCTGGCGTCGGTCGATCTGCGCGCTTAAAAAGGCGCTGAGCGCCGGGTTGGCGATATCGATATTCAGCCCGACGATATGAATTTCATGATTTTCCCACAGCGTGGAAATTTCCACGCCGGTAATCAGGGTCAGCGGCAGCCCGGCGCGGGCAATTTCCGCCTGCGCGCGAGGAATGCCGTCCACGGTATCGTGATCGGTGATAGCGAGCGTCCCCACCCGCATCTCCCCGGCGCGATGCACCAGTTCTTCCGGCGTCAGGCGGCCATCCGAGGCGATGGTGTGGCTGTGCAGATCGTAAATCACTGCGTAATTGGTGTCGCTCAAAACGGCTTCCTTAATGCTACTCAGAGTTGTTCGCGGCCTATCATAGCGGGATTGCGGGAAATTCTAAAATCAGGGGTTGACTTTGCCCCTTCGAACTAGTTAACTAGTACGCAAGTTCACTTAGTAAGGTATCTGAAAATGACACGTAAAATGATTGCTCTGCACGGCGGCTGGTGGCGTACTTCCCGATAGGGCGGAGTCATCACGTCTGCGTAACGCATACAGATACCCAGCCCGCCAATGAGCGGGCTTTTTATTAAGCAAAAATAATACAGAACAGGCGAGAACAACGATGCAAACACCAAAACCTATGCTCGAGCTTCTGACCAGTGACGCGATTTACCGTGAGAACCCGACCGCACTGTTCCACCAGCTGTGCGGCGCGCGCCCGGCGACGCTGCTGCTTGAATCAGCCGACATTGACAGTAAAAATGATTTAAAAAGCCTGCTGCTGGTCGATAGCGCGCTGCGCATCACCGCGCTGGGCGATACCGTGACGCTGCAGGCGCTTTCCGCCAACGGCGCGTCCCTGCTGCCGCTGCTCGACGCTGCGCTGCCGGCGGGCGTTGAAAATATCCATCAGCCGGATGGCCGTGTGCTGCGCTTCCCGGCGGTCAGCACGCTGCTGGATGAAGACGCTCGCCTGTGCTCACTGTCGGTGTTTGACGCCTTCCGCCTGCTGCAAGAGCTGGTTACCGTTCCGCAGGACGAGCGTGAAGCGATGTTCTTCGGCGGGCTGTTCGCCTACGACCTGGTCGCCGGGTTTGAAGATCTGCCGCAGCTTGAAAGCGACACCGCCTGCCCGGACTACTGCTTCTATCTGGCCGAAACGCTGCTGGTGATTGACCACCAGACCAAAAACACCCGTATTCAGGCGAGCCTGTTTACCCCGTCTGAAGCGGAAAAAGATCGTCTGCTGCAACGCATCGCGCAGGTTCGCCAGCAGCTTAACGAACCGCCGACGGCGCTGCCGGTGCACACCATTAAAGAGATGCGCTGCGAAACCAATCAAAGCGATGAAGAGTACGGCGACGTGGTGCGCAAAATGCAAAAAGCGATTCGCGCCGGGGAAATCTTCCAGGTGGTGCCGTCTCGTCGCTTCTCGCTGCCCTGCCCGTCGCCGCTGGCAGCGTATGATGTGCTGAAGAAGAGCAATCCCAGCCCGTACATGTTCTTTATGCAGGACAACGACTTCACCCTGTTCGGCGCCTCACCGGAAAGCTCGTTGAAGTACGATGCGACAAACCGCCAGATTGAAATCTACCCGATTGCCGGTACCCGCCCGCGTGGCCGCCGCGCCGACGGCTCGCTGGATCGCGATCTTGACAGCCGCATTGAGCTGGAAATGCGCACCGACCACAAAGAGCTGTCCGAACACCTGATGCTGGTTGACCTGGCGCGTAACGATCTGGCCCGCATTTGTACGCCGGGCAGCCGCTACGTGGCCGACCTGACCAAAGTCGATCGTTACTCCTTCGTGATGCACCTTGTCTCCCGCGTGGTGGGCGAGCTGCGTCAGGATCTCGACGTGCTGCACGCCTACCGTGCTTGCATGAATATGGGCACCCTCAGCGGCGCGCCGAAAGTGCGCGCCATGCAGCTGATTGCCGCCGCCGAAGGCAAGCGCCGCGGCAGCTACGGCGGCGCGGTGGGCTACTTCACCGCCCACGGCGACCTCGACACCTGCATCGTGATCCGCTCGGCGTTTGTCGAAAACGGCGTCGCTACCGTGCAGGCGGGCGCGGGCGTAGTGCTGGATTCCGTCCCGCAGTCTGAAGCCGATGAAACCCGTAATAAAGCGCGTGCGGTTCTGCGCGCCATCGCTACCGCCCATCATGCACAGGAGATTTTCTGATGGCTGACATTCTGCTGCTCGATAATATCGACTCTTTTACCTATAACCTGGCAGATCAGCTGCGCGCGAACGGGCACAACGTGGTGATTTACCGTAACCACGTTCCGGCACAAACTTTAATCGACCGTATCGGCACCATGGACAACCCGGTGCTGATGCTCTCTCCCGGCCCGGGCGCGCCGTCGGAAGCGGGCTGCATGCCGGAGCTGCTGACCCGTATGCGCGGCAAGCTGCCGATCATCGGCATCTGTCTCGGCCATCAGGCGATTGTGGAAGCCTACGGCGGTTACGTCGGCCAGGCCGGTGAAATTCTCCACGGCAAAGCCTCCAGCATTGAACACGACGGCCAGGCGATGTTCGACGGCCTGAGCAATCCGCTGCCGGTCGCCCGCTATCATTCGCTGGTCGGCAGCAATATTCCGGCGGGTTTAACCATCAACGCCCACTTTAACGGCATGGTGATGGCGGTCCGCCACGATGCGGATCGCGTCTGCGGCTTCCAGTTCCACCCGGAATCGATTCTCACCTCTCAGGGCGCGCGCCTGCTGGAGCAGACGCTGGCCTGGGCGCTACAGAAGCTGGAGCAGAGCAACACGCTGCAACCGATTCTGGAAAAACTGTATCAGGCGCAAACCCTGAGCCAGCAGGAAAGCCACGTGCTGTTCTCCGCCGTGGTGCGCGGTGAAGTGAAGCCGGAGCAGCTGGCCGCCGCGCTGGTGAGCATGAAAATTCGCGGCGAAAGCCCGAACGAAATTGCCGGCGCCGCTACCGCGCTGCTGGAAAACGCCGCGCCGTTCCCGCGTCCGGACTACCCGTTTGCCGATATCGTCGGCACCGGCGGCGACGGCAGCAACAGCATCAACATCTCTACCGCCAGCGCCTTTGTCGCCGCGGCGTGCGGGCTGAAAGTGGCCAAGCACGGCAACCGCAGCGTATCCAGTAAATCCGGCTCGTCGGATCTGCTGGCGGCGTTTGGCATCAATCTGGATATGAATGCCGACAAATCGCGTCAGGCGCTGGATGAACTGGGCGTGTGTTTCCTGTTCGCGCCGAAGTATCACACCGGTTTCCGCCACGCGATGCCGGTTCGCCAGCAGCTGAAAACCCGCACCCTGTTCAACGTGCTGGGGCCGCTGATTAACCCGGCACACCCGCCGCTGGCGCTGATTGGCGTGTACAGCCCGGAGCTGGTGCTGCCGATTGCCGAGACCCTGCGCGTGCTGGGCTATGAGCGGGCGGCGGTGGTCCACAGCGGAGGCATGGATGAAGTCTCGCTGCATGCGCCTACCGTGGTGGCTGAACTGCACAACGGCGAAATTAAGAGCTATCAGCTGACCGCCGACGACTTTGGCCTCACGCCTTACCATCAGGCCGAGCTGGCGGGCGGCACGCCGGAAGAAAACCGTGACATTCTGACGCGCTTGCTACAAGGTAAAGGTGAAGCTGCGCATGAGTCCGCCGTGGCGGTCAACGTCGCCATGTTGATGCGTCTTTACGGGCATGAAGACCTGAAGGCGAACGTCCAGAAAGTGCTGGACGTGCTGCACAGCGGCGCAGCCTACGACCGCGTAACCGCATTAGCGGCAAGAGGATAAAAAATGCAGACCGTATTAGCAAAAATCGTGGCCGATAAAGCGATTTGGGTAGAAGCCCGCAAACAACAACAACCGTTAGCCTCGTTCCAGAACGATGTGCAGCCAAGCCAGCGCAGCTTCTATGACGCGCTGCGCGGTACCCGCACCGCCTTCATCCTGGAGTGTAAAAAAGCCTCGCCGTCGAAAGGGGTGATCCGCGATGATTTCGACCCGGCGCGTATCGCCAACGTGTACAAACACTACGCCTCGGCTATTTCCGTTCTGACGGATGAAAAGTATTTTCAGGGCAGCTTCGACTTTCTGCCGATCGTCAGCCAGATCGCGCCGCAGCCGATTCTGTGCAAAGACTTTATCATCGATGCCTACCAGATCTATCTGGCGCGCTACCACCAGGCCGATGCCTGCCTGCTGATGCTGTCGGTGCTGGACGACGAGCAGTATCGCCAGCTCGCCGCCGTGGCGCACAGCCTGAACATGGGCGTGCTGACCGAGGTAAGCAACGAAGAAGAGCTGGAACGCGCCATCGCGCTGAAGGCCAAAGTGGTCGGCATCAACAACCGTGACCTGCGCGATCTCTCCATCGACCTCAACCGCACCCGCCAGCTGGCGCCGCGTCTGGGCCACGATGTAACGGTGATCAGCGAGTCCGGCATTAACACCAATGCCCAGGTGCGCGAGCTGGCGCACTTCGCTAACGGTTTCCTGATCGGCTCGGCGATGATGTCCCACGACGACCTCAACGCCGCGGTGCGTCGCGTGCTGCTGGGTGAAAATAAAGTCTGCGGGCTAACCCGCGCGCAGGATGCGCAGGCCGCCTATGAAGCAGGCGCAATCTACGGCGGCCTGATTTTCGTTCCCGCCTCGCCGCGCGCGGTCAGCGTGGAGCAGGCCCGTGAGGTGATGGCTGCCGCCCCGCTGAGCTACGTGGGCGTGTTCCGCAATACCCCGGTCGCCGACGTCGTTGAGCGTGCCAGCACATTATCCCTTCACGCGGTGCAGCTGCACGGCGATGAAGACCAGGCCTATATCGACGCTCTGCGCGCCGAGCTGCCCGCGGCGGTGCAAATCTGGAAAGCGCTGAGCGTGGTCGACACGCTGCCGCAACGTCATCTGCATCATGTCGACAGATACCTGTTCGACAACGGCCAGGGCGGCAGCGGCCAGCGTTTCGATTGGTCTCTGTTACAAGGTCAGGATCTCAGCAACGTGATGCTGGCCGGTGGTTTAAGCGCAGACAACTGCGTAGAGGCAGCCAAAAGCGGCTGCGTCGGGCTGGATTTCAATTCAGGTGTCGAGTCAAAACCGGGCGTGAAAGATGCCAGCAAACTGGCCTCGGTATTTCAGACGCTGCGCGCATATTAAGGAGCAATAATGAGTACTTTACTGAACCCCTACTTCGGCGAATTTGGCGGTATGTATGTTCCGCAGATTCTGATGCCCGCCCTGCGCCAGCTGGAAGAAGCGTTTGTGAACGCGCAGAAGGATCCCGAGTTTCAGGCCGAATTCACCGACCTGTTAAAAAACTACGCCGGTCGCCCGACAGCGCTGACCAAATGTCGCAACCTGACGGCGGGGACTAAGACCACGCTGTACCTCAAGCGTGAAGACCTGCTGCACGGCGGCGCGCACAAAACTAACCAGGTGCTGGGTCAGGCGCTGCTGGCGAAACGGATGGGCAAAACCGAAATCATCGCCGAAACCGGCGCCGGTCAGCACGGCGTGGCTTCGGCATTGGCGAGCGCCCTGCTCGGCCTGAAATGCCGCATCTACATGGGGGCCAAAGACGTTGAGCGCCAGTCGCCAAACGTGTTCCGTATGCGTCTGATGGGCGCGGAGGTGATCCCGGTGCACAGCGGCTCGGCAACGCTGAAAGATGCCTGTAACGAGGCGCTGCGCGACTGGTCTGGCAGCTATGACACCGCGCACTATATGCTCGGTACCGCTGCGGGCCCTCACCCGTTCCCGACCATCGTGCGTGAGTTCCAGCGCATGATCGGTGAAGAGACTAAAGTACAGGTGCGAGAGAAAGAAGGTCGTCTGCCGGACGCGGTGATTGCCTGCGTCGGCGGCGGTTCTAACGCCATCGGTATGTTCGCCGACTTTATCGACGAAACCAGCGTCGGCCTGATTGGCGTTGAGCCAGCCGGCCACGGTATCGAAACCGGCGAGCACGGCGCGCCGCTGAAGCATGGCCGCGTGGGCATCTACTTCGGTATGAAATCGCCGATGATGCAGACCGACGAAGGGCAGATTGAAGAGTCGTACTCCGTCTCCGCCGGGCTGGACTTCCCGTCCGTAGGGCCACAGCACGCCTACCTGAACAGCATCGGCCGCGCCGAGTACGTGTCGATTACCGATAACGAAGCGCTGGACGCGTTCAAAGAACTCAGCCGCCACGAAGGGATCATCCCGGCGCTGGAGTCGTCCCACGCCCTGGCTCACGCGCTGAAAATGATGCGCGAGAACCCGGAAAAAGAGCAGCTGCTGGTGGTTAACCTTTCCGGCCGCGGCGATAAAGACATCTTTACCGTACACGATATTCTGAAAGCGCGAGGGGAAATCTGATGGAACGCTATGACAACCTGTTTGCCCAACTGAAGGCCCGCAAGGAAGGCGCCTTTGTTCCCTTCGTGACCTTAGGTGACCCGAACCCGGAACAGTCGCTGAAAATTATTGATGCGCTGATTGCAGGCGGCGCCGATGCGCTGGAACTGGGGATCCCGTTCTCCGACCCGCTGGCCGACGGCCCGACCATCCAGAACGCCACCCTGCGCGCATTTGCCGCAGGCGTGACGCCAACCCAGTGTTTCGAAATGCTGGCGGCGATCCGTCAGAAGCATCCGACGATCCCAATCGGCCTGCTGATGTACGCGAACCTGGTGTTCAATCGCGGCATTGATGAGTTTTATGCAGAATGCGCTCGCGTCGGCGTGGATTCGGTACTGGTTGCCGACGTGCCGGTGGAGGAGTCCGCCCCGTTCCGCCAGGCGGCGATGCGCCACAACGTCGCGCCAATCTTCATCTGCCCGCCAAACGCCGACGATGAGCTGCTGCGTCAGATTGCCGAGCACGGCCGCGGCTACACCTACCTGCTCTCCCGCGCAGGCGTAACGGGCACCGAAACCCGTGCCGCTCTGCCGCTGCACCATCTGGTGGAGAAGCTGGCAGAGTACAACGCCGCACCGCCGCTGCAGGGCTTTGGTATCTCCGCGCCGGATCAGGTTGCAGCATCGATTGATGCCGGTGCCGCCGGGGCCATTTCCGGCTCAGCTATTGTGAAAATCATCGAACGCAACGTCGATAATCCGCAGGCGATGCTGGACGAGCTGAAGAGCTTTGTGCAGAGCATGAAGGCGGCGACCCGAACCGCATAACCCTTCAATACCGTATTGGCTCGGTGTGCCCCCTCTCCCCAATGGGGAGAGGGAACCGAATAGCGCTTCTTTTTTAATTTGGTCCACTCATCTCCCCTCGACGGCAAAAAAATCGCTTTCACACAAAAGATAGGGTTGATATCTTAAATGAGAAATATTATCTTTCTCATTACCGAATAGTTGAGCAAATCACTCAGGTATTCGGTACGACATTGCTCACATTGCTTCCAGTATTTTTGCCCGCATTCAATGCGGGCTTTTTTTTGCTTACCGCTCCGCCCCGGATGCACTACCAGAATTAACAGCCTGCGCACAAAGCCCTCGCCCAACAAAATGGGAAGCCGTAGTATAAGAAATCATCGCCTTGCCGGAGCCTTACCATGCCAGATTCCCACAACATACTCGCCTTCGCGCTCGTCTCACTCGGTATGGCGCTCACGCCTGGGCCTAATATGATCTACCTGATTTCCCGCTCCATCTCGCAGGGCCGCGCGGCGGGGCTGGTCTCTCTCGGCGGCGTAGCTTTAGGCTTCATCTTCTATATGGTCAGCGCCGCCTTCGGCTTAACCGCGCTGATGATGGCCGTCCCCTACGCCTATGATGCGCTGCGTATCGCAGGCGTTCTGTATCTATTGTGGATGGCCTGGCAGTCCGTGCGCCCTGGGGGCCGTTCGCCGTTTCAGCTCAAAGCGCTACCCAGACACAGCGCACGTAAGCTGTTTCTGATGGGGTTACTGACGAATTTGCTTAACCCGAAAATTGCTATTGTCTACCTGTCGCTGCTGCCGCAGTTTATCAACCCCGCGCACGGCAGCGTGCTAGCGCAGTCGCTGCTGCTCGGTATGACGCAGATTGTGATAAGCGTTTCTATTAACGCGCTGGTGGCGATTTCAGCCGGTACCATCGCCCTGTTTCTGGTGCGTCGTCCGTCGTTTGGCGTGATCCAACGCTGGCTAATGGGCGGCGTGCTGACCGGCCTGGCGGTGAAGATTGCGACCGAATCCCGCCGTTAAATCATTCTGCCTGGCCGAGCGATGCGACGCCGGGAATATCGCTCTCCCTGCCTGCAGGAGAGCGATATGGCTGCGTCAGATAATCATTATTGCCCGGATATCGTTGACGTTTGTTAACGTTGGGCCGGTTATGACCAGGTCATCGATCGCGTGAAAATAGCGATAACTGTCGTGTCCATCAAGATAACTCGCCACATCCAGGCCTGCCATTTTGCCGCGTGTTAACGTGTCCGGAAAGACCAGCGCACCGGCGGCATCTTCCGTTCCGTCGATGCCATCGCTATCCCCGGCGATTGCCCATATGCCGCTTTCACCCTGCAATGCACAAGCCAGACTGAGCGAAAATTCAGTATTACGCCCCCCTTTTCCGTGCTGACCCTTGTTTACCGTCACGGTGGTTTCGCCCCCCGACAGCAGTACCGCCGGGCCGGAAACCGGATGACCATACTGCTTCACGGATTTAGCAATCCCGGCCATAGCGATAGCCACTTCACGGCTTTCGCCTTCAATCGCATCGCCCAGAATAAGCGGCATCAGTCCGTGTCTGCGCACAGCCAACGCGGCAGCCTGCAAAGCCAGATGCGGCGTGGCAATGAGTTTGACTTCACTCTTCGCTGCGCTTTCAGCCGGGCCTGCCGGCTGGCTTAGCAGGTTATGAACAGGTTCCGGGGCCTGAATACCGTAACGCTGGAGAACCCGAAGCGCATCCAGCGGCGTGCTATCATCGGCGACCGTCGGGCCTGATGCCACATCTGCCGGGTTATCCCCCGGCACATCGCTGATAATCAGTGACACAATACGAGCCGGTTGCGCCATTCGTGCCAGCTTGCCGCCTTTCACCGCGGAGAGATGACGACGTACCAGATTCATCTCTTTGATGCTGGCACCGCTGTGCAGTAGCGCGCGGGTAATGACCTGCTTATCTTTCAGCGTTAATCCGGGTGCGGGCAGCGCCATCAGCGCCGACCCGCCACCTGAAATCAGCGCCAGCACCAGGTCATCAGAGGTCAATCCGCGCAGCGCTTCCACAATCAGCATGGCGGCAACTTCGCTCATTGAATCGGATACCGGATGCGCAGCCTCGATAATCCGGATGCGGCCAGCTGGCACTGCGTAACCGTAACGCGTGACCACCACGCCAGAAACATCCACATCCGGCCAGGCTGCATCCACAGCCGCAGCCATCGCCGCCGAGGCCTTACCGGCGCCGATCACCACGCAGCGGCCACGCGGTTTTTCCGGCAGGTTTGACAGGATTGCTGGTCCAGCCCGGGCGCTGTCGATAGCATGCTGGAAGATATCCTGCAGGATCGCTGCAGCCTGTTCATTTTTCATGGTTATACGGTCTCGGCGATAGTTGCTCTGGCTTCGATAAATTCCACTACCGCGCGGGTGACGTCCGCCGTACTGGCGGTTCCACCCACATCTGGCGTCAGAATGCCTTTCTCACAAACATATTCGATACTTTCCATAATCAGCGCCGCAGCGTGACGTTCACCCAGATGTTCCAGCATCTGTACCGCCGTCCAGAAGGTTGCTATCGGGTTAGCAATACCTTTACCGGTAATATCAAAAGCGGAACCATGGATAGGTTCGAACATGGAAGGGAAGCGTCGTTCCGGATCGATATTGGCGGTCGGCGCTACGCCGAGACTGCCCGCCAGCGCGCCGGCGAGATCGGAGAGAATATCGGCGTGCAGATTGGTGGCCACGATGGTATCCAGCGTCTGTGGATGCAGCGTCATGCGGTGCGTCATGGCATCGACCAGCATCTTGTCCCACTGTACGTCCGGGAATTCCTGCGCCACTTCGGCGGCAATCTCATCCCACATCACCATTCCATGGCGCTGGGCGTTGGATTTGGTCACCACGGTCAGCAGCTTGCGTGGACGAGACTGCGCCAGTCTGAAGGCATAGCGCATAATGCGCGTCACGCCGACGCGGGTGAAGATCGCCACCTCGGTGCCCACCTCTTCCGGTAAGCCCCGATGCGCGCGGCCGCCGTTGCCAGAGTATTCCCCCTCGGAGTTTTCACGCACAATGACCCAGTCAAGATCGCCCGGCCCGCGGTTGCGCAGCGGTGAGGTGACACCCGGCAGGATTTTAGTGGGACGCACGTTGGCGTACTGGTCAAAGCCCTGGCAAATGGGCAGGCGCAGGCCCCAGAGAGTGATGTGGTCAGGCACATCCGGCGCGCCCACTGCGCCAAAGTAAATAGCATCAAACTTTTTCAGCGTATTCAGCCCCTCTTCCGGCATCATCACACCGTGTTTTTTGTAATAGTCCGACCCCCAGTCAAAGGGCTGTACCTCAAAATTGAGCTGCGGGTCGTGGCGCGTCAGCGCATACAGCACTTCAACGCCTGCGGAAATGACTTCTGGACCGATACCGTCGGCAGGTATGGCGGCAATTTTGTAGTTACGCATTGTTATTTCTCCAGTTAATGGGTATGAGGATGAGGGAGTTCTGCCGTTTGCGGCTTGTCTGCCCTGGCAGAAAGAATCAGGACAATGAGGGCCGAGACAGCCAGCAGCCCGGCGACGAAGTACAGGCCCCAGGTGTAGCTACCTGTTTGCTGGCGGATCACGCCAATCATCATCGGGCCAACAAAGCCACCGAGGTTGCCAATGGAGTTAATCGTGGCAATACCCGCTGCCGCTGCCGGGCCGCTCAGGAACACGGTAGGCATACTCCAGAGAGGCGGTTTCGATGCGCTGATGCCTACGTTGACCAGCATCAGGGCGACGATCACGGTAAACAGTGTGCTGACGTTACCGGCGTAAATCAGACCGGCTGCCGCCAGCAGACAGGCGCTAATCACATGCCAGCTGCGCTCTCTGGTGCGGTCGGAATGCCGGGCCCACACGATCATGGCGATGACGCCGATGACCGCCGGGAAAGCGTTGAGGAAACCAATCTCCAGCGAGGTAGCACCAAAGCTGCGGATGATTTGTGGGGACCAGATGCCGAGTGTGTACAATCCGGCAGACGTACCAAAATAAACCAGCGCGAGAGCCAGTACCCGCTTATCCGCAAGCCCTTTCCATGCGCTGCTGTGGCCTTGTTTTGCAGCGCGAGCCTGTTCCTCGACCTGCATGGTGTTTTCCAGCCACGCACGCTCTTCGTCAGTCAGCCATTTGGCTTTGGCCGGGCGATCGGTGAGGAAGAACAGAACCACAACCCCAAGAGTCAGTGCAGGCACGGCTTCCAGCACAAACATCCACTGCCATCCCGCATAGCCGAGGAAACCATGCATCTCAAGCAGAGCGGCTGAAATAGGCGATCCCAACGCGGTCGAAAGCGGTGCTGCGGCCATAAATATGGCAGTGACCTGCGCACGTTTTGCGGCCGGAAACCAGTAGCTGAGATAGAGAATGATGCCAGGAAAGAAACCGGCTTCTGCTACACCGAGTAAAAAACGCAGGATGTAGAAGCTTGTTGTACCCTGAACAAAAGCCATGCATCCAGAGACCAGGCCCCAGGTAATCATCACGCGGGCTATCCAGATACGGGCACCGACTTTATGCAGAATTAGGTTTGACGGGACTTCAAACAAAAAGTAACCGATGAAGAAAATGCCGGCGCCCAGCCCGAAAACGGTGGGCGAAAAACCCAAATCCTCATTCATGGTCAGGGCGGCAAAACCAATGTTCACTCTATCGAGAAAAGCGATGAAATACAGCAGCATAATAAAAGGAATAATGCGCAGGGTAACCTTTCGCATAACCTTTTTTTCGAGGTCATTATTCATTTCGGGATGCTCCATTGTCGTGTAGGGTTGTTATCGTTTTGTAATAAACCCAGTATGGAGAGATGTGCGGTTTTATCATCAGCACAACTTTATACAAATAATTTATATAATCTGTTTCTGGTGAAAAAATGGATATAAATCAGCTACGTTGCTTTGTGGTATTAGGTGATGAACTTCACTTTGGCCGGGCGGCGCGTAAACTCGAAATGATGCCTGCATCACTCAGCCGTTTCATCAAGCTACTGGAGGAAGATCTGGGGATAAGGTTGCTGAATCGATCGACCCGGAACGTGTCACTGACACCAGAGGGTGCAGATTTTTTAAATGAGGCTAAGATCGTCATTGCCAGCTTCGATGCGTTGCGGCTGCATTTTCGAAAAAAGACACCCTTGCATAAAAGGACACTGCGGATTGGTTCGATTGACAGCGCAGCCAGAGGATTATTGCCTGAATTACTTAATCTTTTTATCCAGCAGTTTCCTGATGCGGATATCCATATTACGGAAGATAAATCTCACAATCTTATCCCGCGTCTCATTTCAGGATGGCTGGACGTGGTCTTTGTACGTCCGCCTGAACATGCTGACGCTACGCTGACCACGCGTTTTATCGCTAATGAAAACTGCATGCTCGCGGTTCCCGCTGACCACAGGCTGGTCAGTTATCGCGAAGTCAGTATCGATGATTTTCGTGATGAACCCGTTATCGTGCCGGAAAGACGTACCCGTCGTCACAGCCATGATCTGACAATGAATATTTTCAAAGAAGGAGGCAGCGTGCCCGTCATTGCGCAGTATGCCGAAGAGAAGCAGACCATCCTGAGTTTAGTCGCCGCCGGGCTGGGCATTGCCCTTGTGCCTGCCTCCTATAAAAATATGAATGCTGACGGCGTCAAGTACCTTCCTCTTTCGCCACAGCAACA
The DNA here is from genome assembly GCF_047971185.1 of Kluyvera sp. GTDB lineage: Bacteria > Pseudomonadota > Gammaproteobacteria > Enterobacterales > Enterobacteriaceae > Kluyvera. The sequence goes on from NZ_JBKDZH010000012.1 coordinate 109,404, forward strand.
CGTTGAAGGGCTTCCACTGAGCGCGATGTGGCATCAAGGAAACACGAATATTTATGTGAGATCGCTGCTGGATATGCTTTCCAGCAATATCGAAGAACTGACCCGTAACTTGTGATGTATGTTTCTGGCACGAAATGGACGGTCGCAGCGTCTGTAGGCCCGCTTTGAGCGAGGAGCGGACCTCAGTGCTGGTTAGATTAACTAGTCTAATTGTGACTACCTAATTTGAAACGATATAAAAATGGTATGATACATGATCACTAATCTTTATCTGGAATATCTCTCGCATCGTAATAATCAATCCCAAGTCCAAAGCTTAAATCAAGCCCCTCAGGACCTCCGTGGATATCGCCAACCCCAAATGTATTTGGAGCATTATTATTTCTGAATTTTTCAAGATCATTTTTTATTTGGAGGCGATTTGTCGTCATTAGAGAGATCTGGAAGTGGATCTAACTCAAAATAATCAACTCCAGCAGGATTATAGGCAAGGTAAAAATTTCTATAGTTGCCAGGATTTCCTAAATAATGCCCTTCTTCATATTGATAGAACTTCGAAGAATAGCTCGACTGTAAATAATTAATATCACTTCCAAAATCTTTGAACTTATGTCCAAGAGTTTTTCTCAGATATGGTACTTCAG
>NZ_JBKDZH010000013.1:0-62473 GCF_047971185.1 Kluyvera sp.
AGCAGTAGGCTACGATGTTTTCGAAGCGACCGATGGCGCGGAAATGCATCTGATCCTGTCTGAAAATGATATCAAGCTGGTAATCATTGATATCAACCTGCCGGGCAAAAACGGCCTTCTGCTGGCGCGCGAACTGCGTGAACAAGCGAATGTCGCCCTGATGTTCCTGACCGGCCGCGACAATGAAGTCGACAAGATCCTCGGTCTGGAAATTGGCGCAGATGATTACATCACCAAGCCGTTCAACCCACGTGAACTGACCATCCGTGCACGTAACCTGCTGTCCCGTACCATGAACCTGGGTACCGTCAGCGAAGAACGCCGTAGCGTAGAAAGCTACAAGTTCAACGGCTGGGAGCTGGACATCAATAGCCGCTCTCTGGTGAGCCCGAACGGTGAGCAGTACAAGCTGCCGCGCAGTGAATTCCGCGCCATGCTGCACTTCTGCGAAAACCCTGGCAAAATTCAGTCCCGCGCTGAACTGCTGAAGAAAATGACCGGCCGTGAGCTGAAGCCACACGACCGTACGGTTGACGTGACCATTCGTCGCATCCGTAAACACTTCGAGTCTACGCCGGATACGCCGGAAATCATCGCCACCATTCACGGCGAAGGTTACCGCTTCTGCGGCGAGCTGCAGGAATAAGAAGACAAAACGGCGCATTCAGCGCCGTTTTTTTTGCCCTTATTTTGCCGCGGTTCCCCATGGCATAATCGGCACCGCGCTAATCGCGTTTTTCGGCGAACCGTCAACCACCTTGTCGGAATAGGCCAGATAGGCGAGGACGTTGCGCTTTTTGTCATAGAAACGCACCACCTGTAGCGATTTAAACACCAGCGAAGTGCGCTTCTTAAAGACCACCTCGCCGTCCGCTTTACCGCTCTTAATCTTGTCGCTCAGCTCAACCGGGCCAATCTGCTGACAGGAGATAGCCGCATCAGAGGTGTCCTCAGCCAGCCCCAGCCCCCCTTTGATACCGCCGGTTTTCGCCCGGCTCACGTAGCAGGTGACGTTTTTAACGTCGGGATCGTCAAAGGCCTCCACCACAATTTTATGATCCGGCCCAAACATTTTGAACACCGTATCCACAGAACCAATCTGCTCCGCGTGAACCGCCAGGCTGGAGACGCTGAGTAACAGGCCTGCCATTAATTTCTTGTATTTCATATTGTTACCATTTCCGTCGATTGAGTTGTGTGATTATTCAACATTCATTTAGAAAGTGTTTAAAGATCACAGCTTTACAAAAAATTGGGCCAAATCTAATGTAAAAACGCATTTATGCATAAAAAAAACACTGAATGCTAAAACAGCAAAAGATGCTATTATCCGCTACTTTGGTAACAGGCACATAAGATTTTAAGGATGAGGGCATTTTATGGATCAGGCTGGAATTATTCGCGATCTCCTCGTTTGGCTTGAAGGGCATTTGGATCAGCCTTTATCGCTGGATAATGTGGCGGCAAAAGCGGGTTATTCTAAATGGCACCTGCAACGCATGTTCAAAGATGTCACCGGCCACGCCATCGGCGCCTACATTCGCGCCCGTCGTCTGTCTAAATCCGCCGTCGCCCTGCGCCTGACCGCACGCCCTATCCTGGATATTGCGCTGCAGTATCGTTTTGACTCGCAGCAGACCTTTACCCGCGCGTTCAAAAAACAGTTTACGCTGACGCCTGCGCTGTACCGCCGCTCGCCAGACTGGAGCTCCTTCGGGATGCGTCCACCGCTGCGCCTGGGCGAGTTCACCATGCCAAAATACGAATTCATCACCCTGCCGTCGACTCATCTGATGGGCGTGACCCAGAGCTATACCTGCAAGCTGGAAGAGATCTCCGATTTCCGCCAGCAGATGCGCGTCCAGTTCTGGACCGATTTCCTCGGCAACTCGCCGTCTATTCCGCCGATTCTGTACGGGCTGCACGAGCCGCGTCCAAGCCTGGAAAAAGATGACGAGCAGGAAGTGTTTTACACCACGGCGCTCACGCCAGAGCTGGCCAACGGACATCTGAACGATGCCCATCCGGTCACGCTGGAAGGCGGCGAGTACGTGATGTTCACCTATGAAGGGCTGGGAACGGGCCTGCAGGAGTTTATCCTGACGCTGTACGGCACCTGCATGCCAATGCTCAACCTGACCCGCCGTAAGGGTCAGGATATCGAGCGCTTCTTCCCGCAGGACGAAGCCCGACATCAGGAACCGCCGATTATGCTGCGCTGCGAGTACCTGATCCCGATTCGTCGCTAACGCTGTAGCTCATCCAGTGCAGGGGTATCGAGATGCGAGATATCCCCTGCCGTTTCCACGACCCATCCCGGCGCCAGCCACAGGCTTTCCTGATAGTCCACCCGTGAAATAGAGCAGTTACGCAGACGCAGACGACGCTCCGCGTGCGCGGGCAGCCCCAGAATCGTACTCACCAGACATCCCAGCGCAATCCCGTGGCTCACCAGCAGTGGGCGGCTGCCCGGCGGCAGGTCCAGACAGGCGGCCAGGCCCGCATGCATACGTTCGCTCAGTTCCTGCATCGACTCACCTTGCGGAATACGGCCATCCGGCGTGCCGTTGACCACCAGCCGACGCCATTGCTCTTCTTCTGCGGTCAGAGAATCAAGATGGCGCTGCTCCAGCACGCCCATATCCAGCTCGCGCAGACGCGCGTCCAGCGTGACGCCGCAGCCGCAGGCATCGGCAATGATCTCGGCGGTACGGCGCGTACGGCCCAGATCGCTGGCGATAACGTGGGTAATGCCGTAGGTGCGCACGCGCTCCCCTACCTGCACCGCCTGCTGCTCTCCTTTAGCCGTCAGGGGGCTATCGGACTGGCCTTGAATACGCCGCTCGGCGTTCCAGCGAGTTTCGCCATGGCGAACAAGATATACCTGTAACATGTTTTTTATCCGTTATACTGCGATGACATTTTATTATCTGAGTTGTGTAGATTATGCATCAAGTTGTCTCCGCTACCACCAATCCTGCCAAAATTCAGGCAATTCTTGCGGCATTTGACCAGATCTTTGGCGAAGGATCCTGCCAAATCGATGCGATCTCCGTCGAAACGGGCGTGCCGGAACAGCCGTTTGGCAGCGAGGAAACCCGCGCCGGGGCGCGTAATCGCGTCGCCAATGCCAGGGAAGCTCGTCCGGATGCGGATTTTTGGGTAGCCATTGAAGCCGGAATTGACGAAGGCGCCACCTTCAGCTGGGTGGTGATTGAGAGCCGTAGCCAGCGCGGCGAGGCGCGGTCCGCCACGCTACCGCTGCCGGAGATGATTCTTGAGCAGGTACGCGCGGGCGAAGCGCTCGGCCCGGTGATGTCGAAGTACACCGGCATTGATAAGATTGGCAATAAAGAAGGGGCGATCGGCGTCTTCACCGCCGGCGTGCTAACCCGCAGCAGCGTGTACCACCAGGCGGTGGTGCTGGCGTTAAGCCCGTTCCATAACGAGCTCTACCGCCAGTAGGCCGGATAAGGCGAAGCCGCCATCAGGCACAACGGTGCACATTGCCGGAGGGCGACTTCGCCTTATCCGGCCTGGACGATCACGTTTTCGGCAGGGTTTGTTCCAGCCACTGGCGCAGCTCAACCGGCGCTGATTTCAGGCTGTTCGAGCCACGGGTAATCGTGGCGATCCCCGCCCCCAGCTCGTTTTTCAGCTCACGCTGGCTCATTTCTCCGCGCAGCAGCTCTTCGATAATCCGCACGCGGGTGCCCAGCGCCTCTCGCTCGTCCGGGGTCATCATTAAATTCAGCAGCGGCAGCGCCAGGTCGTCGGTATAGGCCAGACGCAGAAGCTCCACAAAGCGAAGCCACTCCTGGTGACGCTGTTCAGCAACCGTCGCTGAATAAGGGGATTGTTGGGTCATGTCGGCCACCATGTTATGCATGTACTCTTAAACGAGTACAAGCATAACACAGGTCTAACCTATCAGTAACGCCGTTGCCATTCATTACTGCTGAGCACGTCATCTTTCTGGCCCATAAAGTGGCGATAGTAGACGTCGTAGGCCAGCACGTTTTTCACGTAGCCGCGGGTTTCTGAGAACGGAATGCTCTCGATAAACGCCACCGCATCGATACGCCCGGCGCTGTTACCCAGCCAGGTGCGCACGCGACCCGGCCCGGCGTTATATGCCGCCGAGGCAAAGATACGGTTATTTTCAAACTGCTGGTAGACGTACTGCAGGTAGCTGGTGCCAATATTGATGTTGGTCTCCGGATCCAGCAGCTGCGCCGGATTGCTGTAGCCCGGCAGGTTGAACATCTTCACCGTGTGCGTCGCGGTACCCGGCATAATCTGCATCAGCCCGCTGGCGCCGACCGGTGATTTCACCTTCGGGTTCCACGCGCTTTCCTGACGCGCTATCGCCATCGCGTAGCTCTGCGGTACATCTTTGCCGGAGGTATAGCGCACAAACAGATCGTTATAGGCCAGCGGGAAGCGCTCCTGCAGGTTATCCCACAGTTTACCGGCGATGGTGGCCTGCACGCTCAGATCCCACCAGTGCTGGTCGAAAGCATAGCGGGCGAGCTGCGCCTGCTCGGTCTGGCTGCGGCTGCTGACCAGGTTGGCCCACTCGCTACGCGCCGTATTATCCTGATTCCAGTACATTAATTCACGCACGCGCGCCATTTCTGCCCCGCTGGTCAGCGCTGAGGAGATTGACCCCGGCGCTTTCTCCACGCGCAGCGTATACGGCTCGCCCAGACGCTGCGCCGCCACCATCGGGTAGAAGCCGCGCTGCTGCATGAGCGACAGCAGGATGCCGCGCGCCTCATCATCACGCCCGCGCTCCATCAACAGGTCGGCCTGCCAGTAGCGCCATTCGTCCTTGTCTTTGGCTTCCATCGGCAGCCGCGCCAGCCAGGTATTCAGCCCAGTACGGTCGCCGGTGCCGAGCGCCATACGCACGCGGCGTTCAACCAGCGAGACGGACTGCGAACGCATAATGGTGTTGTCACGCCAGCGCGCCTGTTCATCGGTCACGTCCGTCCCCATCAGACGCCAGGCGACGATATCGCGCAGCTCCTGAGTCTGCTCATCATTGAGCTTCTGCGCCTGGGAAAGCGAAGGGATCATCAGGCGCGCGTTTTCCACGTCCTGACGGGCAACGCTGGTAAACGCCACCGCCGCCAGCTGGCGCGTGAAGTCGGTCGCCCCGGTGGTACGCGCAAAGGTCAGCACGTTGTTCGGATTATTGGCCAGATCGGTAATGGCCGCCGCGATAGTCTGATATTCCGCCGGCATCTGCGAGGCCAGCACCTTCACCAGCCCGGTATTGCCGGCCTTCATCGCCAGACGAATGCGTTCAAGATACGCCAGCGGATCCTGGGTGCCGGACGCGCGCCAGGCGCTGAACAGCGGATCGCAGGCGTTTGGGCGGCTCTGCCCGGTCAGCCACAGGGTTTTCGCGCCCTCCCAGGCTCCCTGGGTGTCACCCACATTATATTTGGCATAGTAATAGTTGCACTGCGCCTCGGCGGTACCGGGTTTATCGGGGCTGAAAGCCAGCAGGCCACGCCAATCCTGGCGACGCGCCAGCTCGTTGACGAAGCGGTTTTTAAGGGTGCGGGCCGGAGGCAGCGTTGGGTTGGCCTGCACAAAGTTGCTGACCGTTAACGTCGGGGTATTCATCAGGTCGCTGGTTATCTGGCGATATTCCAGGTACGGGTACAGCGGGTAATCCCGCAGGGTTGGCATCAGTTGCTCAACCACATCCATCTGGCGGTTATCCCAGGCCTGCTTGATTTGCGCATAGCGGCTGCGCTGTTGATCCAGCGAATCGGCGCGGGCAACGCTACTGAGCGTCAGCAGGCAGACTCCGGCCGCCAGCAGACGCCACGTAAATTGTTGGGCTTTTTGCACAAGCTCTTCCTCGTTGTCGCGTTACGTCGGTGCAGCATCATGCCGCGTAATCAATTCATGCTAACCAGACATTGGCAAATGCGCCACGTTATGAACATTTTTTTACTTTTACGGCCCGTGAGATCTGCTGGCTGGGCTTAGACAGGGAAAAAGGCTACACTTCGCCTTTGAAAACTATTCATCATCACGATAAACATAGAGGCGAAGTCCAACGTGGCTCAATTCGTTTATACCATGCATCGTGTCGGCAAAGTGGTACCGCCGAAACGTCATATTCTGAAAAACATCTCGCTCAGCTTCTTCCCTGGCGCAAAAATTGGTGTTCTGGGTCTGAACGGCGCCGGTAAATCTACCCTGCTGAAAATCATGGCCGGTATCGATACTGATATCGAGGGCGAAGCGCGCCCGCAGCCGGGCATCAAGATTGGCTACCTGCCGCAGGAGCCGCAGCTGAACCCGGAACATACCGTCCGTGAATCCGTTGAAGAAGCGGTCGCCGAAGTGGTTAACGCGCTGAAAGGCCTGGACGAAGTGTACGCTAAGTACGCTGAACCAGACGCTGACTTCGATAAGCTGGCCGCGAAACAGGGCAAGTTTGAAGAAATCATCCAGGCGCACGACGGTCACAACCTGAACGTGCAGCTCGAACGTGCCGCTGACGCGCTGCGTCTGCCGGACTGGGATGCCAAAATCGAAAAATTGTCCGGTGGTGAACGCCGCCGCGTCGCGCTGTGCCGCCTGCTGCTGGAAAAACCAGACATGCTGCTGCTCGACGAACCGACTAACCACCTGGACGCCGAATCCGTCGCCTGGCTGGAACGCTTCCTGCACGACTTCGAAGGTACCGTTGTGGCGATTACCCACGACCGTTACTTCCTCGACAACGTGGCGGGTTGGATTCTGGAGCTGGACCGCGGCGAAGGTATTCCATGGGAAGGCAACTACTCCTCCTGGCTGGAGCAGAAAGATCAGCGTCTGGCGCAGGAAGCTTCTCAGGAAGCGGCCCGTCGTAAGTCTATCGAGAAAGAGCTGGAGTGGGTGCGTCAGGGCGCGAAAGGCCGTCAGTCTAAGGGCAAGGCCCGTCTGGCGCGCTTTGAAGAGCTGAACAACACCGAATACCAGAAACGTAACGAAACCAACGAACTGTTTATTCCACCAGGACCGCGTCTGGGCGATAAAGTCGTTGAAGTCGCCAACCTGCGTAAATCCTACGGCGATCGCGTGCTGATCGACGATCTGAGCTTCTCGGTACCGAAAGGCGCGATTGTCGGCATCATCGGACCAAACGGCGCGGGTAAATCGACCCTGTTCCGTATGATGTCCGGCCAGGAACAGCCTGACAGCGGCACAATCACCCTGGGTGAAACCGTGAAGCTGGCGTCCGTTGACCAGTTCCGTGACGCAATGGATAACAGCAAAACCGTGTGGGAAGAAGTTTCCGGCGGGCTGGATATCATGAAGATCGGCAACACCGAGATGCCAAGCCGCGCCTACGTGGGCCGCTTTAACTTCAAGGGCGTCGATCAGGGCAAACGCGTTGGCGAGCTGTCCGGCGGTGAGCGCGGTCGTCTGCACCTGGCGAAGCTGCTGCAGGTTGGCGGCAATATGCTGCTGCTCGATGAACCGACCAACGACCTGGATATCGAAACCCTGCGCGCGCTGGAAAACGCCCTGCTGGAATTCCCGGGCTGCGCGATGGTTATCTCGCACGACCGTTGGTTCCTCGACCGTATCGCCACCCACATTCTGGATTACCAGGATGAGGGTAAAGTGGAATTCTTCGAGGGTAACTTTACCGAATACGAAGAGTATAAGAAACGCACGCTGGGCGCGGATGCGCTGGAGCCGAAGCGTATCAAGTACAAGCGTATTTCGAAGTAATTTCCTCAAGCGGATGGCATGGGCCATCCGCTTTAATAATACTTAACCTGCAATAAAGAAATAATAAAAATATTCAGCGAAACGCTGGATTTTCATTTTTTAATCAATAAACACACTTCTCTTTTATCTAAACATAGCCCCATCAAATACAACCTCATTAAGAAAATCCCATCATATATAATCACTATTGTGATGCTTTAGCGACTGTGCTAAAAATGCCGCATGAATTTTAGTTGATTATTATTCATGGTAGTTATTCATGGACAGGAATCCATCGAATATAAAAAGCCACTTGATAATACATAAAGGAATACAATGTTTTATCACATTATCCTGCATGGGATATTCAGATTTAAACAAACGTAATGAATGGTGCCGATGAACATCCGTTTATCTCGTCAGGAATATATTCACCCCATTAATTAAGTTCACTGAATATCTTATGAAAATAAATAAAGTGCTGTCTGGCCGATTTATTGCCAGGAAAAAAAGACTGGCCCGTGCGGCGTTGAAAAAGTGTCGGCAAATCGATATTCAGCGCCATCTGTGGAAGGGGATAATCGCAGCGCCGATGTGTCTGCTGATTATCTATCTGGTCATTTTCAGCCAGCCGCGCTACGTCAGCGAGTCTAAGGTCGCGGTCAAACGCCCTAACGATCTCGACAGCTCCAGCCTTAATTTCGGCCTGCTGCTGGGGGCCTCTAACCCCTCTTCTGCCGAGGATTCGCTGTACCTGAAAGAGTACATCAACTCACCGGATATGCTGCAAACGCTGGATAAAAAGCTCGATTTTCACCAGGCGTTTAGCCAGAGCGGTTGGGATTTTCTGTTCCATCTCCCCGCCGACATTACCGCCGAACGCTACCTCGAGTACTACCGCTCTCGCCTGACCGTCGACTATGACGAGAAGACCGGGCTGCTGTCGATTCAGACGCAGGGCTTTACGCCAGCGTTCGCCCAGGCGTTTAACCAGGCGGTGCTGAAGGAATCTGAGCGCTTTATCAACGAACTGTCGCACCGAATAGCCCGCGAGCAGATGCAGTTTGCCGAGCAGCAGCTAGAAGAAACCAAAGCGCGGCTGAATACCAGCAAAAGTCAGCTGCTGGCCTATCAGAACAGCAATAACGTGCTGGACCCTGCGGCCTCCGCTGAAGCGGCTACCACGCTGGTCAACACGCTGATTGCTAAAAAGATTGAGATGGAAGCCGACCTGCGCAACCTGCTGACCTATTTACGCGAAGATGCCCCGCAGGTGGTCAGCACCAAAAACGCCATTAAATCGTTACAAGCCCAGATCGACGTTGAGCAAAATAAAATTACCGCACCGGATGGCAAAAAGCTCAACAGCATGGCGGCAGATTTTGAAGATCTTAAAACCACGGTGAAATTTGATAACGATCTGTATGCGCTCGCGCTGCAGGCTATCGAAAAAACCCGGCTGGAAAGCGCGCGGAAATTAAAAACGCTGTCCGTTATTAGTTCACCGCAGCTACCGCAAGAATCGCGTTTCCCGAACGTGCCGTATCTCTTAGCCAGCTGGTTATTGGTGTGTTGTCTGCTCTTTGGCACGGCCAAATTATTGATCGCCATTATTGAAGATCACAAAGACTAATTAACCGCCAATATCATTAACAGAGTCTATTATGAAATTAGTTAAAACGATTCTTGTGTTGAGTATTCTGCAATCCTGTCAGGCGCTGGCGGTGGGCATTACCGCTGACCCGCAGCTTACCGGTGCGGCAGGCTTGCCGCAGATGCTGGCGGCCAGGGCTCAGAGTGTAGATAGCAACGGCTTTGATAATACGCCAGTCCCTATTCCGGCCCCGCCATTAAGCCGCATGTTTGGCGCTCAGCTGTTCAACGGTTCTACCGCCGACAGCGGCAGCAGCATCGGTTTCAACCCGAACTACGTGATCGGCCTCGGCGATACTATCCAGATTCGGCTGTGGGGCGCGTTTAATTTTGACGGCGCGCTGCCCGTCGATCCCAAAGGCAACATTTTCGTCCCGAACGTCGGCCCGCTGAAGGTCAACGGCGTCAGCAACGGCCAGCTCAACAGCCTGGTGACGACCAAAATCAAAGAGGTCTATCAGTCTAACGTTAACGTTTATGCCTCTCTGCTTCAGGCGCAGCCGGTCAAAGTGTTCGTAACCGGCTACGTCAGAAACCCAGGGCTGTACGGCGGCGTGGCTTCCGACTCTCTGCTCTCCTATCTCAGCAAGGCGGGCGGCGTCGATAGCGATCGCGGTAGCTATGTCGATATCACCGTCAAGAGCGGTAAAACCGTACGCTCGCGCGTCAATCTGTACGACTTCCTGCTCAACGGCTCGCTGAACCTGTCGCAGTTCGCCGATGGCGACACCATCGTGGTTGGACCGCGCAAATATACCTTTAGCGTCGAAGGCGATGTGTACAACAGCTACGACTTCGAATTCCGCGACAGCAGCATTCCGGTGACGGAAGCGCTGACCTGGTCGCGACCTAAACCGGGCGCGACGCACTTTACCATCATCCGCCAGCAGGGCGCGATGAAGCGCACGGAGTACTATCCGCTCAGCAGCGCCTCAGGAAAAATGCTGCAGGACGGCGATAAGCTGATCATCAGCTCCGACCGCTACGCGGGCACCATCCAGGTAAGGATTGAAGGCGCACATTCGGGTGAGCACGCGGTGGTGCTGCCGTACGGTTCCACCATGAAGCAGGTGCTGGCACAGCTCAAAACCAACAGCATGTCGCAGCTCAGCAGCATCCAGCTGTATCGCCACTCGGTCGCGGTACGCCAGAAAGAGATGCTCAACACCTCCCTGCAAAAGCTGGAAGAAGCCTCCCTCTCCTCACAGTCGGCCACCCAGGAAGAGGCGCGCCTGCGCGTACAGGAAGCGCAGTTGGTCAGCCGCTTCGTCGCCAAGGCGCGCAACGTGGTGCCTAAAGGCCAGGTGGTGCTGAACGAGAGCAACCTCGACAGCGTGATTCTGGAAGACGGCGACGTCGTGACCATCCCGGAAAAAACGTCGCTGGTGATGATCCACGGCTCGGTGCTGTTCCCCAACGCCATCTCCTGGAAGCAAAAGCTGGATGTGGATGACTACATCGAGAAGTGCGGCGGCCTGACGCAAAAATCCGGGCAGTCGAAAATTATCGTCATTCATCAGGATGGCTCCGCCGTGGACGCCGACGACGTGGATGACGTTCGTCCCGGCGATGAAATTATGGTGTTGCCGAAGTACGAAACCAAAAATCTGGAAGTCACGCGCGGTATCTCCACCATCCTTTACCAGATGGCGGTGGCGGCGAAAGTCATTCTGGATCTGTAACAACAGGGGCGTGGCGGAGAGTCTCCGCCACCAACGGAACACCAACACGGAAGCCGTTCAGGATGATAGGCATCTACTCTTCAGGTATCTGGCAGATCCCACACCTTGAGCACTTTTTAGGTGAAGCGTACTGCAAACTAACCCCGTTATTCCCCCTTCCGGGCGCAGTGGATGCCATTGCCGTATGGGGTGAGCGCCCTTCCGCCCAGCGCCCCATAGAGCGCGCGCATAAAGCGGGGCTACCAATATTACGCCTGGAAGACGGTTTTGTACGCTCATTAGACCTGGGGGTTAACGGCGCGCCGCCGCTAGGCGTGATCGTCGACGATCTGGGGATTTACTACGACGCCCGTCGCCCCAGCCGTCTGGAAATGTTAATCAAGCAAGAAGCCGAAGCGCCTGGTTTGCACCACGAGGCGCTTCAGGCCATCAACTTTATCGTCAATCACGATCTGTCAAAATACAACCACGCCCCACGGTTCAAAGAAAGCCACCATACGGATGTCACGCTGGTTGTTGACCAAACTTACGGTGATGTCTCCGTTACGCTCGGCGGGGCAACGGAGCACCAGTTCGCGGCCATGCTTTCCTGCGCCAAAAGAGAACATCCTCACGGGGAGATTTGGGTAAAAACCCATCCGGACGTGCTGACGGGCAAAAAGAAGGGCTATTTTGAATCGCTGGGAGCCGACCCGCGCGTTCGTCTAATTACCCGGGATTTTAGCCCGCAGTCCCTGCTGCGCCAGGTTTCACATGTGTATACCGTGACGTCGCAATATGGCATTGAAGCGCTGATGGCGGGGAAAAAAGTCGTCTGCTTTGGCCTGCCGTGGTACGCCGGATGGGGGTTGACCGATGACCGTCACCCGCAGGCGCACGAAATAGCGGCTCGCCGCGGCCATGCCCCCCTAAGCGCGCTGGTCGCCGCCGCCTGGCTACGCTATGCGCGCTACGTCAATCCGTATACCGGGCAACCGGGCACATTATTCGATGTGCTTGAGTATCTTAGCCAACAGCGCCAACACCTGCTTGCGCGTAGCGGGCAGCTCTGGGCTCCGGGTATGACGCTATGGAAAAGCAGCATCGTTAAACCTTTTCTGAAAACGACAAGCAACCACGTCGATTTCTCGCATAAAGGACGAGAGGCCAGCGCTTGCGTCGTATGGGGCGTGAAAGGCGAAGCTCGCTGGCGGCAGAAAGCCGCGCAGTATGATATTCCCATCTGGCGCATGGAAGATGGCTTCCTGCGTTCCTCTGGGCTGGGCTCTGATTTACAGCCACCGCTGTCATTGGTGCTGGATAAAACCGGTATTTACTACGATGCCAGTCGTCCCAGCGATCTCGAGAATTTACTGGCGCATTCGCAGCTAACAGCTGAGCAGCAACAGCGCGCGGAGGCATTACGGCAAGAGCTTATCGCGAGCAAACTCAGTAAATATAACCTGGGCGCGAGCTGGAAAATTCCGGCCAGCGCAGCCGGGAAACGCACGCTACTGGTGACGGGCCAGGTTGAGAACGATGCTTCCATTGCGCGGGGCACAGCGACCATCCGAACCAATCTGACGCTGCTGCGGACCGTGCGGGAGCGCAACCCGCTGGCGTTTATCATCTATAAGCCGCATCCGGACGTTCTGGTCGGCAATCGCCCCGGCCACATCTCCGATGAGGAGATGTCCTACCTTGCCGACTGCATCGCGCTGGATGCCGACATCATTGAATGTATTCAACAGGTTGAAGAAGTCCATACCATGACCTCGCTGTCAGGGTTTGAAGCCCTGATGCATGGCAAAAAAGTTTTTTGTTATGGCGTGCCGTTCTATGCCGGTTGGGGGCTAACGACAGATGAGTATGTTTGTGAACGCCGTCAACGTCGCCTGACGATTGGCGATTTGCTGTATCAAACGCTCATTAGCTATCCCACCTACATCCATCCCGAAACGAAGCTGTGCATCTCGCCAGAAATGGCTATGAGCTGGTTATTGGCACAAAAAAGGCAGGATCTGGGGATAAAACGTGGCTCCGGCCAGTATCTGCAGCGGCAGGGTCGCAAGTTGCGGATGCTGATCAAAGCAATGAAGAACTAACGTTGAGAGGGAATCTCTATGAATAGCAATACCATCAACACGCTCCTCTCAGGAAAACGTTATCTGCTTTTGCAGGGGCCTATGGGACCGTTCTTCAACGATATGGCGGAATGGCTCGAGTCGCAGGGGCGCGAAGCGAAAAACGTAGTGTTCAACGCCGGCGACCGTTTTTACTGCCGAAAGCGTGCATATCTGACGTATCAACAGACGCCGAAAGAGTTTCCACACTGGTTAAAAGAGACGTGGCAGGAATATCCCTTCGACACCATCCTGTGCTTTGGCGACTGCCGCCAGTTACATCAGGCCGCGAAACGCTGGGCGCAGTCTAAGGGCGTTCGCTTTCTGGCTTTTGAGGAAGGTTATCTGCGGCCGCATTTCATTACTCTGGAAAGCGGGGGGGGTTAATGCGTATTCCTCCCTTCCGCGCGATCCGGAGTTTTATCGTAATCTCCCCGAACAACCAGAACTGGAGGTACAGAGCTTAAAGCCCTCAACCAAACTGCGTATCTGGCACGCAATGTGGTATTACCTGGTAAGCTGGTATCACCGCACTCAGTTTCCTTTGTACCGCCATCACAAGGTCTTTTCACCATGGTACGAAGGTAAATGCTGGATCCGTGCCGGCTGGCGAAAGCAGTGGTATCGCTACAAAGAACGGCATGTGATGGATCTTCTGAAGACCAAGCTCGATAAGCGTTACTTTCTGGCCATTTTGCAGGTTTATAACGACAGCCAGATTCGAAACCACAGTCCGTATAAGGACGTGCGTAATTACATCAATGACGTGATGTACTCTTTCTCAAGGAAGGCGTCACCGACGGATTTTCTGGTGTTTAAGCACCATCCAATGGATCGTGGGCACCGTCTGTATGGGCCGTTGATTAAAAAGCTAGGTAAGCAATATGGCGTGGGCAACCGGATTATTTATGTTCACGATCTGCCAATGCCTAAAATGCTGACACATGCTAAGGCGGTTATCACCATTAACAGCACAGCTGGCATTTCTGCGCTGATCCACAACAAGCCGCTGAAGGTGATGGGACGGGCGTTGTATGACATTAAGGGGTTAACGTATCAGGGGCATTTGAACCAGTACTGGAGTGCACAGTTTAAGCCGGATGCGAAGTTGTTTAAGAAATTTAGCGTGTATCTACGGGCGAATACACAGATTAATGCGGTGTTTTATGGGAGGAAGTCACCTGAGATGGTGCAGTATCAGGTGACTCACCATAAAGCTAAAATCACGCAAGGAAAATGGTTTTTACAATAAAAACTTCAGATATACTAAGAACATACCTCCATTCGTCGTTCAAATAATGTATTCCCCCATGTTAGTATGGGGGAATATTAATTATTTCTGAACTGTGGCAATAATCACATCTGAATCATTCACCTCAATAGATTGATTTAAAGGATAAACAAATTCTTTAAAATCGAAGTAAACATGTAACTTCATTCCATAATGACCTACAGGTATATGTTTGAGAATATCAAATCCTTTCTGCCAATAAATACAGACCATGTTATTGAATTTTTTATTCAATGAGACAGAGTAACTAGCATCTGAGTTATAAAATTCAATTTCAGCGTAGATCTTACTGATCATTGCTTCTTCTTTAAAAGCACCCAGAACTCTCGATGCACACAACTTCCCATTAACAAAAGCAAATCGCATATCAATACTTTTCTTATATACAGCACCTCTACTTGCAATAATCTGGATGACTTTAGAGAACTGTCGCTTAACGAACTCCATCGCTGAGCCAGAGTGAGGCATATCTTTAAGCATAACTACATTCATACCGGAGAATAATTTCATCGGCATTCCTCTGGAAGCATCAAAGTCGTTTTCGGCAAAGGAGTATGTTACATTTTTGTTTTTTAATGCCGGAAGACTTTCCATATAATTATAGTAATGTCTTGCTTTTTCACCCAGGCTATATCTCATTAATGGATTTTGTGGTGCATAATTGTATAAATCCAACTGAGGAATATCGATAAAATATCTAGAATCAGGAAATTCATCTATATAATCGATAGCAATAGATGCTCCTTTAGAATTGCCATAAAAAATCAAGTCACTCTGATTAAAGTTATATCGAACATTCAACTCCCTAATTAATTTTGTAGCAATTGATTTAATACGGATCCCATTTTCAGTCTCATACATATAGTTACCATAAACACTTTCCTTATCCTGGAAGGCAAGAATAAGTACATCATGTAATCTGGATTGAAGAGAGGTCATAGCACTCAATCGATAATTCACATTATCAAAATTACTAACACCAGGAAAAGTTATAAGGCATTTCCGTGGGTTTGTAATATTACCAGTCAGGGAATAAAAAATTGACTCCCCTTCATAGACAAATTCTTTAATCCCATATTTTATGTCAAACGAAATCTGATCTGGATGGAATATTTTATGTGAGAGAATTTCTAAAGAAACATGCTCCGTATTACCAACTAACTCTACTTTGTCACTATTTTTTATTGGGAGGTTAGTAAACCATTTTTCCTTTCGCCCAGAAATGGGCACCTCAATATCATTAATAACTAAGATAGATTTTATCGAAGTAACAGAACCATCAAATTTAACATTTGCATATAACGACATAAAAGTCCTTAATATAAATATAAAATATTAGTTATCGGTTTCGCCTAAGGACATCCGAATAAGTAGTTTAGTTTCTTCATTAGCCCAAACTCTTGCTACCGCAAGCCGTTTTTTAAGACCATAATCAACGATGGGCAATCTGGAGAGGCAAGCTTGCTGGAAGCAAGCTACTGCCATGTCATATTCACCATATGACATAGCTAACTCACCAAACAGAGTAAGGCTCTTTATTGACAATTCAGCCATATTCACTTTTTTGAAATATGAATATGACTCATCAGAAAAATTATTAGTACATAATTTATATGCAAAGTCTTCTATTATCCTGACAGGAATAAATCCGAAGCATTCATCAATAAAAAATTTTGATTTAGGCAAATCGCATTCAATATATAAAAGATATTTTAAAACATCTAATTTATAGGTATCACTTAATGATGTTGGATGTAAATATAAAAAAGAAAAGTCTTCAATGTTATTAATCTTTTTACGTGCTCCTCTCATTCCGAAAAAATAACATGAGGCAAATAAAGGAATACACGTCCTTCCCTGCAGAATAGAAGATGCGCCAATGAATTTCAAAATCATGCCCCATTTATTTAACTTATATAGAGCACGTAAATAGATACATTTTATCAGGATGTTTTGTTTATCCATCATAGATAACTTGAGATAATTTTGAACAATATATTCATATCGTCCGTTTAGCTCAAAAATTCGATATCTTAAAACAGTTACACTTAACGTATTGAAGTTAAAAAGCTCGACATTTTCTGACAAATACTTTGCAGCATACATTGCTTTTTCATTATAAAGTTCAAGAAACGACTCATCACATTCTCTTAAAGCAATATCAGGTTTATTTACATCAAAGGAATGATCTACAGCAAATAACTTATTATAATAAAAAACTTCCGTATCATATTCATCCGTCAACGGTAAAACGTTACCAGACTCCATTAAAATACAGCTGATCAAATTAGCTTTTGAGTTTAACTTAGCCAACTCTTCATTAGATAGGTTTATCGTTAACTCCATAATCACTTTAGCTTTATCTAAATAACCGAGATGCAGCAGTATATCTATATAATTATAAATATACTTAGCATCTGTGTCATTAAAAAGCTCTTCGTCATTTTTTATCGTAAAAATGGAAGAGTATCTTTTATTAGCAAGGATAATATTTCCAACGTCATAGGCCTTCATTGCCCATTCAGCGGTTTTGACCTTCCCTGTAGTTATGCTAGCATTTTCGAAAATAACATTATCAAGTTCTTTATTGTCAAGAGACTCAATAGCAGCTACAGTCCGTTCACAGCATCGGCCATCACGATAAGGGAAGAAACAATTAGCTTTCTCAGCATAATAAGGTTGCATTACACAATTATTGTGTATTGTATCAATAACAAAATCTACAACCTCGTTTTCATCGTTATAAACAGGACCAAATCCGTTATCACGATAGCTAAAATACCCCTTATTATAATGTCCCTTATTAAAGAAAGCATCTTCATCAAACTGATAATAACATACAGGCTTGTTGAGATATGCCATTTCAAAAGCAACGGATGAATAGTCTGTAACCATGATACTGGCTCGCAGGAATAATTCCTGAATACTACCGCTGGAATGGCTTAATACTGTCACGTGTTCAGGTAAAATATATTGTTCTAAATATGGTTGGATATTGGCATGAGGGAAAAAGACAATCTTATATCCTTCACGTTCAGCAGCAACTTTCAGTGCTTCATTAGAGAGAAAGTCATACCATGCTCTGGCATACTCACTTTGGACGAAGTCAGGAAGTAACTCTCTCTCCGTTCCTGAGATAACCTTCCCTAACAAGGATGGGCGCCACGTAGGCATAACCAAAATCATTTTCTCTGCTTCAATGTCAGAGTTAATTAATGCATCATGTCTTGGCAATCCAGTAAGGACCGCTTCTTTTGCTGTGAATTTATAAGAACTCATATCATCAACAATTGATTTATATTCATCGATGGCTGACGTTACGAATAGATCAAATTTCTTCCAGTCGGGTTTAAACAATGCAGACTGATCATTGTGTATGACACCATGCTGGAGAAAAATAAATTTTTTCCAGGTCATACGTTTGTCTTTGAAGTAATCCGTTGCAAACTGTGCCGCATGTGAACTAATGACTCGTGAGCATGACTCTAATGCTTTTTCATGTTCCGGTTCGCCAAAAGCAAGTAGATTAAACCCCTCCTCACTTAATCTTTTCCAATCATGAGACTCTCGCTGGAGCACGAACCACGCAGGGATATCAGGTCGCGTATTTTTGACATATCGATATAAATGTTCAGCATTGTCATCAGCCTGATTGTCACGATCCATAAAGATCCATGCATCACGATATGAGGCAACATTCTTAAACTTAGGTTTAAGGCTATTATGTTGTTTTTTAATCGCGATAGGTGAGATAGTATTAACTACTTTTTTATCTAACCCACGTATTTTTATAGTTTTATTATCTAACCTAATCGAAAGTGGGCTAGAGATTGTTTCCTTGCAAGTATTGAGCCAGACAACCCGTTCAAAAAAGAAGACCTGACCGAATAAATTATGCGATATGTTTTTATCTACAACGGGGATAACATCCGTGCTTTTAAGCATAAAGTATTCTGTTACTAATGATGATGTATAATATCGAAGCATAAACATATCTTTATTAACATCATACTGGAGAATATCAACTGTACTACTAATCCGTTCTTTACCAATAAAGTTGAGGCAGCCGACTTTAAATTGTTCCGCGCATGCTATATTGAATTTATTGATAGTATTAACACCAATTAGCGTTAATGAACTCCTGAGTGAATCAAGAAAAAATTCTTTTTCATCACTCGAAATATTATCAAGCAATGATTGATTAGCAAGCCCTTTCTTTATATATTTCAATAAAAAATGGAAGAAAGAACGCCGTAATAACTCCTGCCATTTTTTTGCACCGGAAAGATTTGTATGAAATTTATTGCAAAGCAATACAAAATACTCTGTAAATAGTACAGATTCATCCCAAAGGTTTTCTTTAAAGGGATGTGATACATTATCTTCATGTACTAAATATTTAGATTTCGCTGAAATAGTTAATCGTCTTGTATCTGGAAGACTTCTAAAAATATCAAAAAACAGCCCTATTCCATCAAATTTTAAGCAATAGAACCCACCCTGCTTGCGCAATATGGCCTTTAGAACCCCTGATGGGAATAAACAACCATAGATAGATTCGACAGCCATTTGTGCAGGCAAAACATTATCCGCTGGCAACTTGGAATGTAATGCAGTTATTGGGTTATAGTTACGCCCGACTTCGCTATTTGAATTTGCTTTCAAGACAGAAGAACAAATAATAGAGCCACGTCGAACTTTCTTCGGATCTGACAATAAAAATTTATCCGTAGAGTGGATGAAATTCATATCAAGAAAATCATCGCCCCACAAGAATAGCGTATAGTTGTGTTGCAGTGATGATGTAAAGGATAAATATGATAATTGATCATTAGCAGAGAATATCTTCACACTTTCACCTAGAGAGATTAGGTATTCTTTCTGTTCATCCGTGACGCCAAGATCAAGTATGGTTATATTGATATGTTCAAAATCTAAATTTTGTTGCTCATATATAGAAGAGATACATCTATTCAGCTCTGATACTTTATCATTAATAACCACAACAACTTCATATGTATATCTAGTTTTCGGTTGAACGTTTTTTTTTCTGCTGGGTTCGAGAGTAGTTTCTGTTATGGTTTTCTTTTGTACAGATATTTTTCTCTTAGAAAGCATATCATTAAAAAAAAGTTTTGGATCTCTTATCAACTTCTTTAGTTTCTTATTCATACGTTACTAGTTCCATTAGTTATAAATACATTAACTTTCTTTGAAATAATTATCTAACGCTGTTATTAATAGACCTTTGTAATTCTTAATAGCTTCCCTCTCTGTATGAAAATCGTTAGCGCAAAACGAATGGGGTTGCGCTTCGTTAATTAACGCACTTCCTAATGTTCGGTAATTATCAGTGGCTGCATTTGACCTAATATTAAAATAATAGCAAATATCCCTCGCAGGAACAGCCTGACCTTTTATATATGCTAACCATGGAACAAGAAATGTAGCAAGATTCAGATCATTATTTGTCCTGAATCGATTATCTAAAAACTTAATAATTTCATCGGCATAATATTCCCAAGCCATACAAAATATAGTTTTCCTTAAAGGTATGTATGTATGAACGAAGGGACCACCAATCGAAACATCATAATCAGAATTAAGCAGAGCTCGGGAACTTATCGATGCAGAAAGCGTCGGTGTATCAACACCTCTTTTTTTAAGCTCATTCAAATCTTTTGCGGATAAAAAAATCGAGGCAATCCCATTACTCCTGAAAAAATGAGATGCCATAAGTGGCCTAGCGACAAAAACATCATCATTAAAATATATAAAATGTTCTGACAAATCTCTAATGTTATGTAGATGAGCCTCAATAACATGTGAATTAAACGTAGGGAGAAATGTATTATCAATAATATCCTGATGATCGACAACTTTAATTTTACTTGATAAGAAAAGAACATCAGGAACCTGATTGTCAGTTACAATAAAAATATTCCTAACCCAGGGCATGTTGATAAGGACACTCTTAATTGAATAATAAATTTCATTGTGATTATCAAAGCGAGCCTTATCAGTTGCATGTCGTCCTACTTCAACTGAATTGTTTAAATTAAAATTGTTAAATTTTTCTTGCCATTTTTTATCATTATTGTCTACCCATGTATATACAACATCAATTGGGAATTCTGTAGGGAGTTTATTTTCAAGGAACATATCATGCTTAATAAGAACCTTTTCATCATAAAGCGGACATGCTATTTCATTTCTGATTATAGGATATTTTTTATTCAAATAATCACGAAAAAAAAGGCCGGGGGTTTTTATAAGCTTTATTATTTTTCTCATCATGACACCTTCATCATATTTAATACGAACAATTTGACATAACTAAGCTATACCAAACTCTTCGAACCTATATTTTTTTATAGCATCGATGACAGTATCAAAATAAGTTATTCTATTCTGACGATCCAGAAATAATGCAACATCACAATGTTCAACCAAAGAATGAAAACTGTGTGACACCATTAATATATTGGATTCATTCCCCCTGCTTTTAAAAAGCTCAGCGCACTTTTGTTTAAATCTCGCATCTCCTACAGCAGTAACTTCATCAACTAAATAATAGTCAAATTTAAAAGCCATACTTAAACCGAAGCCGAGTCTTGAGCGCATACCTGAAGAATACGTATTTATTGGCATATCAAAGTACTTACCTAATTCTGAGAATTGTTCCACGAAATCAATCACCTCAGATACATTCTCATTCTTAGCATAGACCCTGGCTACAAATTTAACATTATCACGCCCAGAAAGACTTCCCTGGAATCCTCCCGATAAGCCAACTGGCCAGGATATTCTTTTACTAGTAACAATCCGGCCTTGATCTGGTTTGTCTATACCACCAATAATTCTTAGTAACGTCGACTTGCCGGCTCCATTCCTACCGACCAATGCCACACTTTTATTTTCAGGCAACTCTAAGTTTACATCTTTGAATACGTACTTCCGGCCATAAGGAGTTTTGTAACTCTTGGTTAACCCTTCAATTCTTATCATGATGTTAGCATTGCCTCTTCCTGAGTTTTATACAACGCAATACCTATAACAAATATAAGTAAAGAACTAAATGCCAGATACCCCATACTGACACCATCACTTGAGTATCCAGCAACAACGGAATCCCTGCTTATCTCAACTGCATGTACTATAGGATTTATAAGAATATATTTCCTGTAATCTTCCGGAATCGAGTGCAGAGGAAACATAATACATGAAATAAAGTAAAGTGGTTTGAGCATAATAGGTAAGAATTTTTCCGTTTCTTTGATTGTTTTACCTATAACCATAAAAATAGTACCGATGCCACATGCAAAAATAATAAGAAAGAACCACGCCATGACAAGATTTATTAACTGATTAACTGCATACTCTTCACCGAGCAAACCAACCATCGCCATCAAAATGATATAGACTGATGCATAAATAAAACTTTCAAGTATTGCTCGTGCAAAGATCGTATCTATCGGTTTAACGGGTTTATAATTAAATAATCCAGCATTTGCATCAATGGCTTTTATTGATCTATTACTTATATTTGTAAAAATGAAGTATGGTATTAACCCATTCAATATAAAAACTGGAAATGATATATCTGGCATTGTCTTTTTCATTATATAGCCAAATATTGTTAATAAAATAACAAGATGAGATGCAGGCTCCAGGATTGCCCAAAGGTAACCTAAACGATATTTTCCGAAACGAGTTCTAATCTCCCGCATAAATAGGGCTTTGATAACGGCTTTTTGAACCTCAAACCCACTTCTTGTCATTATACAAATTGATGGTTTTAATCTTGACATGCTACCGCCCGTGGCTTACAGCTACCAATGCGCTAAAAGATGTTGGAATTATATTGTTTGGAAATGTTAAACCGGTGAGATACAAATATATTAAATACTTGCATTATATATTTCAGCTATTGAAGAGACCCGAAATATCACTCCATTGAACATTTCAGAAGGCATGAGTGCCCTGCTGTATTGTACTCAATATCAAATTATTTCGTAGCCCATGTGATTTAATTAAATTAAAATTACATTTTAAAATAAATCACATTTGATAGGATTTTACTAGGATGGATAAATTATAAAAATATTTAGCACCTAATCATTTACTTAAAACATCTAAGTAATGAATACGCAATGAATTAAATATAGTAATAAAAGATATAATTCAAATTAAAGCATAGACATTGATATTACATATAAAGGGCTTTTCTTTGAAAAGCCCTTCTCCGGTCAGTCCCCCATCAGCTCCCTGACCAACTCTACGCATCGCAGGAACCGTGAGTCGTAGTCCGCTTCCTCAACGTGCACAAACTCAATATTGTTCTTCTCAAGCAGCGTGACCAGCAGCGTCTGGAACTCTTTACGGTCAACCGAGCTTCCCAGGCTGCGCAGGCCGTCCGCAACCCACGGCGTGTTGTTCTCCAGCAGAATCACCAGGTCAAAGCGATATTCATCAATCAGCGCCTGCACAAACGGGTGCTCACGCCCTTCATACTTCTTACAGAAAGCCTGAGTGCTGACAAAGTCAGTATCAATAAAGGCCACCTTGTTAGCGTATTTCACCGCGAAATCGATGTACTGCGCGTGGCCGAGAGCAATTTTGTCGTAGTCGGAATATTGCAGCGCCATCTCATCGCCGCCCAGATGTGAGAAGACGTAATCGCGGCCATATTCCCACGCACTGGTAGTGTTGAAGATATTGGCCAGCTTGTTCACCAGCGTCGATTTACCGCTGGACTCACCGCCAAGAATCGCCACCGTACGCACGAAGAACGGCTTCACTTCCGTGGGAATATAATCCCAGTAGCGGAACGGGTTTTCGCGGATCTGCGCGCCGCTGATGTTCATAAACGTACGCTTCGGGTCGACCAGCACCGTTTCAATGCCCAGATGCTCCAGATACTGCGGCGCGTCCGACTCTTCGGAGGTGTAGATCCAGTTAGGCTGTATCCCCTTCTCTTCCATAAAGGTCTTCATCCCCGCGCTCCACACGTCCCAGCCGTGCGGGTAAGGCTCCATGCCCTCTTCATTGAAAGCATGAATGCGGATGTTCTTCTGGTATTTAAAGGTCTGTAGCAGCCAGCGCAGGCGGTCTGAGACGGTCGGCTGCTGCGACATCGCGCTATCCTCAAACAGCGCGCGGTCACGCGTGTCGTCATAGCCCATAATGATGTGCAGCTCGTCCACCTGGCTACAGGCGCGCTGAATCAGATAAATATGGCCGGTGTGCAGCGGATAAAATTTACCGAAGACTACGCCGATATTCTTCTGCTGGCGCGGAAACTCAAGGCCAAGAAAACGGTGCAGCGCCTCCAGTTTTTGTGCGCTGGGGCTTTTAATTTTGGCGTTCAGAAGCTGGCTTAAATAGCCCTTGGTCATGCCGCTAGCGTCTGCGACCTGCTGCAACGTACAGCCTTTCTGACGGATTGCGGTTTTGAGATAGTCGAACGACGACACAAGAGCCTCCTGCTGAATGGGGGTAAATCATCTACCCATTATACAAAAAACCCGGATGCACTCACGGTACTATCCGGGGAAAGAAGCCGGCATGGCCGGGATAGACATTATAGATCGTCAAAAACGTTTAGCGCGTCAGAGAGCTTTTTCACCCCAAAGACCTTCATCCCTTCCGGCACTTTTTTCGGCACGTTGGCGGCCGGGACGATAGCCCGACGGAAGCCGTGCTTCGCCGCTTCTGAAATACGCTCCTGCCCGCTAGGCACCGGACGAATTTCACCGGCCAGGCCCACTTCGCCAAACACCACCAGATCCTGCGGTAACGGACGGTCGCGCAGGCTGGAGACCATCGCCAGCAGCAGCGCAAGGTCGGCGCTGGTTTCGGTCACCTTCACGCCGCCGACGACGTTGACAAACACATCCTGATCCGCCATCTGTAGACCGCCGTGGCGGTGCAGAACGGCAAGCAGAATCGCCAGGCGGTTCTGCTCCAGGCCAACGGCCACGCGCCGCGGGTTGCCCATCATGGAGTGATCCACCAGCGCCTGAATCTCCACCAGCAGCGGCCGCGTGCCTTCCCACACCACCATCACCGAGCTACCGGACGTCACTTCGTCGCCGCGGCTCAGGAAAATAGCGGAAGGGTTGCTGACTTCGCGCAGCCCCTGCTCGGTCATGGCGAACACGCCCAGCTCATTCACCGCGCCGAAGCGGTTTTTATGGCTGCGCAGCGTACGAAAACGCGAGTCGGCATCGCCATCAAGCAGCACCGAACAGTCGATACAGTGTTCCAGCACCTTTGGCCCCGCCAGCGAGCCGTCTTTGGTGACGTGGCCGACCATCACAATCGCCACGCCGCGCGTTTTGGCAAAGCGCGTCAGATAGGCTGCGGTTTCGCGCACCTGCGCCACGCTGCCCGGCGACGACTGGATATCCGCCATGTGCATCACCTGGATGGAGTCGATCACCATCAGCTTCGGCTGCTCTTCATCCGCAATCTGGCAAATCTGCTCGATGCTGGTTTCAGAGAGCATATTCAGGTTGGCGGTCGGCAGACCGAGACGGTGCGCGCGCATGGCCACCTGCTGTAGCGACTCTTCACCGGTGACGTACAGCGTTTTCATTTGCTCGGCCAGCTTGCACAGCGTTTGCAGCAGCAGCGTCGATTTCCCCGCCCCCGGGTTACCGCCAATCAGGATCGCGCTGCCCGGCACCACGCCGCCGCCCAGCACCCGGTCGAACTCTTTAAAGCCGGTCGAGAAGCGCGGCAGCTCTTCCAGGCTGATATCCGACAGTTTCTGCACCTTCGCCACGCCAGCGTTACCGGCGTAGCCGCTCAGGCGCTCATTACGCGCGACCGTGGGGGAAGCCGCTACGCGCACCTCGGTGATGGTATTCCACGCGTGACAGGCGCTGCATTGCCCCTGCCAGCGCGGGTAGTCCGCACCGCACTCATTACAAACAAATGCGCGTTTAGGAGCTTTCGCCACGTTAACCTCTTTATTTCTGATTCATGCTGCCGGAGAGGATGCAGAACACCCCCATCAAATCGGCATGACGGATAGTGACTTCCGTCTGTTCATTCACTTTCGGTTTGGCATGATACGCAATCCCCAGACCGGCTTTTTTGATCATCGGCAGGTCATTGGCGCCGTCGCCGATAGCCACGGTTTGCGCATGCGGAATTTCATATTTTTCAGCCAGCTGCAGCAGCGTTTTCGCTTTGTACTGCGCGTCGACGATGTCGCCAACCACTTCACCGGTCAGCTTGCCATCGCGGATCCCCAGCTCGTTCGCCACCGCCGCGGTCAGGCGCAGCTTGTCGCGCAGGTATTCCGCAAAGAAGGTGAAGCCGCCGGAGGCGATCGCCACCTTCCAGCCCAGCGTTTCCAGCTTCAGCACCAGCTGGGTTAGCCCCGGCATCAGCGGCAGCGTTTCGCGCACCTGGCGCAGAATATCGGCATCCGCGTCCTTCAACGTAGCGACGCGCTGGCGCAGGCTGGCGCTAAAGTCCAGTTCGCCGCGCATCGCGCGCTCGGTCACTTCAGACACCAGTTCGCCGGTGCCCGCCAGTTTGGCGATTTCATCAATGCACTCAATCTGAATAGCCGTGGAGTCCATGTCCATCACCAGCAGCCCCGGCGTGCGCAGGTGCGGAATTTTCCCCAGCGGCGCGACGTCCAGCCCGGCATCGTGCGCCAGACGCGTCGCCCGCGGCGTTAACGAACCCGCCAGACGAATGACCTGATAGTCTTCCACGCACCAGGCCGCCACAATCACCATGGCCGCCCCCAGCTTGCGCTGATAGGTTGTGACACGTTCTTTATTCAGGCCGCGTCCATACAGCAGCCAGCCGCTACGGCCGGCGTGGTAATCCAGCGGCATCACTTCATCGCCGCTGAGCGAAAGCGGCAACCCAGGCCACAAGGAGACATCTTCAGGCAGGTCGCACCAGGTCAAACTGTTTGGCATTACAGCTCCAATCTTCTTTATTAAGCCCAGGAAAATAACGCATGAGGCTACCCTGTAACCAACGCTTCTGGCAACATTAAGTCGTAAATTTTCAAAGGTGGAATATGGTTCGCGCAAAACTGAAATTTCGACTGCATCGCACGGTGATTGTGCTGATCTGTCTCGCACTGCTCGTCGCGCTGATGCAGGGGGCCTCCTGGTTCAGCCAGCAAAGCCAGAAACAACGCAATCCTCAGCTTGAAGATCTCGCGAGAACGCTGGCGTATCAGGTCTCGCTCAATCTCGCGCCGATGATGAGAGCCGAAACGCCGGACGAGAAAAAGATCGGTCAGTTGCTGAAGCAGCTCACCGCCAAAAGTCGCATTCTGGACGCGGGCGTCTACGATGAGCAGGGCAGCCTGATCGCCCGTGCCGGTGAGCAGGGCAGCCTGATCGCCCGTGCCGGTGAGCAGGTTGAGCTGCGTGACCGTCTGGCGCTGGACGGTAAAAAGGCCGGTAGCTACTTCAACCAGCAGATTGTTGAACCTATTCAGGGGAAAAATGGCCCGCTCGGCTATGTGCGCCTGACCCTCGACACGCACACCATCGCCACCGAATCCCGTCAGGTGGATAACACCACCAATATTTTACGCCTGATGCTGCTGCTGTCGCTGGCCATTGGCGTGGTGCTGGCCCGCACGCTGCTGCGCGGTAAACGCACCCGCTGGCAGCAGTCGCCGTTCCTGCTCACCGCGAACAAACCGGTGCAAGACGAAGATAAAGATTAATCAGAAAAGGAAATCGCCATGACAACGCTGCGCCTGCTGCTTTCGGACTCCCACGACCCGTGGTTTAACCTCGCCGTTGAGGAGTGTATTTTTCGCCAGATGCCCGCCACCCAGCGGGTACTGTTCCTGTGGCGCAACGCGGACACGGTGGTCATTGGCCGCGCGCAAAACCCGTGGAAAGAGTGCAATACCCGGCGCATGGAAGAAGATAACGTCCGCCTGGCCCGTCGCAGCAGCGGCGGCGGCGCGGTGTTCCACGATCTGGGCAACACCTGCTTTACCTTTATGGCGGGGAAACCGGAATACGATAAAACGATCTCTACCGCTATCGTGCTTGAGGCGCTCAATTCACTGGGTATTTCGGCCGAGGCCTCCGGGCGTAACGATCTGATCGTTAAAACCGACGAAGGCGATCGTAAAGTCTCCGGCTCGGCCTATCGCGAAACCAAAGATCGCGGATTCCACCACGGCACGCTGCTGCTGAACGCCGATCTCAGCCGTCTGGCGAACTATCTGAATCCGGATAAGAAAAAGCTCCAGGCAAAAGGCATCACCTCCGTGCGCGGGCGCGTAGCCAACCTCGTCGAGCTGCTGCCGGATATCACCCACGAACAGATTTGCGAAGCCGTCACCGAGGCGTTTTTCCGCCACTACGGTGAGCGCGTCGATGCGGAAATTATTTCGCCGGATAAAGCGCCGGATCTGCCCAATTTCGCCGAAACCTTTGCCCGTCAAAGCAGCTGGGAGTGGAATTTCGGTCAGGCTCCTGCATTCAGCCATCTGCTGGATGAGCGCTTTACCTGGGGCGGTGTAGAGCTGCATTTCGACGTCGAAAAAGGCGTGATTACCCGCGCACAGGTGTTTACCGACAGCCTTAACCCCACGCCGCTGGAAGCGCTGGCCGAGCGACTGCACGGCTGTCAGTACCGGGCGGACGTGCTGGAGCAGACCTGCGAATCGCTAGTTGCTGAGTTTCCGGAACAGGAGAATGAGCTGCGGGAGCTGGCGAATTGGGTAGCAGGAGCGGTACGCTAAGAGAATTGCCGGATGGCGGCTACGCCTTATCCGGCCTACAGAAAGCACCCAATGTAGGTCGGATAAGCGAAGCGCCATCCGGCATTACCGCCGCTCACCAGCGTCAAGAGTCCTCACATCCCCCGCCCAATTAAGCGGGTAAACCCCATTGCGAACATCGCGATGAAAGGTCGAAAACGGCCAATCCTGCACCCGAGTTACCCATCCGTGCTTCACGGGGTTAATGTAGATGTAATTTTTATGGCGGCGATAATCTTCATCATCGCGAATCGCGTGCTCCCAGAATCGTGGCTGCCACACTTCATGGCGCATTATCGATTTGGTAAACAACTTTTTAAGCTCCCGCCAGCGAGATGAAAAATCACAGTCGTTCTCAGGAAGCGTCCATATGCAATGCAAATGCTCAGGCAGCACGACAAAAGCATCGATGTGAAAAGGCTTCGTATTTTTCACTCGGCGAATAGCAGAGCGTAATTCCGCAATCTGGCGGACAAGTAAATCACTTTTCCGATTTTTCAGATTAACCGTGAAAAACCAGGTTCCACCGTTGATGTAATAACGACGATAGTTCGACATTTTGTTCATTTCTTAAACAAAATCCAAACATAACTGGTTAATAGCAAAAGGCAATGCGGAGAGGGGAATTTGGGAATGAGGCTCGCAGTATAGATAGCAGATTGCCGGATGGCGGCTACGCCTCATCCGGCCTACAACAGATCGTCGGTCCGGTAACAATCGCAAGCTGTTGTAGGCCCGGTAAGCAAAGCGCCACCGGGCACAACACGGTCTTATTCTTTATCGCCCAGCAGCACAGATTCCAGCGCGATTTTGATCATATCGTTGAAGGTCGTCTGACGCTCAGCGGCAGTCGTCTGCTCGTGGGTACGGATATGGTCGGACACGGTGCAGATAGTCAGCGCTTTGGCACCAAACTCCGCCGCCACGCCGTAGATGCCCGCCGCTTCCATTTCCACGCCCAGGATGCCGTATTTTTCCATCACGTCGAACATTTCACCGTCCGGGGAGTAGAACAGGTCGGCGGAGAACAGGTTGCCCACGCGCGCGTCTACGCCCAGCGCTTTGGCCGCGTCAACGGCGTTACGCACCATGTCGAAATCGGCAATGGCAGAGAAATCATGGTCTTTGAAACGAATACGGTTCACTTTGGAGTCGGTGCAGGCACCCATGCCGATAACCACGTCACGCAGTTTCACATCAGCACGTACCGCGCCGCAGGAGCCGACGCGAATGATTTTCTTCACGCCGAAATCGGTGATCAGCTCTTTGGTGTAGATGGAGCAGGACGGGATGCCCATACCGTGGCCCATCACGGACATTTTGCGGCGTTTATTGGTGCCGGTGAAACCTAACATGCCGCGAACGTTGTTCACTTCACGGACATCTTCGAGGAAAGTCTCAGCAATGTGCTTAGCGCGCAGCGGGTCGCCCGGCATCAGCACAACATCAGCGAAATCGCCCATTTCAGCGTTAATATGTGGGGTAGCCATCGTAATATCCTTTATTTTTTAAATAGACGAAGGGCGGGAAATCCTCCCGCCCAAATACTCACAGCATGTTTTTGCCGTATTCCATTGGCGACGTACCAAAGTAGGTCGCCAGCGTCTGGCCGATATCCGCGAAGGTTTCACGGTGGCCCAGCGAGCCCGGTTTGACTTTCGGGCCGTAAACCAGCACCGGAATGTGCTCACGGGTATGGTCGGTACCGCTCCAGCTCGGGTCGCAGCCATGGTCGGCGGTAAGGATCAGAATATCATCTTCACCCACTAGCTCCATCAGCTCCGGCAGACGGCGGTCGAACAGTTCCAGACCGGCGGCATAGCCGGCGATATCGCGGCGGTGGCCCCAGGAAGAGTCGAAGTCCACGAAGTTAGTGAAGACAATGGTCTCATCACCCGCTTCTTTCATCTCTTTGATGGTGGCGTCGAACAGCGCGGCCAGGCCGGTGGCTTTCACTTTTTTGGTGATGCCGCAGTTAGCGTAGATATCCGCGATTTTACCGACGGAAACCACGTGGCCGTTTTTCTCGTCCACCAGCTTCTGCAACACGGTCGGCGCTGGCGGCTCAACGGCCAGGTCGTGACGGTTGCCGGTACGCTGGAAGTTACCGGCTTTGTCGCCGACGAACGGACGCGCGATGACGCGGCCAATGGTGTAGCCGCCTTCGGTCCGCTCTTCACGGGCGATTTCGCACAGCTCGTAGAGTTGATCCAGGCCAAAAGTCTCTTCGTGGCAGGCAATCTGGAACACGGAGTCGGCAGAGGTGTAGAAAATCGGCTTGCCGGTTTTCATATGCTCTTCGCCGAGCTGATCCAGAATCACCGTACCGGAAGAGTGGCAGTTACCGAGGTAGCCCGGCAGGTTGGCACGCTTAACCAGTTTATCCAGTAGTTCCTGCGGGAAGCTGTTTTCGTGGTCGCTGAAATAGCCCCAGTCAAACAGTACCGGCACGCCGGCGATTTCCCAGTGGCCTGACGGCGTATCTTTACCGGAAGAGAGCTCATGCGCCCAGGCGTATGCGCCAACCACTTCCGCGTTGCCGTCCATACCGGCGGCAATTTTACCGGTAGAGCCTTCATGCGCTTTCACCAGGCCCAGGCGGGTCAGGTTCGGTAAGTTCAGCGGGCCCTTACGGCCGTGGTCAGCCTCGCCTTTGGCGCAGGCTTCAGCAATGTGTCCCATGGTATCCGCGCCAACGTCGCCAAAGCGGTCAGCGTCTTCCGTTGCACCAATCCCAAAGGAGTCCAGCACCATAATAAATGCACGTTTCATCTTGTTCTCCATACATCTTGCGCTGCAAAAAAGCGATCAGATCAGTATATCGCTATTCAGTGATACGACGATAGACTGTCGGTGTAATTTCTGGGGCTTTATCGTCCAGTTTAATTGCCGCTTTGACGGCTTTCGCCGCTTCCTGCCAGCTTGATTCATCTTTCGCGTGAATCACCACCAGCGGGCGCTGCCCGTCGATGCTGTCGCCCAGACGGGCCATGTCGGTAAAGCCGACGCTGTAATCAATGGTGTCCGATGCCTGACGACGGCCGCCGCCCATCGACACGACCGCCATCCCCAGCGCGCGGGTATCCATCGCGCTGACGAAGCCTTCAGTATCAGCATAGACAGCTTTGCTGAGCATCGCGGTCGGCAGATATTTGGCATAGTTTTCCACGAAATCGGTCGGGCCTTTCTGCGCCGCGACCATGCGGCCAAAGATCTCCGCCGCTTTGCCGTTATCCAGCACCACCTGCAGTTTAGCGCGCGCCTCGGCGTCGTCTTTCGCCAGCTTGCCGGAGATCAGCATCTCCACGCACAACGCCATGGTGACGTCGAACAGACGCGGGTTGCGATATTCGCCGGTCAGGAACTGCACGGCTTCACGTACTTCCACCGCGTTACCGGCGCTGGAGGCCAGCACCTGGTTCATGTCGGTCAGCAGCGCGGTGGTTTTCACGCCCGCGCCGTTGGAAACGCCAACGATCGCTTCCGCCAGCGCCGCAGAGAGTTCGTAGGTCGGCATAAACGCGCCGCAGCCTACCTTCACATCCATCACCAGCGCATCCAGGCCCTCCGCCAGCTTTTTGGCGAGAATAGAGGCGGTGATCAGCGGGATGGAGTCCACCGTCGCGGTAATGTCGCGGGTGGCATAAAAACGTTTGTCCGCCGGTGCGAGCGAGCTGGTCTGCCCAATAATCGCCACACCCACGTCTTTAATAATTTCGCGGAAGCGATTGTCGTCCGGGAAGATGTCGAAGCCCGGAATGGCTTCCAGTTTGTCGAGCGTACCGCCGGTATGGCCGAGGCCGCGCCCGGAGATCATCGGAATGTAGCCGCCGCAGGCCGCCACCATCGGGCCAAGCATCAGCGAGGTCACGTCGCCCACGCCGCCGGTAGAGTGCTTATCGACGATCGGGCCGTTGAGGTTGAGGCTCTTCCAGTCGAGGACGGTGCCTGAATCCCGCATCGCCATGGTCAGCGAGACACGCTCCGGCATGCTCATATCATGGAAGAAAATGGTCATCGCCAGCGCGGCAATCTGCCCTTCAGAGATAGTGTTGTCGCGAATTCCGTTGATAAAGAAACGAATTTCTTCATCACTCAGCGCCAGGCCATCACGTTTTTTGCGAATAATTTCTTGAGCGAGAAACAAGGTACCCTCCTGATGAATCAGGTTAAATGCAGCGAGCTTGCGCCCGCGCTACGTTCCTGTAGCCCGGCCAAGCGTAGCGCCGCCGGGGAGATCCCGGAGTCGGCGCGCATGCGCCTCGTCCGGGCTACGATAATGCATTAATAGCTGCTTGCGCTCTTACCGTCGCCGTGGCCCAGCGCCTTCAGCAGGCTGGCCAGCAGAGAGGAAGCGCCGAAGCGGTAGTGACGGGAATCAGCCCAGTCGGCGCCGAACAGTTCATCAGCGATAGACAGGAACAGCTGCGCGTCTTCGGCGCTGCGCACGCCGCCCGCCGGCTTGAAGCCCACGGTTTTTTCCACGCCCATATCACGGATCACTTCCATCATGATGCGCGCGCTTTCCGGGGTGGCATTCACCGGTACTTTACCGGTAGAGGTTTTAATGAAATCCGCACCGGCCTTGATGGAGATTTCAGACGCTTTACGAATCAGCGCTTCTTCTTTCAGTTCGCCGGTTTCGATGATCACTTTCAGCAGCACGTTAGCCGCCGCACAGGCGTCTTTACAGGCTTTCACCAGATCGAAACCAACCTGCTCATTACCGGCGATCAGCGCGCGGTACGGGAATACGACGTCCACTTCGTCAGCGCCGTAGGCAATCGCCGCACGGGTTTCCGCCAGCGCGATATCGATATCGTCGTTACCGTGCGGGAAGTTGGTGACGGTAGCGATGCGGATGTCAGGCGTGCCCTGCTCTTTCAGCGTTTTACGCGCAATCGGGATGAAACGCGGATAGATGCAGACAGCGGCAGTGTTGCCCACCGGGGTTTTCGCCTGATGGCACAGGGCGATCACTTTCGCATCGGTGTCATCTTCGTTCAGGGTGGTTAAGTCCATCAGTTGCAGTGCACGCAGGCTGCTTGCCTTTAAATCAGTCATTTTGCTCTCCAACGGCGCATTGCCGTTTAAATCGTTACCTTGCGGGTCTGTGATTATTGTAACACCGCCCCGCGCTCACACTTCGACTTTCATCACACTTAGTGAAAACTTCGTACAAATTTGCATAACAACAACGGGATCTTCATCAAATTTTTCCTTCAAAGAAGATCCATAAAGCGCCACTTCGACCGCTCGGATCAAAAGATCCGCTCAGCGTTTCTCATACACTTCGCGCATCGCTCGTCTGAGGAACTGAACATGCCTACTTCGCAAGATTCATCACTGCTGCAACACTGCCAGCAAATTGTGACAAGCTCCGTGTTATCCCCCGAACAAAAACGCCATTTTCTGGCCTTAGAAGCCGAAAACGCCCTGCCGTACCCTGAGTTATCAGAGGAGGCGCAAGCCGCGCTGGCCGAGGGCGTTATCTGCGATATGTTCGAAGGGCACGCGCCGTACAAGCCGCGCTATGTCCTGCCAGACTACGAACGTTTTCTCGCTAACGGCTCTGAGTGGCTGGAGCTGGAAGGCGCGCAGGATCTGGACGACGCGCTGTCGCTGCTGACCATCCTGTACCACCACGTGCCCTCCGTCACGGCGATGCCGGTCTATCTGGGTCATCTTGATGCGCTGCTGTCACCATATGTTAGAATTCTAACACAAGATGAAATCGATATTCGAATAAAACGTTTCTGGCGCTATCTCGATCGCACGCTGCCGGATGCCTTCACCCACGTCAATATCGGCCCGCACGACACGCCGGTGACCCGCGCTATTTTACGCGCCGACGCCGAATTAAAGCAGATCGCACCGAATCTGACCTTTATCTACGATCAGCAAATCACGCCTGACGATCTGCTGTTACAGGTGGCACAGAATATTTGCGAGTGCAGCAAACCGCATATCGCCAACGGCCCGGTAAATGATAAAATTTTCACAAAAGGCCAGTATGGCATCGTAAGTTGCTACAACTCTCTGCCGGTTGCCGGCGGCGGCAGCACGCTGGTGCGCATGAATTTGCAGCAGGTGGCCCAGCGCAGCGACTCTATTGATGATTTCTTCAGCCGCGTCCTGCCACGCTACTGCCAACTGCAAATCGATATCATCGATGCCCGCTGCCGCTTCCTGTACGAACAGTCTCACTTCTTTGAGAATAGCTTCCTGGTCAGCGAAGGGCTGATTAGCCCGGACCGTTTTTTGCCGATGTTCGGGATCTACTCGCTGGCGGAAGCGGTCAATATCCTTTGTGAACGCGACGGCATTGCCGGGCGTTACGGCAAAGATGAGCAGGCCAATCAGCTTGCCTGGCGCATCAGCGCCGCGCTGGCCGAGTTTGTCGCGCAAACGCCGGTGCAGTACGGCTGGCAGCAGCGCGCGCTGCTGCACGCGCAGTCGGGCATCAGCTCCGATACCGGCACCACTCCGGGCGCGCGTCTGCCGTACGGCGACGAGCCGGACCCCATCAGCCATCTGTTAACCGTTGCGCCGCACCACGCCTATTACGCCGCCGGGATCAGCGACATCCTGACGCTCGATGAGACGGTGAAACGTAACCCGCAGGCGGTGATGCAGCTGTGCCTCGGCGCGTTCAAGGTCGGGATGCGCGAATTCAGCGCCAACGTCAGCGGTAACGATCTGGTGCGCGTTACCGGCTATATGGTGCGCCTGTCGGATCTGGAAAAATATCGCGCGGTAGGCTCACGCACCAATACCACCTGGCTCGGTGAAGAAGCCGCGCGTAATACCCGTATTCTGGAACGTCAACCTCGTGTCGTGAGCCATGAACAGCAGATGCGCTTTAGTCAGTAAGATTATCCCGTTCTCCTGCGTCGACGGGCCGGGCAGCCGCCTGGCCCTGTTCCTGCAGGGCTGCAACCTGCGCTGTAAAAACTGCCACAATCCGTGGACCATGGGGCGCTGCAACGACTGCGGCGAATGCGTGCCGCAGTGCCCGCATCAGGCGCTCAGCCTTGAAGGCGGCCGCGTGGTGTGGCAGGCCGATGTTTGCCAGCAGTGCGATACCTGTCTGCACCTGTGTCCGCAGCAGGCCACGCCGATGGCGCAGTCGATGAGCGTCGAGCAGGTGATTGCCCACATCCGCAAGGTGGCGCCGTTTATTGAAGGCATCACCGTTAGCGGCGGTGAAGCGACTACCCAACTGCCTTTCGTGTGCGAGCTGTTTATGCAGATGCAGGCCACGCCGGGGCTAGAGCACCTGACCCGGCTGGTCGACAGCAACGGCGAGCTATCCATCAGCGGCTGGGAACGGCTACGCCCGCTGTGCGACGGCGTCATGGTCGATTTAAAAGCATGGGATGATGCTTGCCATCGGGCGCTGACCGGCCGAAGCAACGTGCGGATTAAGCACAGCATCCAATGGCTGGCGGCGCACGGTATGCTGGCGGAACTGCGGCTGTTGGCGATCCCCGAGCAGACGGACTATCAACAAGAAGCGGCGGCGCTATGCGCCTTTATCGCCGGGCTGGGAGACGTGGCCGTTCGTCTGAACGCCTTTCATGCGCATGGGGTTTATGGTGAGGCAAAAACGTGGCGTAGCGCCGGGCCGCAGGATATTGAAGCCTTAAGCCAGGCGCTACGGGCCGGAGGAATAACGCGAATTATTCCCCCGGCGCTGTACTTATAGGGCGAGGAACACGCCGGCAATCGTGGCGCTCATCAGGTTAGAGAGCGTCCCGGCAGCCACCGCTTTCAGGCCGAGCTGAGCGATTTCCTGGCGACGATTTGGCGCCATACCGCCCAGACCGCCGATCAGAATTGCGATCGACGAGAGGTTAGCAAAGCCGCACAGCGCGAAGGAGATAATCGCCTTGGTGTGGCTGGAAATCACCTGCAGCCCTGCCGCCGCCACTTCCGCATCCGCCTTCAGATATTCACCAAAGTTCATGTAGGCCACGAATTCGTTGATGATTAGCTTCTGGCCGATAAACGAGCCGGCTACCGTTGCTTCGCTCCACGGTACGCCAATCACCCACGCCAGCGGTGAGAACACCCAGCCGAGGATCAGCTGCAGCGACAGCTCCGGATAGTTGAACCAGCCGCCCACGCCGGACAGAATGCCGTTCAGCAGCGCAATCAGCGCGATAAACGCCAGCAGCATCGCGCCCACGTTCAGCGCCAGCTGCATACCGGAGGCCGCGCCCGATGCCGCAGCATCCAGCACGTTCGCCGGCGCTTCCGGATCTTTGGTGTCTTTTTCCAGCGTCGGCGAGTCGTGCGGCGTTTCCGTTTCCGGCACGATGATTTTCGCGAACAGCAAGCCGCCCGGCGCCGCCATGAACGACGCGGCAATCAGGTATTCCAGCGGCACGCCCATCTGCGCATAGCCCGCCAGCACCGAACCGGCTACCGATGCCAGGCCGCCGCACATCACGGCGAACAGCTCAGAACGCGTCATCGTGGCAATGTACGGACGCACCACCAGCGGTGCTTCGGTCTGACCGACGAAGATGTTAGCGGTCGCAGAAAGCGATTCGGTACGCGAGGTTTTGAGCACCTTACGCAGACCGCCCCCGAGAATACGAATGACAAACTGCATAATGCCGAGATAGTAAAGAACGGCAATCAGCGAGGAGAAGAAGACGATAACCGGCAGAACGCGCAGCGCAAAGACGAAGCCGCCGCCGCCGAACACTTCGAACATCTTATCGGAGACCAGGCCGCCGAACAGGAAGCCGATCCCTTCGTTGCCGTATGCGATAACGTTAGCCACGCCTTCAGACATTGCCAACAGTACCGTGCGCCCGGCAGGAACATAGAGGATTAATGCACCGATACCCACCTGCAAAAGCCAGGCGCCCAGCACGGTGCGGAGATTAATTGCTTTACGGTTACTCGATAGAAGTAAGGCAATGGCGAGCAGCACCACCATGCCGATAAGTCCCATGAGGATTTGCATACAGAGTCCCTGTGTATTGAAAAATATAAATAGTGCGGCAAACCAGCGGGGCCGATTATAACGTTCCGTAATTATCTTTTTTGTTCTAAATCACAAGTTTTACGAAACGGTAACAGACGAAAAACTGATAATGAGATCTAAGTCACCCTACAAGCCGGGAAAGAGCGCGCGGGTATTCTGGTGAATGGCGTGGGCTATCTGCTCCGGTGACTCCGGGCGCAGCGAACACAGGTGGGTGAACACCTCGGCAATGCGCTCAGGGCGATTGGGCTGCCCCTGATAGCCATTGAGCGGCATGTCCGGCGCGTCAGTTTCCAGCACCAGCGCCGACAGCGGCAGCCGCGCCATGACATCGCGCGTCTTGCTGGCTCGCGGGTATGAAATCGTACCGCCGACGCCAATCTTATAGCCTAACTGCACAAAGCGCTCCGCCTGCTGCAGGCTGCCGGCAAAGCCGTGCACCACGCCGGTTCTCGGCAGGCAGTGCCGTTTCAGATGCAGCGCCAGCTTATCGTGCGTACGTCGCGAATGGAGGATCACCGGCAGATCGTAACGTTTGGCCAGCCGCAGCTGCGCGTCCAGCAGGTACTCCTGACGCTCAAACAGCGGGTTCTCCCGGTAGAGATCGAGGCCAATCTCCCCCACCGCAACCAATTTGGGCGGCTTGCGCGCGAGTTCAGCCTCCAGCTGCGCCAGGCTGTCATCGGTATGGCGCTCCACCACAATCGGATGCAGCCCAATCGCGGCATACAGCGCTGGAAACCGTTCGGCCAGCGCCAGCACGCGGGAAAAATTGTCAGCTTCGGTGGAGGGGATAATGATTTTGTCGATTCCGGCCGCCGCCGCCCGTTGAATACTGGCCGCTTCATCACCGGTAAACGGCGGAAAATCAAAATGGCAATGGGTATCAATGAAGCTGCCGTTCACGCCAGATCCTTATCATTAAACAGCGTATCGTTGACCGGCGGCGCGGCGTTCATCGCCGCCGCAGGGATATCGTTGGCAGCCGGTTGCGCGGGAATAACGCCCGCGTCGAGCGAGAGATGGCGGGCGATCGGCGGCTTTTCCGCTAACAGTTTGCCAATAGTCGCCAGAAAATAGCGGCCGCACAGGCGCCCTGTTTTGTAATCCTGCCGCAGCGCCGGAATGCGGCTGCCCAGCGCCATGCTCAGCAACGGTTTCGGCGGGTAAATTTCAAAAATACGCAGATTCCCCGGCGGGTTCTCAATGAACTTCTGAATTTCGGAATAGCTGGTTTCATGATGCTGCACCAGATTCACCAGCGGCTGCAGGCTGCTTTCCCCCAGCCAGCGCTCCATGCGCTTAAACCATTGCGGCGTGTAATACATTTGCGACGGCACGGTACGGATCACCACCAGCGTTTTTGCCCCCTGCTTTGCCGCCTCGCGAACCGGGATCGCATCGCTCACGCCGCCATCAAGGTAGCTGATGCCATCCAGCGCGACGCCGGGGCGATAAAAGCCCGGAATGGCGCTGGACGCGCGAATAATATCGAGCCAGTTCTGTCGGGTGGGTGAGAAGTAGCTGGGCGTATAGTCATCGCTGCGGCAGGCACAGATATAAAAGGATTTCCCCCGCTCAAACAGGCGCTCGGCCGTGTCCATTGCGAGCGGCATTTGCCCTGCGGTAGAGCCGACCAGCCAGTCGAGATCGATCAGATTGCCGCCGCGGACAAAACGTACCGGGTCGAAAAACTCCCGCCGGGTGGTATAGCGCATAATGACTTTGCGCCCGTACCCCGGCTGGTTACACAGATAGGCGGAAATATTTTGCGCCCCCGCCGAGCTACCATAGTAGAGATCGAAGGGGTTGAACTGTGCCCGCATAAACTCGTCAAGCACCCCGGCCGTGAAGATACCGCGCTGCCCCCCCCCCTCGCAGACCAGCGCCATGCGACCAGGAGTGAAACGTCTTAGTGATAATGGCGCAATATTGCCAAGCGTGACGGGTATACGCTGCCCCACCTCTGCCTACCTGTTTTGTTATTCCTCAGACTGACAAAGTAGCCTAAATTCACGTCGGCTAAAACTAATAAAGCCAGTCCTCTGGACTGGCTTTGCGTGCATGCTACTTTGCGCGTGGTGCTCTAGGGCCGTTTACGCCCGGTAAACAGGCTCACCAGGAAGATGATAATCCCCACAACGAACACGACTTTCGCTGCCCATGCAGCCGTACCTGCCAGTCCACCAAATCCTAATGCGGCGGCAATTAACGCGATAACCAGAAATATAATGCCCCAACGTAACATAAGCTTCTCCTTTACCATAGTTAATGTCGACCGCTTGCTATGAGCGTCCAGGCCACTCATCGGTACTTTTTTTAGTGTGGTGCACATTTTGTCTCCTGCCAAATATCAGGAGACAAAATGACCACTTATTACTGCGTTTTCAGATCGTTTTTGACGCTTTTCACGCCGTCAACCGCTTTGGCGATGCTTTCAGCACGATCGCTTTGCGCCTGAGATTCCACGGTACCCGACAGCTGTACAACGCCATCAGTTGTCTCAACTTTTACGTTGCGCGACGGTACGATGTCATCAGCCAGCAGCTTCGCTTTCACTTCGCTGGTGGTTGCCGCATCGCCGGCATAGCCTTTCATCGAACTTTCTTTGCTGTCACGGACGTGAAGCTTGTCGCTGACAGAGGTGACGCCCTCAACCTTTTTCGCCGCCGCGACGGCCGCTTCGGCCTGCGCCTGGCTTTGTACAAAGCCGCTCAGCGTCACCACTTTTTTGTCGGTTTTCACCGAGATATCGGTGCTCTTGATGCTGTCGTTATCCAGCAGGGCAGCTTTAACTTTTGCCGTGATGGTGCTGTCATCCATAAAGTTACCCACTTTATTCCCTGTATTTTCCGCACTCGCCTGCGCCTTATCCATCGTAGACGTTTCAGCGTAGACGGAACCGGTGGCGACAGCAGAAGTCAGCATCACGGCAAGCAGCGTTTTAGAGATCGTCAGTTTTTTCATCGTCAATATATTCCTGTATGTTTTGCCCGCAATTTGAGCATGTGCAACACGCAGGTTGCATTGCTGAATAGGGAACGAAGCCCCTGACCACGTAATATCACGGTTACCCTCAACACAGCGGGATCATCAATCACCGTGAAATGGCGTCCTTATCCAGTTATTAATATTGCGATATGAATAAGTATCAGCTTTAAGCACTATCAAGCGAGTGACCATCAGAATTTAAAGCCGACACAAATGTCATCGCTTTGTTAAATATAGATCACAATTTTGATATCGCCCGCTTCGTTGCGCAAAAAATAGACAGTTAGTGGAAAAAGGGGAGGAATTAAGAACTTTCCTTAACCGGCTAAAAAGGAAGGAAAAGTGTCAGGGCGCGGCGGGAGCCGTGCCCTGGAGGGAATATTAGTGCTCGCGAGTTTTGCGGAACTCAACGTCAGGATAACGTTCCTGA
Organism: Kluyvera sp.; assembly: GCF_047971185.1. Classification (GTDB taxonomy): domain Bacteria; phylum Pseudomonadota; class Gammaproteobacteria; order Enterobacterales; family Enterobacteriaceae; genus Kluyvera. The sequence continues at coordinate 40,647 of NZ_JBKDZH010000013.1, forward strand.
GTCAGGTTCAGGTTCACCATCGTTGGGGCGATATAGGTCAGGTTATCGCCGCCGTCCAGCGCCAGCTGCACTTCGTTTTTACGCTTAAACTCTTCGAATTTCTTCACGTCTTTGCCTTCCACCCAGCGGGCGGTGGCGACGTTCACCGATTCGTAAATCGCTTCAACGTTGTATTCGCTTTTCAGACGCGCAACCACCACGTCGAACTGCAGCACGCCGACGGCGCCAACGATCAGGTCGTTGTTGGCGATCGGACGGAACACCTGCACCGCGCCCTCTTCCGACAGCTGTACCAGCCCTTTCAGCAGTTGCTTCTGCTTCAGCGGATCTTTCAGGCGAATACGACGGAACAGTTCCGGCGCGAAGTTCGGGATACCGGTGAACTTCATCATTTCGCCCTGCGTAAAGGTATCGCCAATCTGGATAGTGCCGTGGTTGTGCAGACCGATGATGTCGCCCGGATAGGCTTCTTCCACGTGCGAACGGTCACCGGCCATAAAGGTCAGCGCGTCGGAGATGACCACGTCTTTACCAATACGCACCTGGCGCAGCTTCATGCCCTTTTCATATTTCCCCGACACCACGCGCATAAACGCTACGCGGTCGCGGTGTTTCGGGTCCATGTTGGCCTGAATTTTAAACACGAAGCCGGAGAATTTTTCATCCTGCGCTTCCACCAGACGGGTGTCGGTTTTACGCGGCATCGGCGCTGGCGCCCACTCCACTAAACCGTCGAGCATATGGTCAACGCCGAAGTTACCCAGCGCGGTACCGAAGAAGACCGGGGTGATTTCGCCCGCGAGGAACAGCTCTTTATCGAACTCGTTCGACGCGCCCTGCACCAGCTCCAGCTCGTCGCGCAGCTGTTGGGCCAACTCTTCACCCACCGCCGCGTCCAGCTCAGGGCTGTTCAGCCCTTTAACAATGCGCACTTCCTGGATGGTGTGGCCCTGGCCGGTCTGATACAGATAGGTTTCATCTTTGTAGAGATGGTAAACGCCCTTGAACAGCTTGCCGCAGCCAATTGGCCAGGTGATCGGCGCGCAACCGATTTTCAGCTCGCGCTCGACTTCATCCAGCACTTCCATCGGATCGCGGATGTCGCGGTCGAGTTTGTTCATAAAGGTCAGGATCGGCGTATCGCGCAGACGGGTAACTTCCATCAGCTTGCGGGTACGATCCTCAACGCCTTTTGCGGCATCAATAACCATCAGACAGCAGTCCACCGCCGTCAGCGTACGGTAGGTATCCTCGGAGAAGTCTTCGTGCCCCGGGGTGTCCAGCAGGTTCACCAGGCTATCGCGGTACGGGAACTGCATCACCGACGTGGTAATGGAGATACCACGCTGCTTTTCCATCTCCATCCAGTCGGATTTCGCATGCTGGCTGGAGCCACGGCCTTTTACCGTACCGGCGGTCTGAATAGCCTGTCCGAATAACAGGACCTTTTCAGTGATCGTCGTTTTACCGGCATCCGGGTGAGAAATAATGGCAAAAGTGCGGCGCTTGGCCACCTCCTGCAAAAAAGGAGACAACGTCATAATTCAATCTTCTTAGTAAACGCGACGACGCGCCGCGCATGTTGAATACGAAAAAATTGCGGCTATTTTACCCATCAAAGGGGGGCTGGCAATCACTGTTTACACAGGAGTCGCTCCAGTTCAGGCAGTGAGGTCACCGTCCAGTCAGGCGTAATGCCTTCCGGCAGCGCGCGCTGGTGCGCATTCAGCCAGCAGGTTGCCAGACCGGCGTTCATCCCGCCGCGAATATCAGACTCGGCGGTATCGCCGACCATCAGCACGCGGGAACGGTCCGGATTACCGGCCTGTTCAAGGGCGTAATCAAAGATTCGGCGATCCGGTTTTGCGACGCCGACTTCTTCAGAAATCACAAGCAGATCAAAGTGATCGCGCAGGCCAGTGCGCTCCAGACGAATTTGCTGCAGCGAGGTAAAACCGTTGGTGATGATGCCCATCTTCACCTTGCCTTTCAGCGCGTTCAGCAGCGACACGGCACCCGGCAGCGGCGCGCAGATTTCGGCCATCGCGTTCATAAAGGCGTCGTTCAGATCGCCCGGATGAACGTTCAGACGCTCCGCCCAGCTGGTAAAACGCTGATGCTGGAGCTGAAGCGAGGTGATCGTACCGTTCTGGTAATCAACCCACAGCGGCTTGTTCACCGCCTGGTAGTCCTGAAAATCTTCCGCGGTAAAGGTCACGCTGTAGTCGAGAAACATCCGCTGTAAGCCGCTAAACGAGTCAAACGTAAACAGCGTCTCGTCGGCATCGAAGAAAATCCAGTCCCACTTCATCATCTTTTCACCTTGTCTTACATACTGATGGGCAGCGCCATAATAATGGCATCCTCACGGCCTTCCGCCGTGGGGTAATAGTTGCGGCGAATGGTCGCCTCATTGAAGCCTAAGCTCTCATACAGGGCGATGGCCGCGTGATTCGACGCGCGCACTTCCAGCCATAGCGTCACCACACCCTGCGCTTCCAGCGCATCAATGAGATGTTCAAGCAGCTCGCGCCCCAGGCCGCGGCGCTGATACGCCGGGTCAACCGCAATATTGAACAGCGTGGCTTCATCCAGCACCACCTGGGTGATGGCGAAGGCCGCCATTTCACCGTCGACCGACATCTGGAAGTTCAGATAGCGCTCGCCCTGGTTGCTGGCGAAGGTTTTTTCACTCCAGGGAAACGCATGGGCGCGCGTTTCGATTTGAAAGGCGCGGGGTAAATCAGTCGAGCTGAGGGTAGAAATCGTGTTCATGGGCGCAAATTTGTTGCCAAAGCGCGGCGCGCGCGCTGGCTTGCAGTTCATTAAACGGCGGCGTGGAAATCACCGCCCCTTCCAGCATGACGGGCGCATCGTTACCGAGCCGCCAGCAGTGGCAGCGGCTCTGCTGTGGCAGCATCGCCACGCGGTCGGGCGTCAGCGGTAAAACCTGGTCCGGCGTCAGGCGCAGCGCGCGAAGAATATCGCCCATCAGCGGTTCCGTCAGCGCGGGTAGATCCTCGCCGACAATCACTAAACGAACGTGCTGCGGAAGCGTAATCGCAATTTCACCCTGCAGCGCCCCAGGGCGACGTAGTGACCACTGAGTAATACCCAACTGTTGTAATTGCCAGTCCCGCCGGGATGTCATGTGCAACGCTCCTGTCTATCAAGGGCGCAAATATAGCAAATTCATCGAAACTGCGCCAATTACACTCTATCTACACAAAATCATTCGAGTTGCATTGAGGCGGCAAGCGAATGAACCCCAGGAGTGTACAAAAGTACGTGACTGGGGTGAATGAGTGCAGCCAACATAGAGGCAACTTGAAGGATGACGTGTATAATCGCGGCCTGAGTTTAATGAGGAACCATTCATGTCTGCTTTTACCCCGGCAAGTGAAGTCTTGCTGCGCCACAGTGACGATTTCGAACAGAGCCGTATTTTCTTTGCCGGCGATTTGCAGGATGACCTGCCCGCACGCCTTGAGACCGCCGCAAGTCGCGCGCATACCCAGCAGTTTCACCACTGGCAGATGCTGAGCCGCCAGATGGGCGACAGCGTCCGCTTTGGCCTTGTGGCTCAGGCGGAAGACGTGGCCGACAGCGACACGTTTATCTACTACTGGCCGAAAAACAAGCCGGAAGCCCAGTTCCAGCTGATGAACATTCTGTCATTGCTGCCAGTGGGCACCGATATTTTCGTCATTGGCGAAAACCGCAGCGGCGTGCGCAGCGCCGAGCAGATGCTGGCCGAATTCGCGCCGCTGAACAAAGTCGACAGCGCCCGCCGCTGCGGCCTGTATCACGGCCGTCTGGAGAAACAGCCCGCGTTCGATGCAGAAAAATTCTGGGGCGAATATCAGCTCGAAAACTTAACCATTAAGACCCTGCCGGGCGTCTTCAGCCGCGACGGTCTGGACGTCGGCAGCCAGTTGCTGCTCTCGACCCTGACGCCGCACACCAAAGGTAAGGTGCTGGACGTCGGCTGCGGCGCGGGCGTGCTGGCAGCGACGCTGGCGAGCCACTCGCCGAAGGTTCGCCTGACCCTGTGCGACGTCAGCGCACCCGCGGTTGAAGCCAGCCGTGCGACGCTTGCCGCCAACGGTTTTGAAGGCGAAGTGCTGGCCAGCAACGTCTTCTCTGAGGTCAACGGGCGTTTTGATATGATCATCTCCAACCCGCCATTCCACGATGGGATGCAGACCAGCCTGGACGCCGCGCAAACGCTGATTCGCGGTGCCGTTCGCCATCTGAACAGCGGCGGCGAGCTGCGCATCGTGGCTAACGCCTTCCTGCCGTATCCGGCGGTGCTCGACGAAACCTTTGGCTTCCACGAAGTGATTGCCCAAACCGGTCGTTTCAAGGTGTACCGCACCGTGATGACCCGTCAGGCGAAAAAAGCCTGATTGTTGCAGGCCGGATCGGGCGTTAGCGCCATCCGGCCTGCAAAAACAGCAAACCCCGCAGAAACGTCTTTTTTTTCGGCAATCACGCTGAGTTCGCTAATTAACTGTTGACGCCCGGCGTAAAATCTCTAGAATTCGCCTCCGTGGTAACGATTCTTTCATAAAGAGTCGATGGTATGCGAAGGTGGCGGAATTGGTAGACGCGCTAGCTTCAGGTGTTAGTGTCCTTACGGACGTGGGGGTTCAAGTCCCCCCCCTCGCACCATAATCCACGTTATATCGCTCGCACTGTGCGAAGGTGGCGGAATTGGTAGACGCGCTAGCTTCAGGTGTTAGTGTCCTTAGGATGTGGGGGTTCGAGTCCCCCCCCTCGCACCAACGAGGCGATATAACAAAAGTAATGAGATATCTGTGCGAAGGTGGCGGAATTGGTAGACGCGCTAGCTTCAGGTGTTAGTGTCCTTACGGACGTGGGGGTTCAAGTCCCCCCCCTCGCACCAGTCTTCTCGTTCCTTCCCTGGTTTTCTTCTCCTGCTTTATCCCATCAGCTTTAAATTCATCGTAATCAGTACAATACCGCCAATTAACGCAATGCAAGACGGCAACAGCACAAAGTGTCTCAACTGACGATGCCAGATCATGCCACCGCTCAGCAGCAGCCCACACACAATCACTGCACGCCAGACGTCGGCTGAAAGTCCCATGGTGCTCATTAGCGCAATGACGATGCCCGGAAGCAGTACGCCCCAGCCGCTGCCCAACGTGTTTCGCAACATGACCTTACCTTTCCAAATGATAATGATTACCAATATCATATAAGGTTTTTTGTCATTTGTCTGCTCTTGCGCTAAGGTTTCATATTCATTAATGACATGATTATTATATGGTGTTAAGTTGTCTGAATAACCGACATGTCAAATATAAAGTAAGCGCACAACTCTTCCTGCATTATTGTTGCTTTTGATGCAGTTACTTATTTATTTAAGGCTGACTACAACTTCAAACAATGACTGTACAATCCTGGCGCGCCCTGCGTGCACAAAAATATCAGCTCACGTTCCGGCTGTTTTTGTTTCTCAATTTGGTTTCATCGGCGCTGTCAGTGTTCAGCCCGATATATGATGTACATATATTTCCCCTGCCGGCAATGCTCATCGCGGTGGGTAGCGGTGCTATGCTGCTGTGGAACTGGCGATACGCCCGCATAAAGCTGAACCTGCCCATCGTCTCAGCAATATTTGGCTGTCTGTGGGGCTGGCATATTTTAAGTAAAACTTTTGTGCTGCCGACCGTTAATGAAAACTTTCAAATGGTGGCACTATTTAGCGTGTTATTCGTGGGAACTATTGCCTTTTCAAATAATATCATCGCGTTTGCCCTGCATTCATTACCCACCTTTATTATCTGCTTGTTCACCAGCAATTCTGAGGAGTGGTGGCGAATGGCCTACTGCTTCGCGCTACCGTTAATCGGCATTGCGATTCAGCACGTCATCCAGCGCCGCAACGACCGATTTGCCCAGGGGCTGATGTATAAACTGCTGGAAGAGCGCGAGACGCTGAACGGCCTGAGCATGCTCGATCCCCTCACTGGCCTGTATAACCGGCGTGGTTTTCAGTTCCGTCTGGATTCGCTAAAAGCGCTCGGCCCGGCCCAGCACTCGGTGCTGCTGCTGGATATCGACCATTTTAAGGCCTACAACGACCATTACGGCCATATGATGGGCGATCAGGCCCTGATGCGCGTGTCGGCCGCCATTCGCAACGCCGTGCGCTCTCGCGACATTGTTACCCGCTACGGCGGCGAGGAGTTTATGGTGCTGCTGCCGCAGTGTGATATTCAGAACGCCATGCTGACGGCAGAACGCATCCGCCAGCAGGTTTACGATCTGAAGATCCCCCATATGTTTAATGCCACGGTAGCGACCCACGTTACCGTCAGCATCGGCGTGGCGCCGCTTGAGGATAACGATATTGACGCCGCGATCCGCATGGCGGATAACGCGCTGTATGAGGCCAAAAAACAGGGGCGCAACAACACGCTGATCGGCGAACGGGTGCCCGCCGCCTGAGTTCACAAAAAGCAAGCGCAGGCGACAAACCGCTTGCGCTTGCTTTTATCTATCGCTAGGATTGCTAATCATTATCATTTAGTTTTGTATCTAGCTAATCCTATGGCCTATCGCTCCGCACCGATCGCTGATGACCTCATCTGGCGTACGCCGCTTCCCGGCAGGGAAAATGCGTTCGCGGAATCGGTACGCGCGAAAATCGCCGAGCATCGCCCGCACATGCTGGAGCTGTTTCGTCTGGATGAAACCGCCCCGGACAATGCCAGAACGCTGGCCGAATGGTCTAAGCCGACGGAACTGAGCTCTCTGCTGGCTATCTACTCCGATCATATCTACCGCAACCAGCCGACGCAGGCGCGTGAAAACAAGCCGCTGATTTCGCTGTGGGCCCAGTGGTATATCGGCCTGATGGTGCCGCCGCTGATGCTGGCGCTGCTGACCGAAGAGTCCGCCATCGCCGTCTCCCCCGAGCATTTCCACGTCGAGTTCCACGAAACCGGCCGCGCGGCCTGCTTCTGGGTTGACGTACGCCACGATCTGCGCGCCACGCAGAAACCGCTCGTCGAACGTATGGATAACCTGGTGACGCAAGGCATTATGCCGGTGATTGCGGCGCTGGAGGCCACGGGCGAGATTAACGCTAAGCTTATCTGGAGCAATACCGGCTATTTGATTAACTGGTATCTCGGAGAGATGATTGCGCTGCTGGGCGAAGATCAGGTGAACCAGCTGCGCCAGCGCTACTTCTTTGGCAAAACGCTGGCCGATGGCCAGGATAACCCGCTGTGGCGTACCGTCGTGGTACGTGAAGGCCGCCTGGTGCGCCGAACCTGCTGCCAGCGCTACCGCCTGCCTGACGTTCAGCAGTGCGGTGACTGCACCCTGAAATAACCGACGGGGCAAACGCCCCGCCGATATCCTACTGATTACGCAACCTGCTGGCTCTCTTCAGCCGCACGCTGCGCTTCTTCCTCTTCCTGTGCCAGTAACTGTTTTTCGTACACTTTGAAGAACGGGTAGTAGATAATCGCCGAGACGCAGGCCAGCACCACCACCAGAATCGCCGCGCGGAAATCCCAGCCTAGCGCCCACGCGCCGCCGATAGGCGCCGGTGCGGTCCATGGCACAACGGAGATCACGCGGCCAATCAGATCGAGCTTCATTGCCGCCCAGGCCAGAATGGCGTTCACCATCGGGGCCAGCAGGAACGGAATAAAGAACACCGGGTTCATCACGATAGGCGTACCAAAAATCACCGGTTCGTTGATGTTGAACAGGCTCGGCACCACGCTCAGACGGCCAATGGAGCGCAGGTGCGCCGAGCGGCTACGCAGATAGCAGAACACCAGGCCCATAGTGGCACCAGAACCGCCCACCACAATAAAGAACGTCCAGAAGGCTTCCATAAAGATATGCGGCAGCGGCGCGCCCTGTGCCAGTGCAGTCTGGTTCAGACCGAGGTTGGTCAGCCAGAACATTTGCAGCATACCCGAGACAATCGCCGCGCCATGGATGCCTGCGAACCACAGCAGGTGGCCAATCAGTACCGCCAGCAGAATCGCCGGTAAGGAATCAGCCGCGGAGACCAGCGGTTTGAACACCGACATAATGGCCTGCGGGATCAGCATATCGAACTGGCTCTGAATAAACAGGCTCAGCGGATAGAGCGTCAGCACCACCACCAGCACCGGGATCAGCAGGTCGAAGGAGTTTTTGATCATCGGCGGTACCTGGTCCGGTAAACGGATGCCGATGTTGCGGATTTTCAGAAAACGCATCATCTCCACGCAGTAAACGGCGACGAGAATGGCGGTGAAGATCCCGGTCCCCCCGAGGCTATCCACCGGCAGGTTGCCGTTGGTTTTCGGTGCGGCAACCAGCAGAAACGCCATAATTGACAGCATGGAGCACATAAACGGATCGAGCTGATTGCTCTTTTCGTAATGTTTGCCAAGGTTATAGGAGATGGCGGCGCAGATATAGATAGACATGATGCCCATCGTCATATCAAACGGCGTCAGAATTCGGCCTTCAAACTGTTTCGCCAGATCCAGCCACGCGCGGGCAAAGCCCCAGGTGGTATCCGGCGAGAACGGCGGATAGGCGAAGACCAGCAGGAACGACCCCACAATCATAAATGGCATAGCAGAGATAAAACCGTCACGGATGGCCATGACGTGGCGCTGAGATGAAATACGGCCAGCAACTGGACTAACATAGTTTTCTACAAAGCGAAATATCAGATTAAATGCAGCGTGATTAGCAGACATAGCAGCCCTCCTGACAGGCTTTAGACGTAAGCACAGCAACAACAATTTTGCCGACATACGACTGGGCAAACTGTGAACGCTCTGCGGTTGCAGCAACGCGACCCGACATCATGTTCATAGGAATACCGTTCATATATGGCTCTTATTATGGATACAAAGGAAGTTACCCTCGCAGTATCAATCGCCTGAAGATGAACCGCAACCGGTTACAGTAACCGGTTGCAGTGATTGTGAAGGAGATCCAGAAATCAAACAATTTTTGCACAACTTCGTCGCTTTATTTACAACTCAGGTAGCTTTATGACAGAGTGACTCGCCGAAAAATCAGGAGAGCATGATGAGCCTACAGTCCGTACGAGAATTCTTTGCCGAGCGCGCGCCCGACATCAATATTATTGAGCTTGAGCAAAGTACTGCCACCGTCGCGCTGGCTGCAGCCGCTCATCAGGTTGAACCCGGACAAATTGCTAAAACGCTGTCGCTGAAGGTCAAAGACCGCGTCATTCTGGTCGTCGCCAAAGGCGATGCCCGCCTGGACAATAAAAAGCTTAAAGAGGCCTTCGGGGCGAAGGCGCGGATGCTCAGCAGCGACGAAGTGGTCACGCTGACCGGACACCCGGTCGGCGGCGTGTGCCCGTTTGGCCTGGAAAACCCGCTGGACGTCTACTGCGATATCTCGCTGCAGGCGTATGATGAGGTCCTGCCAGCCGCAGGCGCTATTCATAGCGCAGTACGTATTTCGCCGCACAGGCTGGCCAGCCTCACCGACGCCACGTGGGTTGACGTCTGTCTATCATCACCCAGCTAAGCAGAGCGAAGCAGCGTCTGCCGGTAGGCGATGTTTCTGTCGGGTAGAGAAACCAGCAGGTCTGCGGCGCTCAGCAGGTCAACGTCCGAATTCACACCAAGCTTGGTCATGGCATTGAATTTATGGGCGCGAATAGTTTTGATGTTCCTGTCGAGCCGCTGCGCAATTTCCATCAGCGAATAGCCGTAGGTCATGTAGCGCAGGATCATATTCTCGGTCGGGCTCAAAAAACGGCTTTCTTGATGTGATAAAGAGGCATCGGCACATACATGCCCCAGCGCCGCCTCTTGCAGCAGCTCCAGCATACTCTGTTGCAGCTCCGCTAACGGGCTGGATTTGCTCAGCACGCCGTGCAGGTAGGTGGGTGAAAGGTGCTTAATTAGCTCCGCTTCAACGCTGTCGTTCGCCAGAATAATACGGACCATTCCGGCATGATGACGCGCAACGTCCTCCATCGTAAACAGGCACTCAATGCGTGGCTCCCGCGTGCCGGGCAGACAGCAAATCACCATATCAAACGGAGTCTGACGAAGCGCCAGCTTGAATTCGCCGATAGAGCGGTAAAAGTGCAACGTAAAATTCCCATGATGAGAATGCGTTAACAGATGACGCAGCCCCATCTCCGTCATCATGCAATGTTCTATGATAGCGACGCACTGCTTCCTGCTGTGCTTTTCCATTCCGCTTGTTCTCCGTAAGCTGAGTAGAGATTCAGTTCCTTCATCCCTTGGTTGCTGTTAATCCAGGCATACATTTCCGCATTGCTGCGTAAAGACAGTCGACGCATCGCGCTATTTTTCTGCGCGCTGATCGTCTTGTTGCTCTTTTTCAGCAAGGCGGCAATTTGATTAATTCCCCAGCCTTTGGCCAGCAGACGCAGTACCTTGCGTTCTGACAGCGTCAGCATAATTAGTCGGTCATTTTCGCCATCAATATCATCGCTGTTTTGCATAGATAGCAGCGTCTGGCTAATTTTTTCCGTGCTGACGCCCCCCTGCTGGACGGCTTTGATGACGCGCTCAATGGAGTCTGAATCTGAAAGTAAGGTACTTTCCGGGCGCATTAAAAACTCAACGGCCAGCGCATAATATTGCCGGCTAATCAGAAAGATCCAGTGAATATCCCGATACTGTGACAACAGCGTATAGTACTGTTCGCATAGCGCACGTGGATGCCTTATTTCTCCTGAAAAATCAATAATAACGACGTCTGTTCGCCGAAGCTGAAGTAACGTTAGCTCTTCCAGAGACTGGCAAAAATTGAGCTCATAATCCGGAAAATGCGTTCCCATTATCGTGCTGAGCCCAGACTGCATTACCGGTATTTTGCTGATAATCACCGCGAACTTGCAGAATTCTGGCGACATAAAACCTCCGTATCCATTCGAAGATTCATTTCCTGAATATAAAATTATTTAATACTGTGCGAAGTATTAACAGGAAACTGAACCCATCCGTTTCTATTCCCTTTAACGCAATAATATTATTATTATCTTGTCGTTACCGAACCAATAAAAAATGTTGCTACATGGATGTACTGGCAGGATTGACGAGAGCAGTATGGCATGCTGTCTGAAAAGCACTAACTTAGAAAATATTAATTAAGTTATAAGAAAAATTAAAAATTCACGGTTAATATTTTCTCGCCGCTATTCCATTTTCACTTTGAATTCTTTTGGCGTCATGCCGCCTCGTTTTCTGAAAAAGCGCGAAAAGTAGGTCACATCGCTAAACCCCAGATAGTCGGACACCTGGGTGATGCTCATGCTGGTGTACTGAAGGCTTCTTTTCGCCTCCAGCAGCAGCCGCTGATGCAGCACGCCGAGCGCGCTGGTGCCGTGGAATTCGCGGCACAGACAGTTCAGATGGGTCGTTGATACGCCAAGCCGCTGCGCATATTCCGCCAGCGACAGGTGTTCACGGTAATGGCTTTCAATGAGTCGCGCAAACTGCCGCAATACCCCGCGTTTGCGTTCGCTTTTGTCCTCAAGCGGCCTCGGCGGCGTGCCCTGACGATTGAGCCAGACCAGCAGCGCGCCGAGCAGCGAATAGAGCATCATCTCACGCGCGTCGTTCTCATGGGTATACTCCTCCAGCAGCGTCGCGAACACCGAGCGAATATGGCGGCTTGAGCGCTTAACCGGAATACAGCCAGGCCGGCTGAGCACATCCAGCTGGCCGCCAAACTGCGCCTCCAGCTGGCTCAATAGCGGAAGCGCCAGCGACAGCACGTAGCCCTGCGTACCGGGCGAAAAACGAAAACCGTGCACGCACAGCGACGGTACAACCTGGATGCTCGACTCGCTCACCAGGTGCCGCTCGCCTTCAACTTCAATTTCCGCCTGCCCTTTGTGCAGATACAACAGCTGCACCAGCTCGGCATGCTGATGCACGCGGATATGCCACTCATACAGGCTGCTACGCTGAAGTATCGACTCACAGTGCAGCAGGTCGGGCGTGGGCCAGCCCATCTGCTCGCCATAGAGCTTAAAGACCGGCACGATGTCCGGCGGCGGTGTCGCCACACCCGCCCGCTTCATGTTTTATTCCACCGTTTCATAAGGTAGCCCAACGTAGTTCTCCGCAATGGTTGTCAGTCCGGCGCGCGACCCCAGGTAATACTGGCGGTCCGCTTCCTGCATTTTTCTGTCGAAGGCGCTCTTGTCCTGGAAATCGTGGAGCAGATGGGTCATAAACCAGCTGAAACGCTCGCCTTTCCACACCCGATTTAGCGCCAGCTGCGAGTAATGGCTAAGCAGATCTTCACGGCCATGACGATAGTACTGACGCAAAATTCGCCACAAATAGTTCACGTCTGACACCGCCAGGTTCAGCCCTTTGGCCCCCGTCGGCGGCACGATATGTGCCGCATCGCCAACGAGGAACATGCGGCCATACTGCATCGGCTCGACCACATAGCTGCGCAGCGGCGCAATGCTCTTCTCAAGTGAGTGACCAGTCACTAACTTCTGGCTCAAATCGTCCGGCAGGCGACGCTTCAGCTCCTCCCAGAAGCGTTCATCAGACCATTGCTCCACCTTGTCGCTGAGCGGAACCTGAAGATAGTAGCGGCTTCTGGTTAGTGAGCGCTGACTACACAATACAAACCCGCGATCGTGGTGCGCGTAGATAAGCTCCGGGTTGACCGGCGGCGTATCCGCCAGCAGCCCCAGCCAGCCAAAGGGCCAGATGCTTTCATATTCGCGCAAAATCTCCCGTGGGATACTCTGGCGAGAAACGCCGTGGAAGCCGTCGCAGCCCGCAACAAAATCACATTCCAGTCGGCAGGTTTCGCCGTTTTTCACAAACGTGACGAAGGGCTTATCGCTCTTGAGATCGTGTAGCTCGACCTGCTCAACGCCGTAAATGGTCTGGGCGCCGCAGTCCTGGCGCGCTTCCATTAAGTCGCGCGTCACTTCGGTCTGGCCGTACACCATCACGCTTTTACCGCCCGTCAGTTCACTCAGCGGCACCGGGATGCGCTGATTGGCAAACAGAAACTCCACGCCGTGGTGAATCAACCCCTCGGCATCCATCCGGCGAGAGACACCCGCTTCACGCAGCAGCTCGACGGTGCCGTTTTCCAGGATGCCTGCGCGAATACGCCCCAGCACATACTCCGGCGTCTGACGTTCGAGGATGACGGTCTTAATCCCGGCGTTATGCAGCAGCTGGCCTAACAGCAGCCCCGAAGGCCCGGCACCGATAATGGCGACTTGCGTGTTCATAGGGTGACCTCACGTAATGGTTAATTATTTGTTTGTTTTGTGTATCAATAAAGTTTCATGATGCATTTTTGATAAGTCAGTAACGAAAAAGAAGGCCAGAATCCGTTCAAAATTTGCACTTTCGAACAGTTTTGCAAAAGTGTGGGCGACATCAACTCTTTGCGCCTTCGCAGCGGACGTCGAATTTTTGCACATTGTTTGATCCGGCGCGGAGAGCGCAAAGCAACTCTTCGGGTACAAGTAGGTCATTACGCAGGCGTTTTGGGTACCAGGGGCTTTATAGACGTCGATCAGTCAGAACAACGTATCGTCACGCGATTATGTATTCAGTGCGGTCTTTTTTTATTACAGCATGGCGCAGAGAGCGCCCTGGTAGAGGAGCTGTCCACGCGGCTGGGGCACGCGCTGGGGATGGATAGCGTCGAAAGCGCCATCTCCTCAAACGCCATTGTGCTGACCACCATCAAGGACGGGCTCTGCCTCACCTCCACGCGCAAAAACAGCGACCGCGGCATCAACATGCACGTGGTCACCGAAGTTCAGCACATCGTCATCATGGCCGAGCACAAGCTGCTGGACTACAAAGATGTCGGTAAACGCTTTGCGCAGATAAAACCCCTGCGCTACCCGCGCTGGCTGGTCGTGCTGATGGTTGGGCTGTCATGCGCCTGCTTCTGCAAGCTGAACAACGGCGGCTGGGACGGCGCGCTGGTCACCTTCTGCGCCAGCACGATCGCCATGTACATTCGCCAGCTGCTCACGCATCGCTCCATGCATCCGCAGATCAACTTCGGCCTGACCGCCTTCGCCGCGACCACCGTCTCCGGCCTGATGCTACAGCTGCCCGCCTTTCATCAGACCTCGACCGTCGCCATGGCGGCCAGCGTTCTGCTGCTGGTGCCGGGCTTCCCGCTGATTAACGCCGTCGCCGACATGTTCAAAGGGCATATCAACACCGGCCTGGCGCGCTGGGCGATTGCCAGCCTGTTAACGCTGGCGACCTGCGTCGGCGTGGTCATGGCCATGACATTATGGGGGCTGCGCGGATGGGTGTGATCGATTTTGTACTGCTGCTGGCGCAGGACATGGTGCTGTCGGCCATTCCGGCGGTCGGTTTCGCCATGGTCTTTAACGTGCCGCACCGCGCGCTGCCGTGGTGCGCGCTGCTGGGGGCCATCGGCCACGCTTCGCGCTTTTGCATGATGACCGCGGGATTCAATATCGAATGGGCCACCTTCCTGGCCGCCATGCTGGTGGGCAGCATCGGCATTCAGTGGTCGCGCTGGTATCTGGCGCATCCGAAAATATTCACCGTGGCCGCCGTGATCCCGATGTTCCCGGGAATTTCGGCCTACACGGCAATGATCTCGGCGGTCAAAATCAGCCATTTTGGCTATTCTGAAGAGATGATGATCACCCTGTTAAGCAACTTCCTGAAGGCGTCGTCGATCGTTGGCGCGCTCTCCATCGGCCTGTCGATTCCCGGGCTGTGGCTGTATCGCAAGCGCCCGCGGGTATGATCCTGAGGGCGGTACGGGAGAGTGCCGCCCTTCCCCCGGCTTGTGCTACTATGTGCAGTATTCGTGCGGATTTCACGCACCCTTCCCGTTTTTTTCAGTATTGAGATAGTGTTATGTCTTCTCGTATTTTAACGCCCAACGTGATTGGTATTGACGCCTTCGTCGCCGATCCCGCGGCCATTCTTGCGCAAACCCAGAACGGCGCGGTGGCCGTGTTTGCCAATAATACGCCCGCGTTCTATGCCGTCACGCCGGAACGGCTGGCGCAGCTGCTGGCGCTGGAAGAAAAACTCGCCCGCCCGGGCAGCGACGTGACGCTGGATGCCCAGTTCTTTGAAGAACCGACGGCGGCGCCGGTCTCCGTGCCGATGGGGAAATTCGCCATGTACGCGGGCTGGCAGCCCGACGCCGAGTTCCTGCGCCTTTCCGCGCTATGGGGCATCGCCTTAAGCGAGCCGGTCACGCCGGAAGAGCTGGCCTCGTTCGTCGCCTACTGGCAGGCCGAGGGCAAAGTGTTCCACCACGTACAGTGGCAGCAAAAATTAGCGCGCAGCATACAGATGGGCCGGGCGAATAATAATGGCCAGATGCGGCGTGACGTGAACGCGGTCAGCGAACCTGACCGTCAGATTCCACCGGGTTTCAGAGGTTGAGCATGAAAGACGTTGGCGAATTGATGAAGCGCCTGCAGAAGATGATGCCGGCGCATATTGAACCGGCCTTTAAAACGGGCGAAGAGCTGCTGGCCTGGCAGAAAGAGCAGGGCGAGATCCGCGCGGCGGCGCTGGCGCGCGAAAACCGCGCGATGAAAATGCAGCGCACCTTTAACCGCTCCGGTATTCGCCCGCTGCATCAGAACTGCTCGTTCGATAACTATCGTGTGGAAAATGAAGGCCAGATGAACGCGCTGGCGAAGGCGCGACAGTACGTTGACGAATTCGACGGCAATATCGCGAGCTTTATCTTCTCCGGCAAGCCGGGCACCGGTAAAAACCATCTCGCCGCCGCCATCTGCAACGAGCTGCTGCTGCGCGGCAAGTCGGTGCTGATTATCACCGTCGCCGATATTATGTCGGCGATGAAAGAGACCTTCGGCAATCGTGAAACCAGCGAAGAACAGCTGCTGAGCGACTTAAGCAACGTTGACCTGCTGGTCATCGATGAAATCGGCATGCAGACCGAATCGCGCTATGAGAAGGTAATCATTAACCAGATCGTCGACCGCCGTTCGTCGTCCAAGCGCCCGACCGGGATGCTGACCAACAGCAATCTGGATGAAATGAACAAGCTGCTCGGCGAGCGAGTGATGGATCGCATGCGTCTCGGCAACAGCCTGTGGGTGATTTTTAACTGGGAAAGTTACCGCAGCCGGGTCACTGGGAAAGAGTATTAAGATACATCCTATGAATGACAGGCGTATACTCATCATGTCCATTTATAATTGCACACACGAGTAGACCCCATGAAATCTGTAAAATCGATGCTTTGCCGCGTAATCATTGCCAGCGCGTTTGTTTCTACCGCTGCGGGCGCCGTATCGTTGAATGACCTGAGCAGCGCGGCCAGTTCGCTGGCGGGCAGCAGCAGTTCGTCACAGAGCAGCGGGACCTCCCTCTCTTCGCTGACCAGCCTGCTTAACGGCGGCAGCCAGTCGCTGAGTTCCAGCAGCATGAACAACGCCGCCGGGATCATGGGGTACTGCGCCAAACAGAAACTGACCTCCGTCGCTAACGTGGATAACGTAAAAAGCCAGGTGCTGGATAAGCTCGGCCTCAACACGGCGGCAGAGCAGAAGCAGGATACCGGCTATATGGAAGGGCTTGAGGGGCTGCTGAACGCCAAAGACGGCCAGAAGCTCGACCTCGACAGCCTGGGTAACACCGAACTGGGTAAAAAAGTGAAAGCCAAAGCCTGTGATTTCGTTCTGAAACAAGGCGTTAGCTACATTTCCTGATCGCCTCTTTTCGCGGCGGGTTTCGCACCCGCCGTCAAAAACCGCTCAAATATCGTCCATTTCTAAACCAATTCTGAATAACAGCACACTTTCACTACGTTAGAATTGCAGACAGATGACGGCACAATTACATTGTGAAGTTACTTTGTGTGCAGCCAGAAAAACTGGCGCTGTTGAGGACGTGTAGTGTCAGAGTTGTTATCCCTCGTTCTGTTCCTGGCTTCCATCGCAATTTATGCCTGGAAGGCGGGGCGCAATAAATGGTGGTTCGCCGCCACGTTAACGGTACTGGGCCTGTTTGTGGTCCTGAATATTACCCTGTACGCCAGCGACTACTTTACCGGCGACGGTATCAACGATGCGGTGCTCTATACGCTGACCAACAGCCTGACGGGCGCGGGCGTCGGTAAATACATTCTGCCGGGCGTGGGTCTCGTGGCCGCGCTGGTCGCCGTTTTTGGCGGGCTGGGCTGGCTACTGCGCCGCCGTCGCCATCATCCCCATCATTTTGGCTACAGTCTGCTGGCGCTGATTCTGGCCGTTGGCTCGGTTGACGCTAGCCCGGCGTTTCGCCAGATTAGCGAGCTGGTAAAATCCCAGTCGCGCGACGGCGATCCTGACTTCTCGGCCTACTACAAAGAGCCGGCAAAAACGATCGCCAAACCAAAGCTGAACCTCGTCTATATCTACGGTGAAAGCCTGGAACGAACCTATTTTGATAACGACGCCTTCCCGGACCTGACCCCGGAGCTGGGCGCGCTGAAAAACCAGAGCCTCGATTTCAGCCATACCATGCAGCTGCCGGGCACCGACTACACCATCGCCGGCATGGTTGCCTCACAGTGCGGCATCCCGCTGTTCGCCCCGTTCGAAGGCAACGCCTCCGCGTCGCTATCGAGCTTCTTCCCGCAAAATATCTGTCTTGGCGATATCCTGAAAAACTCCGGCTACGAGAACTACTTCGTGCAGGGTGCCAACCTGCGTTTCGCGGGTAAAGATGTGTTCCTGAAATCGCACGGCTTCGACCATCTGTACGGCGCGGAAGAGCTGAAAACCACCGTCGCAGACCCGGCCTACAAAAACGACTGGGGCTACTACGACGATACCGTCCTCGATGAAGCGTGGAAAAAGTTTGAGACGCTGTCCCGTGAGGGCAAGCGCTTCTCATTGTTCACCTTAACCGTCGATACCCACCACCCGGACGGCTTTATTTCGCGCACCTGCAACCGCAAAAAATACGACATCAACGGCAAGACCAATCAGTCGTTCAGCGCGGTCACCTGTAGCCAGGAGAACATTGCGGAATTTATTAATAAGATCAAAGCATCACCGTGGTTTAAAGACACCATTATCGTGGTCTCTTCCGACCACCTGGCGATGAAAAACACCGCCTGGGACGAGCTGAATAAGCAGGACCGCAGCAACCTGTTCTTTGTGATCCGCGGTGATAAACCCGACGAGCAAGAGGTGCTGGCGGTAAAACGCAACACCATGGACAACGGCGCAACGGTGCTGGATCTGCTCGGCGGCGATAACTTTATCGGCCTGGGCCGCAGCAGCCTGTCGGGGCAATCGCTGTCCGAAGTGTTCCTCAATATGAAGGAGAAGGTGCTGGCGTGGAAGCCGGACATCATCCACCTGTGGAACTTCCCGAAAGAGATCAAAAACTTCGCTATCGATACCCAGAAGAACATGATTGCCTTCTCCGGCAGCCACTTCCGCCTGCCGCTGCTGCTGCGCGTGTCGGATAACCGGGTTGAGCCGCTGCCGGAAAGCGAATACTCCGCGCCGCTGCGCTACCAGTTGGCCGATTTTGCCCCGCGCGATAACTTCGTCTGGGTCGACCGCTGCTATAAAATGGCCCAGCTGTGGTCGCCAAATCTGGCGCTGTCCACCGACTGGTGCGTCTCGCAGGGCCAGCTCGGCGGCGAGCAAAAAGTGCAGCGCGTCGACAAAGCAATGTGGAATGGCAAAACCGAGTTTAAAGACACGGTGATCGACATGGTGCGCTACAAGGGCAACGTCGATTCGCTTAAAACCGTCGATAACGATATCCGCTACAAGGCCGATAGCTTTATCTTTAACGTCGCGGGCGCGCCGGAAGAGGTGAAAAGCTTCAGCGGTATCTCCCGCCCGGAATCATGGGGACGCTGGTCCAACGCGCAGCTTGGCGAGCAGGTGAAAATTGAGTACCAGCATCCGTTACCGAAGCGCTTCGACCTGGTGATCACCGCAAAAGCCTTCGGCCCAAACGCGGATAAACCTATCCCGGTACGCGTCGGTAACAGCGAGCAGACGCTCACGCTCGGCCACGATGTCACCACCACAACCCTACACTTCGACAACCCGTCGGACGCCAGTACGCTGGTCATCGTGCCGCCGGCCCCGCAGTCCACTAACGAGGGCAACATCCTCGGCCACTCCCCGCGCCAGCTCGGCATTGGGATGGTGGAAATCAAAGTAATCGATGCGCAAGGCTAATGCCTGAAGCGCGTGGGGGGCGTATCGCCCCCCTTTCCTTTACCTATTATCGTAAAAATAAAAACCTATAAATAACTTATAAACCAGACAAAAAAACCATATAAATCGAATTTATATTTATAAATATACCAACAAAAGCAAATTACCTAGCATTAACCAACATTAAAAATACTGGTTAATATTGCTGCGTAATCATGCTCACAGGTTATAAATTCGAATCCATCCGCGTCCTGCATAATGAAAATATCGTTGCCTGGGAAGTGCTCTCTACCGCACCGGCCCAGATAAACCTTGAGCATTTTTTCAGCAATCTGGCGCTTGACGCCAGAATTGACCTCTTCTTCGCCCAGCTTGCGCACGTCATCAAAACGCCCGCCTCCGGTAAGTATTACCTGAACGCCAGTGCGGACGTGATGCTGACGCCCGGCTTTTTACAGCGTCTCGACGAAGAAACCGCCGCAGCGGATCGTATCGCGATTGAACTGACCGATTTAGATCAGCTCCTGACGCTGACACCGGCAGAAAGCCAGCAGCTACGTGCGCGCATCAACGCCGTCAGACAGAAGGGAATTGCCGTCTGGGCCGACGACGTTCATCACGACATTCTGCCGTGCCTGGTCGAACAGGATTATCACTTTTCCGGGGCCAAAATTGATAAGCATGCGTTCTGGACGGGACGCGAATGCAAAGAACCGTTCCTGAAGCTAGCCCGCTGCTGCAAAAAAATCGCCGATGAAGTCCTTGTGGAAGGCATCGAAACGCTCGCTGACTACCAATTAGCCTGTGATTCTCACGCTAATTATGGTCAAGGTTTTCTGTGGAATAAATGAACGCTATGTCTGCACCCTATCACCTGGTCGTACTGAGTAATAACTATTTCCTGTGGATGGGATTGAAACATTCCATTCCTTATATGATAAACCCGTACCCAACGCTGCAATGGTTTAATAAAGTCGGTGAAAACTGCATTTTTGAGCTGCGGGAAAAGATTCTCCAGGAAAATGACGAAATAAAATGGCTGGTTATTACCGAAGAACGCCGGATGCAGGAGGTTCAACAATGCCTGCCGCCGGAGCGCGTGTGCGTATTCAGCGATAAACTGTCGATAAAACAGCTCACTGAGCAGCTTAAACACCCTGAATTTCGTCGGACGATGCGGAAAGAAACGCCGTTAACACCTTCAGAAATTCACATTTGTTTATTGATAATTATGGGGTTTTCGCCCAACAGCATCGCTAGAATGCTGCATAAATCGCCGAAAACGATTTATACGCATCGGCGCAATGCGATGGCGAAATTCCACTGCAATACGCTGGCCGATTTACATCGAAAAATACGCACGATAGAAAACCGTTCGCTTTATCAGTAATGACCACGGGTAATCATACGCATAGTGAAGTAAGAATTACGTTCTCATCGCCCAACGGAAATATACCGGAAACCTGCGCTGAACATTTTTATCACATTACCAGGAATAAGCTTAGATTTAGCAGATAAGAATATCCACCATCACGCCCCTGAGCTTATTCTTTGCGCACTCAACATTCCGAAAAAAATAGTCTATTCAACCACCAAATTCATTTATCTAATGGAGCTTGCCTATGAAAAGGATGGCAATCATCATTTTCAGCTTATTGTCTGCCTATCATCAATTCGCGCTAGCCGATAGCGCAACAACGGCAACCATGCACGTCTCGCTGGAAGTGCTGAAATCCTGCACGTTGCAGGCTAACGATCTGAACTTCGCCAGCCACGGTTCCGACGAAGCCAGCGAAATCAACGCCACCACCCAACTGAGCGTGCTGTGCACCAACGGCACGCCGTTTACCCTGTCCGCTGCCAGCAGCGACGGCGAAAGCGACGGCACCTTCTGGCTTAAACCGGAAGACAGCAACATCAGCGCGCAGAACATCGCTTATAAACTGTACGCCGATGAAAGCAAGAAAACGCCGGTGAACGCCAGCGGCGGCATTGAAGGCACCGGCACCGGCCAGGCGCAGTCCGAAACCATTGTCGGCGTGATTGAGGCAGGAGCGTTGACCCAAGCCAAAGCGGGCTTGTACAGCGACGACGTGACGCTGAATCTGGTGTACTAACATGCGCAGAATCACCCTCTTTGCCCTTTGCTGGCTGGTCGTGATGCTGGTTTTCGTCCGCTTCGCCATGAGCGCCACGCTACAGGTCGCTCCCGTCATGCTGAATCTTACCGACAGCCAGCGGGCGGCGGCGCTGTATCTGACCAACACCGGCAGCCAGCCGATCCACGCGCAGATTCGCGTGTATGACTGGTCGCAGTCGCAGGGCAAAGATGTACTGACGCTCACCGACGATATCGTCAGCAGCCCGGCGGTCACCGCGCTAAAGCCCGGCCAGCAGCAGCTGGTGCGTATCGTGGTGCTTAACCCCACATCTCACCCGCATGAACAAAGCTTCCGGTTGCTGGTTGATGAGCTACCCGGCGGGCATCAGGGCGGCACGGAGCAAAACGGCGTCCATTTTCTGCTGCGCTACTCCATTCCGCTGTTTATCGCCAGCGGCCAGGCAAAGAGTCACGATGAAGCCACCCAGCTCACCTGCACGTTACAAG